>NZ_CP028561.1:1278570-1598213 GCF_002165255.2 Acinetobacter sp. WCHA45 | reverse complement strand
GGAGATTCCTATTATTCAACAATAGAGAAACCTTGCTAAGAACCGTGATATACCACAAGTAATGAATTGTTAGAGTTGAGAATTATTCTCTTAAATCAGCTAAAATTCACTTCAACCTATCTTGATAAATTTTCCGATTTTTTCAGTCTACATTTGTTGATAAGGCTCTTAATTTGTTGCATTCCCTGAATATCCAAACCCGATTGAGTGGTTTCTACCTATTCTACTATTCCATAGTGGGTACATTCATGCCTTATTGGAACTTGTATCTACAAGATCAAGGTTTTAATTATCAAGAAATTGGTATTTTGTCTTCAATTGCGATTATTACTCGTTTTTTTGCACCGCTGATTTGGGGCTGGATTGCTGATAAGTCAGGCAAACGAATGTTGCTAGTGCGTATTGCAACATGGATGGAAGCCTGCATCTGGTTTGCCATCTTTGTCATCCCGAATAGCTTTCAATCTGTTGCACTACTCATGCTGATCTTTAGTTTCTTTCAAAATGCAATTTTGGCGCAATTTGAAGGCGTTACTTTATTCTGGTTGGGGGATAAACGCGCAGAGCTTTATGGAAAAGTTAGAAAGTGGGGATCTGTTGGCTTCATATTAGGCGTATTCATTATCGGAGCTTTATTAGAAATTATTGAAATTTCAATGCTACCCATTTTACTTCTAGCGGTTTCTTTTTTAGCTTTTTTGTGGTCATTTAGCATTAAAGAACCTGAACATGCGCCTAGCTCGCAAAAAAAACTAGAATCTATAATACCTATTTTAAAACGACCTACTGTGGCTGCATTTTTTGCGATTGAATTTGTTTTATTATTCTCACAAGCGCCATTTTATAGTTTTTATAGTAATTTTTTAAAAGAGATTGGGTTTAGCACGACACAAATTGGAACGCTGTGGGCAACAGGCGTAATTGCAGAAATTATCATGTTTGCCATAGCGCAAAAAGTTTTCTTTACTCGTTTCTCTTGGCGGACACTAGTTGCAGTATGCTTGATTTTGACAAGTTTACGCTGGTTTTTGGTTAGTATATTAAACACACATTTTTTGGGTCAGTTATTTGCTCAATGTTTACATGCCTTTAGTTTTGGATTATTTCACTTAATTGCAATGAAAGTGATTTTTCAAAATTTTTCAGCTGAGCAACAAGGGCGGGGACAAGCACTTTACAGCACCATGTGGGGGTTAGGGGTTGCATCTGGAAGTCTATTAGCTGGGCATTATTGGCAAGTGTTTTCAGGCGCAACAATTTTCTTATATGCAAGTGGTATCGTACTCGTCGGTTTGTTTTTAGTATTTTGGCTGCCGAATCAATTGGAAACGGCAGCTAAAACTTAGGTTAGAGTTGAATATTCTGATATTGAGACATCCATGGTTGTGTTTGTTCTAATTGTGCTGCAAGTTGCAATAAACGATCTTCACGTCCAAAAGGTGCAATAAATTGGCTGCCTAAAGGTAAGCCACTTTTATTCCAGTATAAAGGCACAGACATGGCAGGTAAGCCTGTGACATTTGCTAACTGCGTAAAAGGTACCCAACTTAAATTATCCTGCACCATTTTTTCAACTAATTTACCTTGTGCCAGATAGTGCGCCTTTCCTACTTTTAACAGTCCTTTCAAGATTGGTTTTTGCCAATTAGGTGTCGCAACTTCCCCATTTTTAGGTGCGACTGATGCTGTTGTTGGGGTTAAATAAAGATCATATTTTTCAAAGAAAATGTTCATTTGAGTGCTATAAAGCCCCCAATTATTCAGTGTATGAATATATTCTGTTGCGGTTGTCTTGGCCCCAAAAGCAGCGAGGGCAATAGAATCTAATTCGAAATCATGATCAGTTGCACCTGCCATTTGTTTAATTTGTGCCTGCATATATGAGAACTGGCTGAACCAAGTGGTTACAAAGTCTTTTCCTAATGCTAAACCATCTATTTTTGGACGATCTTCTACAACAATATGCCCTAAAGATTCCAGTAACTGAGCGGTTTGTTGAACAGCTTGAATCGCGTCTTTAGAAACTTTTGTTCCAATCGGTGATTGAGTATTAAAAGCAATTTTGAGTTTTCTTGGAGCCTGTTGAATGATATCTAAATATTTCTTTTCAGGTGGTTCTATTCTAAAAAGTGAAGTTTGTTCTGGGCCTTGAACTGCATCGAGCATGGCAGCACTATCGCGAACTGTTTTGCAGAGAACATGTTGCATGGCAGCACCATGCATTGCTTCACTGTATTGTGGCCCCCAAGGTGTACGACCACGACTCGGTTTTAATCCAAATAAACCACAATAAGAAGCGGGGATACGAATTGATCCGCCACCGTCACCTGCGCCTGCAACTGGGACGATTCCACCTGCAACTGCAGAGCCTGATCCACCAGAAGAACCACCACTATTGTGTTTTAAATTCCACGGATTGTGGCAAGCCCCCCAAGCATCGGGTTCAGTAATTCCTTTGATACCAAACTCAGGCGTGTTCGTACGACCAAAAGTGATAATCCCTGTTTGTTCCCAGCGGTTTACGATTTCAGCATTAAAATCAGGTGTATAATTAATTTTTTTTAGCGCTTGGCTACCATAAGACGTTGGAATGCCTTGATATTCTTGAAATAGATCTTTGACTAGAAATGGAACACCTGCAAATAATCCAGAGAATTCTTGCTGTGCGCGCTGCTTCGCTTGTTGATACATTGGAATAATAATGGCATTTAGCTTTGGATTGACTTGATCTGTTCGTTCTAATGCAATTTTTAATAATTCTGAAGGATGAACTTGTTTGCTTTTGACCAGTTCTGCTAATCCTAAACCATCATATTGCACGTATTCAGAAAATTTCATGGCTTTTATCCTTAAAGCTAAATCTTTATAATGTAAATAAAATAACTGTAAATCTAGAGCTAGCATACCTGAAAAAATGCCATAACAATCAAATAAAGTTCAAGCTAAAAATATTGTGTTTATATGGTTATGAATGCATGTTTTTCTCAAAAAATATGCTAATTTAAAGCCTTGCACCGTTTAGATTACGACTTAATTAAATCTATGAAAAATATTTATATTATTGGATTATTATGGGCTTGCTCAACATGGACTATGGCAGACACGGTCGTAAATGAAAAAGCAGTAACAGCACAACAATTGGCTAAAGCAAATGCGATTAGAGTGATAACTCGTCCTGAAATCATGGGGCTATGGGGAATGGAAATTCCTAATAATAAGAAGTGTGTCGAATACTATAATTTTCGTGGAATGAATGAGGTCGTAATTAAGAGTAACCAAGAGTGGTCTTATGGTTTATATGATTATCAACCTTCAGAAGATCATAAAGAACGTTTACCAGCATTGGTTCTACAGATTAAGTATGACAATAATCAGATGGATTGCTCTGGTCAAACACTAGACCAAACTGGTGAGGTTTCGCAATATTTTGTGAAATGGGAAAATGATCACACCATTAATTTTTGCGCCAATGAAAAAGGCGAAAAATGTTTTGCAACATTACGCCGTGTCTTGCCTTAGAAAGATTGAATAATAAAAAAGCCTCTTAACTTAGAGGCTTTTTTATTTATGCTTTTTCAGCTTTCGGTTCAAGCTGTTTTAGCAAATGTTTTTCTAGATAATGAATATCCATAGCTTGTTCACAGAAGTTTTTGTCCTGCAAGATAAGATCTTTGTGCAATGGAATGTTGGTTTTGATTCCAGTCAAAATCATTTCATCTAAAGCTTGACGCATACGAGCTAAAGATGTTTTACGATCTTTACCATGAGCGATGAGTTTTGCAATCATCGAATCATAATACGGTGGAATACTATAGCCTTGATAAATATGAGAATCTAAACGAATACCTGCGCCGCCTGGTGCATAGAAGTTTTCTATTTTACCAGGAGAAGGTAAGAAGGTGGTCGGATCTTCAGCATTGATACGGCATTCAATCGCATGACCTTTTACTTCGACTTCATGCTGTTCAATATTTAAACCTAAACCAGCCGCAATCCGCAGTTGTTGTTCAATAATATCAATGCCAGTAACCATTTCAGTTACAGGATGCTCAACTTGAACACGAGTATTCATTTCGATAAAGAAGAATTCGCCTTCTTCAAATAAAAACTCAAAAGTTCCAGCACCACGGTATTGCATCAACTTACAAGCATTGACACATGCTTCCAAAATATCAGCACGTGCTTGTTCTGGTAGATTTGGAGCAGGTGCTTCTTCTAACACCTTTTGATGACGACGTTGTAAAGAGCAGTCTCGGTCATATAAATGGATTGCATGACCGTTACCATCACCTAACACTTGAACTTCTACATGGCGAGGTTTCTGTAAGAAGCGCTCCATGTATACAGTATCATCACCAAACCACATCTCAGCATCACGTTGTGCAGCTTGAACTGATTCAAGTAATGTGTCGACACGTTCAACGATACGCATACCACGACCGCCGCCGCCTGATGCTGCTTTGACGATCAACGGGAAGCCAATTTCTTTTGCTTCAGCAAGTGCATTGTTAATCGTTACAGCATGGTCACATCCAGGCACGGTGGGTACGCCAGCCTTTTTCATGGCAATAATCGCGGATACCTTGTTACCCATAAGACGAATGTGTTCAGGGCGAGGACCAATAAAAATAAAACCTGAGCTTTCTACAATTTCAGCAAATTCAGCATTTTCAGACAAAAAGCCGTATCCAGGATGGATGGCATCCGCACCTGTAATTTCTGCAGCAGTAATAATTGCAGGAATATTTAAATAACTTTCACTTGTGGTACCCGGCCCAATACAGACAGCTTCATCAACGAAGCGTAAATGCATTAAGTCTTTGTCAGCATCAGAATAAATACCAACTGTTTTAATGCCAAGCGTTTTACAAGCTCGCGTAATTCGTAAGGCGATTTCACCGCGATTTGCAATTAATACTTTTTGCAACATTAGAATCCCCAAATTAATTAGGCGCGGTAGCGGAAAAGTGGTTGACCAAATTGGATCACTTCACCATTTTTTACCAAGATTTCTTCAATCACGCCGCTTTTAGTCGCCTCAATTGGGTTCATGATTTTCATCGCTTCGATGATACCCAGTGTTTCACCTGCAGAAACTGTTTGACCTACATTTACGAATGGGCCTTCGCCTGGGCTTGGTGCAGAATAGAACACACCAACCATCGGTGACGTTTCTACGGCGCCACGAGGTGTTTTTGCTGCTGGGGCCGCAGGAGCAGAAGCACTAGGTGCTGCTGCCAAAGGTGCCGCTGCGTAAACTGGAGTAGGGCGAGTTAATGAGATGGATTGATCACCTTCCTTAACTTCAATCGCTTGTAAGTCAGATTCAATCATCAAATCGATGAGTTTCTTGATTTTACGGATATCCATGAGTGAGCATTCCTGAAATGTATAAATTAGTTAGAAGATTGAATTTTTTCGATTGCAAAATCGAGAGCAAAGGAGTAACCCTTCGCACCTAAGCCACAAATAACACCAATGGCTTTGTCTGATAAATATGAGTGATGACGGAATGATTCACGGGCGTGAACATTTGACAAATGAACCTCAATAAATGGAATCGCAACGCCAAGAAGGGCATCGCGTAGAGCAACTGAAGTATGAGTCAAGGCTGCAGGGTTAATAATGATAAATTTAACCCCTTCAGTTTGTGCTTGATGAATGCGATCGACAATCGCACCTTCCCAGTTGCTTTGAAATGTATCTAGTGTAAATGATGCTTGTTGAGCTTGAGTGGTGAGTTGCTGGTTAATATCATCTAAGGTGAGATAACCATAAACCTCTGGTTCGCGTTTTCCTAGCAAGTTCAAATTCGGTCCGTGAATTACCAAAATGGTTGAGCTCATTCAGCCTGCTCCAGTTCTAAATCTGCAAATGTTTTTTGCAAGATGTCTGCAAAGTTTGCTTATTATGGCACAAAATTCTGCATTTTTTCTTATAATTTCTTTTAATGGATGAAGAAAGTTGCGTACCAAGCATGCTGCATATAATGAAAACTTTGCAAGGAAATGGCAATGTTAAAATATGACAAATTTCAGGCTTATTTTATTTTTCACTATTTTAAACTGAATTACCTTATTTCGTTCATGTAATTTGTGTAACTCGAAAGTCATGTAATTCATAGATTTGCTTTTTTGAAACTTATATTGAGTTCTAATTAGTTCATGTGTTTATTTCAAGCTATGAATATTTTTTTATTCTAAACTTTTGAAAAATATTTGTTTTAATTCTAATGGATTTTTTAAAATTAGTATAAATATACTTCTAAAGAGAGCAGTGGATGAAGCGTCGTGATACTGAATTATAAAAATATGCTAGTTTAGATTGATAATAAGCATTAGCTTCAATTTGCCATTGGGTTCAAGCTCGTGGGTAGGGGGGTGATTAAATCGACGAAAGTGGCTTATTGGCAAAAAAGATGAATTGTGAAGTTTTGTATGGCTGCTAATGACATGAAAATGTCCGAAAAAGATAAATTGAATATAGATAGTATAGCTATTACATAAGAGATCGCTCTCGATTGGCAGAATCTCTTATGGGTCTTTTCAAAGCTGTCTTTTTCACAAGACAGCTTTTTTTATCACGAGTTCTCTTATTTTGATGCTGCTAAATAAGTATCTAATAGTAGAAAACTTTGCGCTTTATTTTCGTAATCTATAGAACCTACAGGCAAATTGTTCCATTTTTGCATTTGCTGAAATAACCATTCAAAATCTGTACTTTTAGGTATAGCGCTACTTTTAACGAAGTTCCGAATTATATCTTGGATCGTATAGTATTTTTCAACATGAATGCTTGGCGAACATTCAAACTGGATGACATCAAAATCAATTAAAAGTTGCCAGACAGGTTCAAAATCTTCTAATACACGTAACTCTTGTTGAGCCTGCAAGATTGCGCGAGTTAAGGCAATTAATGTATTTGGATGCTGTTGAGCCCACTCTTGCGTTACAGCTAGAACTTTATCCGCAACATTGGGAATGATGTCTTGGCTCGAACCGACAATTTGCCCTAATCCCGCCAATTCTGCCTGAGTATTCCATGGCTCGCCAACACAAAAACCATCAATTAAATGGTTATTTAGCGCTTCTACCATATATGGAGGTGGTAAGGTTTTGAGTTGTATTGAATGTGCCAGTTCAGAATCTGCTAATGCTAACCATTCTCTTAAGCAATAATGATGGATGGAATGCTGGAAAACATGTCCTAAAGAGACCACATGATTTTTTTTCATGTGTTCTACTAATTTTTGAGCTGATAGCTCTAAAGCATCATATTTCTTTATATCTAACTGATAACACAGTTTTTGACTTAAACTTATGAAAGCTCGATTTTCACTGAGAACGACCGGTGTTTGTAATGGAATACCGATTTGATCAGCACCTATTGCGGCTGCAGGTAACATGGCAGATAAGCAATGTGCAGCATCTAAAAGACCAAAAGCCAGTCGATCACGTAGGCTTGCCCAAGAAGCTTCTTTGGTTAAGGTAACATTTAGACCTACTGCTTCAAACAAACCACGCTGTTTTGCCCATAATAGCGCAATACAATCGAGCAAAGGGATGTAGCCAAGTTGCAATTCACTTTTTTCTAAACTGCTCATTTATTCATCCTTTAATTGGTTGTTCAAAAGCTGTTGTGCGTCGAGCAAGCGTCGTGACATTTCACCAATAGTCATACGATGGCTCATGGCATTTTTTCTAAGGAGTTGGAATGCTTTGTCTTCGGTTAATCCGTGTAATTGCATCAGTAGGACTTTAGCTTTCTCAACATCTTTACGATCCGCTAGTTTGGTCTTTGCATCTTTGAGATCACCTTCTAACTTTTTATGTTTTTTATATTGCTGAATCGAAATATCTAAAATGGTATGTAATCGACTTGGATCGATACCATCAACGATATAGGCGGTAATTCCTGCATCAATCGCCTGTTTAATCATATCTCGGTCAGTGTTCTTGGTGAATAATACCGTTGGTAAGTCAAAATTGCTTACGCAACTCTCAATTACATCACGATGAGGGTGATCCATATCAAGCAAAATAACATCTGCTTGAAGATGTTCTAATTTAAAAACATTGAGGTGATCTAAAGTCAAACTAGCAACGACATCAAAGTCATGTTGAATTAAACATGTTTTAATGTATTCAGCTCGAGCCTGATCATCATCTATGAGTGCGATTTTGAGTTTCGGCATAAATATAAAGTCAAATTATAAGTCAATGCACATTTAGCATAATGCGCTTTAAGTATTTTTTTGAAGCAAAATTAATGCCATGAGGAATGATCTATTCAGTGCAGGCATTACTTTAGCCTCTATTTTGTGCGCTTTATTGTATCGTTGCAGCTAAGGGAAACAAATAAAAAATGGATGTGATCTTTATTAAAAATAATTAATGTTCATTGTTGGTGCATAAAAAGAATTATTTTGAAGCATGTTTAATTGTGCTTTAAAACAGTTCATTGATGTATTCGGCATTTATTCAATCAATTAAAAGATATTTAAAATGCTATTTATTTTATAGAAAATCATTATTAAACAATAGTTAATGTTATTTTTAATTTTTATTTTATTAATTGGCATAACATTTGCTTTGTCTTTATTGAGTCAATGAAGACTTTTTAAAAAATTGTAAGACGGCCAACGATGTCCGATCTGATCGGTTTGTTTACACAGCGATATGTGTCAACAAAGCAGTATACGTTCAGTATAGGAGATGGCAATGTCTTTAGATTTATCGGCGAAAAAAGCCACATCAATTAAGTTATTTAACTTCTCAGCGCCAGCGATGCGAGCATTCCACATGAGTTGGCTTGCTTTCTTTGTTTGCTTCTTTGCTTGGTTTGCATGTGCACCTTTAATGCCAGTCATTGCAGGTGAATTTCATCTGACTAAAGATCAAATCGCAAATATCAATATCGCAGCAGTCGCAATTACCATCTTAGTCCGTTTGATCATTGGTCCTTTATGTGACAAGTACGGACCACGTAAAACATATACCGCTTTGTTGATTATCGGCAGTATCCCCGTTTTTGGTGTCGCTTCTGCAAATAGTTATGAATCATTTCTGTTCTTTCGCTTATTAATTGGTGCGATTGGTGCGAGTTTTGTGATTACGCAATACCACACTAGCATCATGTTTGCTCCAAATGTCGTGGGAACTGCAAACGCAGCCTCTGCTGGCTGGGGTAATGCTGGTGGTGGGGCAACACAAGCACTTATGCCGTTATTACTATCTGCATTGGTGATGTTTGGCGTTGAGCAGGCATTTGGTTGGAGACTCGCACTAATCGTCCCAGGTTTCATGATGGTGATCGTAGGTTTTCTTTACTGGAAGTTTACCCAAGATTGTCCTCAAGGTGATTTCAAAGAGTTACGTGCGCATGGTGTGGTTGTTGGCAGCGATAAAAAAGGTGGTCTGGCAATTTTAATGCATGCTGCACGTAACTACCGCGTATGGATTCTCTTCTTCTCATATGCAGCTTGTTTCGGTATCGAAATCTTTATGCATAACATCATAGCGATGTACTACGTCGAGCACTTCAGTTTTGGATTAAAAGAAGCTGGTTTAGCAGCAGGTGTCTTTGGTTTGCTTGCATTATTTGCCCGTGCATTGGGTGGGATTCTTTCAGACAAAGTTGCACTCAAAAAAGGTTTAGACGGTCGTACTAAAGTGCTATTTGCTTTAATTCTTGGCGAAGGGCTCTTCTTAATGTTGTTCTCACAAATGAATGGTCCTGTGTTCGCAATTTTAGTAATGACTGTGTTCGCATTATTTACTCATATGGCGTGTGGTGCAACCTATGCATTGGTTCCTTTTATCGATCGAGAAGCACTTGGTGGGGTTGCAGGCATTATTGGTGCAGGTGGAAATGTAGGTGCAGTTGCAGCGGGATTCTTACTGAAAGGCATGGTTGATATCCAAACTTGCTTAATGGTTCTAGGTGGTTTAGTTGTCATCGCAGCAAGCTCAGTAATGCTCATCCGCTTTTCAGTAGAGCATAAAGAAAAAGAACAACGCTTATTTGAACAAGCAATTTTAGAACGCGGCTCAGAACAAAACAGCGCAGCTTAATCTCAGGTTGGATTTTAGGAGAAACACAATGAAATTAGTGATGATTGGTCATGGTATGGTGGGTCATAAATTCATCGAAGCCATCTTAGAGAAAGCTGATGATGAATTAGAAATTACGATTCTTGCTGAAGAACCACGCATTGCATATGATCGTGTACATTTAACTGAATATTTTTCAGGAAAATCAGCAAAAGACTTATCACTTGCACGTTTTGATTTTGCAGATGCACATGGTATTGACTTACGCTTGAATACCAAAGCCATTGCAATCGATGCTGTCGAAAAAACAGTGACAACAAGTTTTGGTGATGTGATTAGCTACGACAAATTGGTATTGGCAACAGGCTCATATGCATTTGTTCCACCAATTTCAGGCAATGACCGTGAGAACTGTTTTGTTTATCGAACCATTGAAGATTTAGATGCGATTCGTGCTGCAAGCTTAAAGTCAAAGTCAGGTGTAGTGATTGGTGGTGGTTTATTAGGCTTAGAGGCTGCAAAAGCTTTACGTGATTTAAACCTAGAAACGCACGTTGTTGAGTTTGCACCACGCTTAATGGCGGTTCAAATTGATGACTTAGGTGGTAAAGTTTTACGCCGTAAAATCGAGAATCTGGGTGTAAAAGTTCATACTCAAAAAGCAACTTCATCTATTGAAGCGGGAGAAAGTGCAACGCATGTGATGAAGTTTGCGGATGGGAGCGAGCTTGAAACAGACATTATTCTATTCTCAGCAGGTATTCGCCCACGTGATGAACTTGCACGCAGCAGCGGGTTGGCACTTGGTGAGCGTGGGGGTATCAAGATTAATGATTATTGCCAAACCTCAAATGAAGATATTTATGCGATCGGTGAGTGTGCACTTTGGGACAATAAGATCTATGGTCTCGTTGCACCGGGCTATGACATGGCACGTATTGCAGCCAAGCATATCTTAGCTGAAGAAACACATTGTTTCGCTGGTGCTGATATGAGCACTAAGTTGAAATTGATGGGTGTAGATGTGGCATCGGTTGGTGACGCACATGGCATGACACCGAATTCGCTTAGCTATTTCTATGCTGATGAAGATGCATTGGTTTATAAGAAAATCGTTGTCGATGCAGATAAAACTAAATTACTGGGCGCAGTACTTGTTGGTGATGCAAAAGAATATAACGATCTTTTACAAATGATGTTGAATGGTATCGCATTGCCAGAAACACCTGAAAGCTTAATCATGCCAGGATTTGCTGATTCTGGTGCGAAGGCGGGCGGTAGCGGTGTTGATTTACTTCCAGATAGCGCAACGATTTGTTCATGTAACAACGTATCGAAAGCAGATATTTGCCAAGCGATTTGTGATGGTTCGACCTCTTTAGGTGCTTTAAAGAAATGTACTAAAGCAGCAACAGCATGTGGTGGTTGTGCGCCATTAGTTACTCAAGTTTTAAAGTCTGAGTTACAACGTCAAGGTGTAACGGTTAATAACCATGTATGCGAACACTTCCCATACTCACGTCAAGAGATCTATCACTTGGTGCGTGTCAATGAAATCAAAACATTTGATGATTTGATTCAACAACATGGTCATGGTTTAGGTTGTGATATTTGTAAACCAATGACAGCAAACATTTTGGCATCGTGCTGGAATGACTTTGTATTGGAACCAACGCATGCAGGTCTACAAGACAGTAATGACTACTACTTAGGAAATATCCAAAAGGATGGTTCATACTCAGTTGTACCGCGTATGGCAGGTGGTGAAGTTACTCCAGATGGTTTGATTGCTGTAGGTCAAATTGCTAAAAAATATAACCTGTATACCAAAATTACAGGTGGTCAACGTGTTGACTTATTTGGTGCGCAGCTGCACGAGCTACCATTTATTTGGGAAGAGTTGAATGCAGCAGGCTTCGAGTCAGGTCATGCTTACGGTAAATCATTGCGTACAGTGAAATCATGCGTAGGTAGCACGTGGTGCCGTTATGGCGTAGATGATTCTGTTGGTTTAGCGATTGAATTAGAAAATCGCTACAAAGGCTTACGCTCACCGCACAAACTAAAAATGGCTGTGTCGGGTTGTACGCGTGAGTGTGCTGAAGCACAAGGTAAAGATGTTGGTGTCATTGCGACAGAAAAAGGCTGGAACCTATATGTGTGTGGTAATGGTGGAATGAAGCCACGCCATGCAGAGCTTTTAGCTTCTGATCTTGATACCGAAACTTTGATCCGTTATATCGACCGTTTCTTTATGTTCTATATCCAAACTGCGGATCGTTTACAACGTACGAGTGTATGGCGTGACAATATGGAAGGTGGTTTAGATTATCTCAAAGCTGTGATTGTTGATGATTCTCTGGGTCTTGCTGAAGAGCTGGAAAATCGTATGGCGCACGTGATTGGAACTTATCAAGATGAATGGCGTACTGCGGTAGAGAATCCTGAAATTCGTAAACGTTTCCAAACTTACATCAATGCAAGCGCAGAAGAGCAAGCTGATCCATATATTCAATTTACCGAAGTTCGTGATCAAATCCGCCCATTAAATGAAGCTGAACGTTCAGTTGATCGTATCCCGATGGTAGAAGCATAAGGAGAATCAAAATGACAAATCTAAAAGACATGAATATGCTTCCAGAAAATCAATGGGTCGATGTATGTAACCTTGATGACATCACACCAAATACTGGCGCAGGCGCAGTTATTGCGGGGCAATCAGTTGCTTTATTTCGCGTAGGGAACGAAAAACGTATTTATGCATTAAGCAATAAAGATCCATTCAGCCAAGCGAATGTAATGGCGCGCGGTATTATTGGTGATTTGCAAGGTGAACGCGTGGTTGCATCACCTATTTACAAACAACATTTTAGTTTGGCGACTGGACGCTGTTTAGAAGATAAAGATCAAAAACTATTGGTTTTCCCGACTAAAATTGAAAATGGTCGTGTCTGGGTCGGAGCCGTACCACAAAAAACTTATATTACCAATAATGGAATTTCACAAGAGAAGTTAAAGCTTGTTCTGATTGGTAATGGTTTGGCTGGGATGCGTTGCCTAGAAGATTTGCTTGATATGGCGCCAGATCGTTATGAAGTGACAGTCATTGGTGAAGAACCTTGGGGTAACTATAACCGTATCATGCTGTCACCAGTGCTTTCAGGTGAGAAAACGATCGAAGATATTATGTTGCATCCTCATGCTTGGTATAGCGATAAAGGGATTAAGTTTATTGCTGATGATCCTGCGATAAAAATTGATCGTACTCGCAAGACAGTCCATACAGAAAAAGGTGAAACTGTTGATTATGACCGTTTAATTATTGCCACAGGTTCTAAGCCGTTTATTCCACCAGTACAAGGTGTTGACTTGAAAGGTGTGATTAGTTTCCGTGATATTTATGATGTGAATACCATGATTAAATATTGTGAAACTAAAAAAAATGCAGTTGTGATTGGCGGTGGTTTACTTGGCCTAGAAGCAGCGTATGGTCTGAAGCAACGTGGCATGAATGTAACAGTGCTTCATCTAATGGATCGTATCATGGAGCGTCAATTAGATGGTCGAGCAAGCCGTATGCTACGTCATAGTATTGAAGAGAAAGGCATCAAGATTATTACTGAAGCCAATACCGAAGCTTTAATTGGTAAAAATGGTCATGTCAGTCAGATTCGTTTAAAAGATGGTACTTTATTAGATGCTGATTTGGTGGTCTTTGCTGTAGGTATTCGTCCAAATATCACTTTGGCGCAAAGCGCTGGATTACGTTGTAATCGCGGCATTTTAGTGAATGACACCATGCAAACCTTTGATCCGAGTATTTATGCTGTGGGTGAATGTATTGAACATCGTAACCAAACCTTTGGATTGGTGGAGCCACTTTGGGGGCAAGCATTTATTTGCGCAACCCATTTGGCTGAACATGGTAGCTTAACGTTTAAGTCTCCAACGGTACCAACTCAGCTTAAAGTGAGTGGTGTCGATGTCTTTTCAGCAGGTAATTTTGAGCCTAAAGAAGATTATGAAGACATCATTCTAAATGACGAAAAACGCCATATTTACAAGCGTATTATTATCCAAAAAGATAAAGTGATTGGCGCTGTTTTATTCGGTGATACCGACGATGGTATGTGGTATGCCGAGTTAATTGCGGATCAAACACCTGTTTCGACATTTAGAAATAAATTGTTATTTGGTAAAGATTTTGCATTGAAAAAAGCAGGTTAATCTTACTTTGGTTTAGGAGAAATTTCTCCTAAACCAAAAACTCAGTTATTTAACTACTTTATGGTAGTCAACCAAAGATTCACAATAAAAGTTAAGGCGTAGATTATAAATTGGCTATTGATCACGGATCATACAATTTAAAGGGATCGAAACTTTAGTTAGGGCAAAGATGGAATAGGTAAAGGAGCAGTCATGAACAGTATTCAAAATTTAGAACACAGTCGCTCCGATCATGCACAAACACTCATTACAAAAACAACTTGTCCATATTGTGGCGTTGGATGTGGTGTTAATGTTGAAGTTCAACATAAAACACAAGGTTCAAATATTAAAGTTTCAGGAGATACAGAACACCCTGCAAATTTTGGGCGACTCTGTATTAAAGGGAGCAATTTAGCAGATACCTTAGGGTTGGAAACCCGTGTTTTAAATCCGATGTTGGGACGCAAAAATCACCGTAATGTGACAACATGGGGTGTTGCAATTGACAAAATTGCAACTCAATTTCAGGCATGTATTGAGCAATATGGACCCGAAAGTGTGGCATTTTATGTTTCGGGGCAGTTATTAACTGAAGATTATTATGTGGTAAATAAATTCGTAAAGGGTTATTTAGGCACAGCCAATATTGATACCAATTCACGTCTGTGCATGTCTTCAGCCGTGGCTGCGCATAAACGTAGCTTTGGTGAAGATATTGTACCTGCAAGTTATGAAGACTTTGAACATGCTGATATGGTGGTATTGGTTGGTTCAAATACAGCATGGTGTCATCCAGTGTTGTATCAACGGATTATGCAAGCGAAGAGTCAAAATCCTAATTTATTTGTGGTTGTCGTCGATCCACGATTTACGAGCACTTGTGAGCAAGCAGATTTGCATTTGCCAATCTTGCCAGGTCAAGATGTGGCTTTGTTTAAAGGATTATTACAATATTTATATCAACATGGTTATGCTGATCATGAGTTTGTTGAATCTTACACAGAGGGGCTTCAAGCACTTTTAGAAGCGAATCGAACTGAACAAGATTTTAAAGCTGTTGCCAAACGCACAGGTATTTCAGAAGAAAAATTACAATTGTTTTTTGATAAATTTGCCACAACTGAAAAAGTAGTGACTCTTTTTTCAATGGGAGTTAATCAATCATCTCAAGGGGTGAATAAAGCCAATAGTATTATCAACTGTCATTTGCTGACGGGTAAAATTGGTAAGCTAGGCGCTGCTCCATTTTCAATGACTGGACAACCTAATGCGATGGGTGGTCGTGAGGTTGGTGGACTGGCCAATATGTTGGCAGCACACTTGGATATTGATAATGCAACGCATCAAAATTTGGTGCAAAGTTTTTGGAATAGCCCAACCATTGCGACACAAGCTGGACTTAAAGCAGTTGATTTGTTTCAAGCGGTTGAAAGTGGAAAAATTAAAGCAATCTGGATTATGGCGACCAATCCTGTGGTAAGTCTGCCTGATGCCGATCAAGTGAAACGAGCATTGGATAAATGTGAATTTGTCGTTGTTTCAGATATCTGTTCCGATACCGATACCACGGCTTATGCTGATATTTTGCTACCAGCATTAGGTTGGGGTGAAAAAGATGGAACGGTAACTAACTCAGAACGTCGAATTTCACGTCAACGCGCATTTTTAGCTTCACCAAAACAAGCCAAAGCAGATTGGTGGGCTGTTGCTGAAGTTGCAAAAAAACTTGGTTTTTCTGGTTTTGATTTTAGCAATGCGTGTGACATCTTTAATGAGCATGCTGCATTGTCAGCATATCAAAATGCAAGTTTAGCTGAACGTGATCAGGTAGAAAATTTTCGTTATTTTAATTTAAAAGGTTTAACCAATCTAAGTCTTGAAGAATATAACGAGCTAAAACCAACTCAGTGGCCTGTGTGGGAAAAAGGTCAGACGACATCGGTTAAGCAACTTTTTGGTCAAGGCGAGTTTAGTTATGCTTCTCGTAAAGCAAAACTTATTCCAACGATCGCAATCGATCCCGTACACTCAGTTTCTGAAGATTATCCATTAATTCTGAATACGGGGCGTATTCGGGATCAATGGCATACCATGACACGTACAGGTTTATCAGCAAATTTGACCACACATCGTGCTGAACCATTTTGTGAGATTCATCCAAACGATGCGCTTAAATTTGGTATTCGCGATAAAGCATTGGTTGAAGTGAAGTCGCAATGGGGAAGTTGTGTATTACGTGTGACATTGGCTCAAGGTGTTCGTCGTGGACAAATCTTTGCCCCGATTCATTGGACAGAACAAGTTGCCTCAGATGCTCGGATTGGTAAAGTAGTTAACCCTGTTGTGGATGCAATTTCAGGTGAACCTGAGTTTAAGCATACGCCAGTATCAATACAGCCTTTCCATACGACTTGGCAAGGTGTTTTATATGTTCGAGAAGGGTTCGAACATCAAATCAAAGCATCTTTACAGACTTGTGCTTGGTGGACAAAAATCAAAACTGCAAAAGCAATGCGTTATGAGCTTGCGGATCGACACAGTATTGATCAAACTCAGAAAAACTTAAAAACCTTTTTACCTTTTGTCGATGAAACATATGAATGGTTAAGTATTGAGGATATTTCATCGCAACTCAGTCATAGTATTGTACTCAAAGATGGGATTTTAATCGCAAGTCTTTATATTGCACCTGCTGAGTTATTACCTGATCGTGATTGGGTTGCAAGTTTATTTAAGCGTGAGCGATTAAGTGCCTTGCACCGTAAAGCATTGTTGGCAGGTATGCCAATGTCTGCTGCTAATAACGATGGTCCATTGGTGTGTAGTTGTTTCAAAGTAGGAAAAAACAAGATTATTGAAGCAATCAAAACTCAAAATATCACACATGAAAAGCAAGTCACGGCATGTTTAAAAGCGGGTGGTAACTGTGGTTCATGTTTACCAGAAATTCGTGGTTTGATTAAGACTTGTCAGTTGGAGGCAGAAGCATGACTATGCAAATTCCCGCTACAGATCTCGTGATCTTGGCGGGAGGACAAGCACGCCGTATGAATGGCATGAATAAATTACTTCAACAATTTGATGATCAAATTCAACTATCTAAAATTTGTCAGAAATTTAAATCAGAAGTTCAAAGCATTTGGGTAAACAGTCATCGAGATAGTTCGATTTACAAGCAGATTGAACCGAATATCTATTGTTATTCAGATGATCAAACAGGTTTTTTAGGTCCATTAATGGGGATGAAAAGTGCGTGGTCCCATCTGCAATCGGACTATGCTTTGTTTATTCCGTGCGATGTTACGTATATACCCAATCAAGTTTTAATTAAGTTGCATCGCGCACTACAAAAAAATCCACAAGCACTAGTGGCTTATGTTGCAATTAATGGAGATGCTTTATATCCATTTTGTTTATTAAAAAGAGAGAGTTTACCCATTTTAAAACAACAAATTTCCGCTGGTAAATTGAGCTTGCGTGAATGTTTTAAACAGCTAAATTCTCAGCAAGTTATTTTGCAAAAGCAAAGTCTGTTTTGTCATAGCATCAATTCGCTAGATGAATTGCAGCAGTACCAGCAGATGAAATTTTTTAAACAATTGTTTATTTAAAATTTTAGCTTTAAGTTAATCGCACCAAAATATTTCAAAAAATACAAAATTGCTTTTAATTGGTGCGAATGGTTTTCGGTTGTATATTGAAATTTATAACAGTTGTGTGTTGTGAAGCGATAAATTGTTTTGTTAGATAAATAAATGCTCTCAAGGTGGATTAGAGTAAAATATTGGAATAAATATTGCTTAAGTAGAGAAGTATGCTGCACATATACAAGCCGCGTCGCACATAACTTGTGCTTAAGTGTTCAGCGAATTCACAATATGAGTGCAAAAGATGAAGCATGATAGCCCTGAAACGACTTTACCGATCTTGCAAGATCAGTACGGTCGTATTAAGCGTAAGTTACGGATTTCCGTGACAGATCGTTGCAATTTCAAATGCACCTATTGTATGCCTGAACATCCAGAATGGATGAAAAAACAAGATTTACTCAGTTTTGAAGCGTTGCTGCTATTTTGCCAATATATGGTGAAGCAAGGGATTGAAAATATTCGCATTACTGGGGGAGAACCTTTAATGCGTCAGGGTGTTGTTCATTTTATTCGTGATTTGCAGAGTTTACGAGTATTGGGCTTAAAACGAATCTCCATCACTACCAATGCACATTATTTAGCTAAATATGCTGAAGCCCTAAAACAAGCTGGATTAGATGATCTTAATATCAGCCTAGATAGTTTAGACCCAGATCAATTCAAGCAACTGACTAAAAAAGAACTCACTCCCGTATTAAATGGGATAGAGGCGGCAAAAAAAGCGGGGCTTGCTTTCAAAATCAATTGTGTGTTGATGAAAGGTCAAAATGATGATCAGATTTTGCCAATGGTAAAGTGGGCGAAGCAACACAGTATTCCATTACGCTTTATTGAGTTTATGCCTCTGGATGGTGATCAGCATTGGACTGATCAGGCAGTGGTCAGTGAAGCAGAAATTTTAGCGCAACTTCAGCCTTTTTATCAGATTCAAGTTTTGCAACAGCAGCATGAGCCCGCACGTCAGTATCAGTTAGATGGGCAATATTGTATTGGTATTATTTCTACGATAACTCATTCATTTTGCGGTGATTGTGATCGAATTAGATTAACAGCACAAGGTGAATTATATAATTGTTTATTTGCACAACAGGGTCTGAATATAAAGCCGTATTTACAAGCTGTGATTAAACAGAAACAACTAGCTCAAGATATCAATGATCAAGAGCTTGATCAGCAAATTAAACCTTATATTTGGCACAAAGCGAAAGGTTATCATGCGATAAAACACCAACAAGTACGCAAAATTAGTATGCATATGTTAGGTGGTTAGTTTGGAAAAAAGTGGTCTGGAGAGAATATGCAAACCATTGACATAAAAATAGAAGCTTTTGGTGCTATTGAACGGTTATTGCCAAAAGAGCTTGCATTTGAGTTTGCAGAAAATCAAACGGTTGAAGAAGTGCTAAGTCACATCGTGATGCTTTACCCAGAAGCAACAAAAGCGATGGATAAATGTGCGTGTGCGATAGGTGAAGATATTGTGCTACGCCAAACAGCATTAAATACTTCATGTACTTTGGTATTGTTATCACCTGTTGCAGGAGGATGAAATGCGCGAATTTTCAAGAGTTCAAGATCAGGCTCTAAGCTTAGACAGTTTTGATCCTATACAATCATTTCCTGAATGTGGTGGTATTGATATTTTTATTGGAACTGTACGTAATCATCATGAAGGTAAAGCAGTTAAAGCATTAAAATATACTTCGTACACGCCTGTTGCTGAAAAGATGATTCGTGAAATCGAACAGCAAATCAAAGAGAAGCATCAGGTTTCTTATGTGCGTGTGATGCATCGAATTGGTTATTTAGATGTCAGTGAAACAGCAATTATTGCAATTGCGTATGCTGCTCACCGCCGTGAAGCATTTCAAGCCTGTGAAGAAGCCGTTGAACGTGTAAAACACGAAGTACCAATTTGGAAAGAAGAGTTCTTTATGGATGGTACAAGTCAATATGTAGAAGGTTGCTGTATTCGTAAAGATACGGTGGAAACTGATGCTCATGTCCATAAACATGAGCATCACCACCGTCAAGAACATGAAAATTGTGCACATGAGCATACACACGAATAAGCTTTTAGGAAGTAAAAATGAAAAATGTTGGGATGAAACCCGAAAGTTATCGTGTTGCAGAAGCACAAGCGATTTTATACGCCCCACCGCATTGTATTCAGCTATTGCGTGATGGAAATACTGAAAAAGGCGATGCTTTAAAAACAGCTCGTATCGCAGGAATCTTGGCGGCAAAACGGACTGATGAACTGATTCCTCTTTGTCATCCTTTACCGATTTATCGTGCTGATGTTGAATATGATTTACAACATGATCACGTTGTGATTCTGACGACTGTAGAAACCATTGGGCCTACAGGGGTTGAGATGGAGGCCTTGACTGCTGCGAGTTTGGCAGGTTTAACCATTTATGACATGTTGAAGCCGCATTGTGAACCTGATGAATTGTGTTTAGACCAATGTAAATTGCTTAAGAAAAAAGGAGGTAAGTCACATTTTAAACGGACTCTACGTCAACCTGTTTCAGCGGCAGTAATCGTACTTTCTGATACGGTGGCAGCAGGACGTAAACCTGATACCGCAGGGAAATCAGTGGTTGAGACCTTAACTGAAGCAGGTTTTAATCCAATTCATTATCAAATTTTGCCAGATGAATCAGATCAATTGAAAGAATTGGTAGTAGAATTGGCAAAGTCTTATGCATGTATCATGACTGTTGGTGGTACAGGTATTGGTAAACGAGATATTACGGTTGATACACTTGAACCACTTTTAGAACGTAAATTAGATGGTCTGATGGAAGCAGCACGTTCTTTTGGTCAAAAACGCACACCATATGCAGCTATGTCTCGTGGCGTAGCAGGTTTTATTGATCGTTCCTTAGTGGTAACGCTGCCAGGTAGCCGTGGTGGTGCGAGTGAATCAATGGCAGCTATTCTGCCAGCTCTCGTTCATATTTTTGATGTTTGCCGAGATTTACCACATCCGGGGGGATATGAATAATGTCAGGATGTGGTGCTGAAAAGGGTTTAATCAGTATCGATGAGGCACTTGAACTCATTCGAACCCAGCCCAAAACATTGACGACTGAGGTCTTGGCTTTAGCCCAAGGTTTGAATCGTTATGTCGCTAAAGCAATCTATTCCGAGGTCAATCTACCTAGCTTTTCTCAAAGTGCGGTAGATGGTTATGCGATTAATAGTTCACTTACACAGCTTCAAGATGTTTGTTTTGATGTAATCGGTGAGATTAAAGCGGGTAGTGAACTCGAATATCAATTGCTTGATGGGCAAGCCATTCGTATTTTTACAGGTGGCAAAATTCCTGAAGGCACCACACATGTTGCTCGACAAGAAATTGTTAAAGTTGAGTCGGAGACAATTCGACTGATTGAACAGCTTAAACCACAGGCTGATATTCGATTTACTGGTGAAGAAGTCAAACAAGGTCAACAGCTTGCGGACGTTGGTCAGAATATCAATATCGGTGCACTTGCTGCTTTAAGTATGGCAGGTGTGCAAACTGTCGAGGTATTTCAACAGCCTAAGGTTGCTGTGGTTATTACTGGTGATGAGGTTGCTGAGCACCCTGAAGATTTACACGTTGGTAAAGTTTTTGATGCCAATGGGCCGTTACTGAAGGCTTGGTTCAAAGCTTATGGTATCGATGTCGAAATTCTACATATTGCAGATGCTGCTGAACAAGTCACAGCATGTTTCGAGCGATTAAAATCTTTATATGACGTCATTATTACCACGGGTGGTGTCTCTGTAGGGGATTATGACTTCGTTCGTCCATGTGCTTTTGAGACTGGATTTGAACAGATCTTTTGGAAAGTTAAACAAAAACCGGGTAAGCCATTATTTTTTGCAAAATATGAAGATCCTGACCATCATTGCTATTTATTAGGTTTACCGGGTAATCCAGCGGCTGTTTATGTGTGTATGCAGATTTATGGCAACGCTTTATTAGATACTTTGCAAAATCAACGTGAGCCTATGCAATGGTTTAGTGGAGTACTCACCCATGGACTGAAATCTGATGCACGTGAGCGATTTTTAAGAATGCATGCTTATTTTGATCAGGGACAGCTCAAATTACAAAGCCTTGCGAAACAACAATCACATATGTTGAGTAATTTAATGCAGGCCAATTGTTTAGTGCGTATTCCTGCAAATATTCAGTTAGATGCTGGACAAGAACTTTCAGGTGTTTTTATTCATAGCTAAGTTGTCGAATGAGTTTAAATGAAATGATCTGTTTTTTGATATTTAACTGAGTGCCAATATTGCATCTGATTGATCAGGTGGTTTAGTGTATATTTTATAGTGTTTAGTTTCTAAACATGACGGTTCAAGGCATCGATGAGATGTCTTCAAAGTTCTAAAAAATGATCAGGTGATAATAATGAAATGGGAAGAAATTGGCGATCAGCCATGTTCAGTTGCGAGAACGCTTTCTGTACTCGGTGATCGTTGGACAATGCTAATTTTACGTAACGCTTTCATGGGAATACGTCGTTTTGATGACTTCCAGCGTAGTCTGGGAGTTACACGTCATGTCCTTTCAGAACGATTAAAGCGTCTGGTCGAGCATGGGATTTTAACCAAAGTGCCTTATGTAGAACGTCAAGAACGATTTGAATACCAACTTACTGATAAAGGTTTGGATCTTTATCCTCTTATTTTAGCGATGGTGCAGTGGGCCGATAAATGGATGGACATGGGACTTGGAAAACCGATTGAGTTTACACACAAAGGTTGTGGTAAGAAAATGAATCCAAGAGTGGTTTGCTCGGAATGTGATGAACCGCTGAATGTAAAAGATGTCCGTGTATCAGCTGGTCCAGGATATTTTGCTTTTATTGAACAAAAACAAAATAGCGCCTGATAGATCATTTTCAATGATCTATAAACAATTGGCAGGTTTAGGCACGCCAGCCAAACGGCTTAAATGTCGTGCAACCAACCCTGTATTAAATCTTTGTTGTAATTCAGCATTATTGATTTCAGGACTAACCGTCTTCATCAAAAATTTAATCAGTGGACGAGTTGCTGGGGAATGCCCAAATTGTTGATAGAATTGACGTACGGCGTGGAGAATTTCGAAATGCCAAGCGGTAAGTTCTAGATCAAGTGATTGAGCAAGTTGCTGGGCAACTTCAGTATTCCAAATTGTATAATCGACCAAATGACCGTCTTGATCTAACTCTAATTGCATGAAATAGCCTAATTAACTAAAAATAATTTATTTTAAAGAAATACAGCGTTTGAATTGCAAAACTAAATCAGCGAATTCAGCGTATTCTATAATTTTGACCTCAGATTTGATTTCATCTCCAAGTAAGTTTTGCTCATTACTTAAGCAGTAAAGATTTGGATAAAGATCTACAATCTTTTTAGTTAGCAGTAAAAGCCCATCCCCCATGACTACAATCGTATCATGCACATGTGCCATTTGAGCTAACTCAATCCAGATTTTATCTGTGTTGTAGTAAGGGGATTGAATCAAAAATAAAGTTGAATTTTCCATCTTTCTGAGCTCTACCAATACAAAATATGATCGAAGGATTGAATAAATTCAGGCTGAATCTCAACAAACTCGATTTCTTGATCACTATCTTGCGCAATCGCCAAATATTGATTTTTAGTTTCAACTAAAATCGGGGTTAGATCATAGAACTCAAAACTGTCCACCATATTGGCAGCAACTTTGAAAGCTTGTTTGAATTGATCGAACTCTAATTTATTGTTCAATAAGCTCAGTGCAGCATCTTTTAATAATACTTTGACAGAAATACCAAAGGTTGCTAAAACCATAGTTGCAGACACGCTTTCGTTGATCTGCAAACTAGTTAAATTGGATTGCGTTAGGATGACGAGTACAGATTTCACACAATTTACCTTTTAAAAGCAACACTCTATTAATGAACTTAAACTGAACTTAAACTAAAATTGAATTAAACGAGAACAGCTTTGCACAGCATCAGCTAGCTCTCCAAGTCCAACTAGCTCAAAACCTTGCGCTAAGTTGTGTTGTTGAAGTGAATGACGTTGGGCATTGCTTGCATCAGTGATTCCCCGAGCAAGGGCAGCACTGACACAGACAGGGAGTCGAATGCCAAGCTTTTGCCATTCTTGTTTTAGATTGCGTTGATCATCAGGAAACCACTGTAAATCATTCGCAACCTGAACACCATCTTGGTAAAAGAAGACACGAAAATCTTCGGACTTATTTCCTAATGCTTGAGCTAAACCAAAAGCATGCCAAGCCATAATTGAAGTAGGTGCAGAAGTTATTAACAGTAGTGTACTCATTGAACATTCACTATGGTCACGTAAGCAAAATGATGGACAGATTAAAAAGAAGGTAAGTATACAATGATTTTGGTGACAGGTGGTTTAGGCTTTATCGGTTCACATATTGCTTTGAGTTTATTAGCACGTGGGCAAGAAGTTGTTATTGTTGATAATTTAGCCAATTCGACTTTACAAACCTTGGAGCGCTTAGAATACATCTCAGGAATGTATATTCCATTTGTTAAAGTAGATGTGAGAAATACACCTGCCTTAAATAAAGTATTTGAACAATATTCAATTCATACTGTTATCCATACAGCCAGTTTTAAATCGCTTGAAGAATCTGTTCTAAAGCCACTTGAATACTACAATGATAATGTCAGCAGCATTATGAGCTTATTGAGAGCAATGCAGCGGATGGGTGTTAGAGAATTAATCAATCTTTCTAGTTTGGCCGTATATGGGCAATCTAATCCAAGTGTAGTTGAAGAGACTGAGTTTAATTATCGCTACCCAAATCCATACATTCGATCTCAGCAAATGGTTGAAGATATTATTGCAGATACTTATAAAGTCGATCATGAATGGAAAATTATCAATCTCAGGTTATCCAATATTGTTGGTGCTTTTGAACATGGAGTTTTAGGAGAATACGTAACTCAACTCCCTAAAAATATTGTGCCTTTAGCTTTACAAGTTGCAGCGATGCAGCGAGATTGTATCGAATTGCAGAATCAAGCACACACAGAAGATGGAACGGTTGAAAGAAGCTTTTTACATGTTTTGGATGCTTGTGATGCAGTTTTGATCGCATTAAATTGGTTAAAAACACAAACTAGTTGTTTGGAAGCATTCAACATTGCACATCATCAACTCACATCTATACAAAATTTGATTGATGAAGTTGCGAGAGTCACTCAGACCGAAATTCAAGTGCAACCTGCTGTATATCAAAACCAAGAGTTAGCGCAATTGGGTGCAAATATTGATAAAGCAAAAAAAATATTAAATTGGGTTCCTAAACGTTCTCTATCACAAATGATTGAAGATGAGTGGCGTTTTTATCGCAATACCTTAACAGGTAATTAGGATAATGATTCTTATTTACAATTTTAGTGGCTTTGTTTAGGATAATTAAGACTTATCAAATATACATCAATATGAACTGAGTCTTCGCTAGCCAAAAGCATCAGTTTGCTTCAGCCCGTGAACATTTTAACCAAATAAAGCAGAGGTTGTTTATGCAAATGCGAATTGAACATGACACTATGGGTGAAGTTGAAGTTCCAAATGACGCCTTATGGGGTGCACAAACGCAACGAAGTTTACAGAACTTTAAAATCGGTCAAGAACGTTTACCGCGTGCCATGATTCGTGCCATGGGTTTGGTGAAAAAAGCGGCTGCAATCACCAATGCCGAGTTAAAACAACTACCTGAAGATTTAAGTCAATATATCGTTGATGCTGCTGAAGAAGTGATTGCTGGTCAATGGGACACACAATTTCCGCTTGTCGTTTGGCAAACAGGTTCTGGCACGCAAAGCAACATGAACTGTAATGAAGTGATTGCAAACATTGCCAATCAGAAATTAGGACAAGTACTAGGTGCACAAAAACCAGTGCATCCAAATGATCATGTCAATCGTGCACAATCAACCAATGATTCTTTCCCAACTGCAATCCATGTGGCTGCAAGTATTCAAATCAATGAATTACTCATTCCTGCAGTGGAAAAGTTAAAAGCGACTTTAGAGCTTAAATCCAAAGAATTTGATGATATTGTCAAAATTGGTCGTACCCATTTGCAAGATGCGACTCCTTTAACCTTGGGACAAGAGTTCAGTGGTTATGTTTCGCAACTAGAGCATGGTCTAAAACGTTTGCAGCAAGCACTTGCAGGTCTTTATGAGTTGCCTTTAGGGGGAACGGCGGTAGGTACTGGCTTAAACGCACATCCAGATTATGCGGTGAAAGCAGCAGAGCAGTTAGCCGAGTTAACAGGTTTACCGTTCGTGACTGCACCGAATAAGTTCGAAGCATTGGCAGGGCGTGATGCGGCTGTATTTGCTTCAGGTGCATTAAAAACATTGGCAGCCAGCTTAAATAAAATTGCTAACGATATTCGCTGGTTGGCAAGTGGCCCACGTTGTGGTTTTGGTGAAATCAGTATTCCTGAGAACGAACCTGGTTCAAGTATTATGCCAGGCAAGGTGAATCCGACCCAAAGTGAAGCCATGACCATGGTGGTGGCTCAAGTGTTGGGCAATGACACTACTATTAACGTTGCTGGTGCATCTGGTAATTTTGAGTTGAATGTATTTATGCCTGTGATTGCTTATAACTTGCTGCAATCAATTCAGTTATTAGGCGATGCCTGTAATAGTTTTAATGATCATTGTGTGGTAGGTATTGAACCAAATCGTGAGAAAATTGATTATTTCTTGCATAACTCTTTAATGTTAGTCACAGCACTCAATCCACTGATTGGCTACGAAAATTCTGCCAAAGTTGCCAAAACAGCTTATAAGGAAAACAAAACTTTAAAGCAAGTTGCAGTTGAACTTGGCTTAGTGACTGCTGAGCAATTTGATGAAGTGATTAGACCTGAAAATATGGTTTCTCCGAATAGTAGGTAAATCGTATTGGTAGTTTAAAAATCCTTCTTTAACCTAGGGGGATTTTTTTATGAGTAGTTTTTATAAATCGATCTGCGTACAATATGCTTTTGATTTACCTGATTGTTGCTTCATTATGCTCAATATTTATTTGACAGATACTCAAACTCATATTCAATATTCTGGTCTGTCTCATGAAAATCCTGTCAAGTTTTTGTTGAATCTCAAGAAAATTTTTCCTAGTACAGCAGACCTGTTGTTACCTGTCTTGCCAGAAGACAATAATCTGGAAAATGTGACATGGGAAGCAACGTCTAAAGATTTCGAAGTATTTAAGAAATTATTGGAAGGTTGGGGAATTATTGAATTGCGTTTAAGTGCTATTACCTCTTATAAAGATAAAAATTTTGCCAACGCGTTAGTCAAAAAAGCGCAGGTTAAACGTAAACAGATTTCTCAGAAACACCAACAGCTTTCCTTGATTGCATTGGATTATGTGTTGATGCATGAGATTCATGCACTGATTGATGCTGAATTAGTGATGATTGGTGAAAAATTCTATTTACCAACATTACGAGAACTCTGGAAAGGGCAGTTTTCAGATCAAGTTTTGCAATGTAAATTTTAATTTTCAAAAGCAGACTTCGAGTCTGCTTTTTTATACTTCGATTTATTTTAAATTGCTTAAATCTTAATCTACAAACAATTACAAGAATTTAGTGTCTGTATTTTTAAACGGCATATATATTGCTTATATGGATATAAATATTATTGCGGGAGAGAAGTTCTTCAATGAACTCGCCGAAGGAGCAACGACCCCGGAAACTCTCAGGCAGAAGGACTGTAATAATAGAAATACAATCTGGAGAGCAGTGCTCAACTTGTAGAAACATACGATAATTTTTCTTCTACGATTAACACTCACCGAAGGGGAAGGCTTCATGATTAATTGGTAATCATCTGCCAAAACTCTCAGGTACCATGACAGATGGGGCTAAGCATTATGAAATATTATGCATTTCAAGGAGTTTGCTATGCCACATGTTGTTGTCATTGGTGCGGGGATTACGGGTGTAACGTCTGCTTATGAATTAATTAAATTGGGTTATGAAGTCACAGTGATTGATCGTCATTTATTTCCAGCCATGGAAACTTCATTTGCCAATGGTGGGCAGTTGTCTGCTTGTAACGCTGAGGTCTGGAATCAGAAGGCAACGGTGTTGAAAGGCATTAAATGGATGAGTAAGAAAGATGCACCTTTATTGCTCAATCCGTCTTTTAGTGTGCATAAGTATCGCTGGCTAGTCGAGTTTTTGACTCACATCAAGGACTATAAAGTAAATACAATTGAAACAGTTCGTTTGGCGTTGTTAGCAAGACAACGATTATTTGAAATTGCAGAAAAAGAGAATATTGCTTTTGATTTAGAAAAGCGTGGTATTTTGCATATGTACCACAGCAAAGAAGACTTTGATGTCGCAAAAAAAGTGAATGATGTTTTAGTAGAAGGTAAACTTGAACGTCATGCAATTACACCTGAAGAAATGAAGGCAATTGAGCCAAATTTAACTGGTGATTATTATGGTGGATATTACACAGCAGGCGATGCAACAGGTGATATTCATAAGTACTCTGTTGGTTTGGCGGAAAGAACACAAGCGTATGGCGTGAAATATCGCTTTGGTTTGGATGTTGTTGATGTTAAATGTTTGCAAGATAAAGTGATTGTTAGCTGTAAAAAGAGTTCTGAGAATATGAACTCAAAAGCAGATGAGCAGACCATAATGGAAGCAGACTTAATCGTTGTGTGTGGTGGTGTTGGAAGTTACCAATTAGCCGATATGCTTGGTGATACTGTCAATGTCTATCCCGTAAAAGGATATTCAATTACAGTTCAGCTTAAAGAAGAGCGAAGTGTAAAAAATGCGCCTTGGGTCAGCTTGCTAGATGAAAGTGCAAAGATTGTAACCTCAAGATTAGGCGTGGATCGTTTCCGTGTAGCTGGTACAGCGGAGTTTAATGGTTACAATCGGGATATTCGAGCAGATCGAATCCAACCTTTGATTAATTGGGTTAACCAAAATTTTGATATTTCAACTGAGCACGCTGTACCATGGGCGGGCTTACGTCCGATGATGCCAAATATGTTGCCTGTAGTGAAACAGGGGAAACATGCGCGAGTATTTTACAATACTGGGCATGGGCATTTAGGCTGGACTTTATCTGCCGCAACAGCGGTATTGATTAGCGAGGAAATTGCACAAAAATTCCCAAGCTAAATATAAAAAGCCGATGTGAAAACATCGGCTTATATCGCTTTTATTAATTAATCATACAAACGATATATTCCTGTAAAACGTTCACAATCTTTTTGCCCACTTTTTATAATTAATAAGGCTTTTTGAAAGTCAAATTGGTACTGGCATTTTTTTTCATTATCAATAATGAGATTCTTTTGCTCGGGAGTGGTGTAGGCAAGTAAAGATAAAGTTTGAGTCTCCACACGATTATTGGGATTACGATAAGCAATTCCTTCGATTTTTAACTTATCTTTATCCAGTTGATGAATCTGAATGTGAACAGGTTGTTTGGCTAAATCACCATGTTCAAATTTTAAATAGTGTTGTGTAAGCGTCTGATTCATTGAAGTATAAAAGTTTAAATCATCTAAACGAACATCAAATTGTTGCTGATAACAATTTTTAGATTTGCACTGTTGGATTTGATTAAGCCAAAGTTTTTGTGTGTCATGTAGTAGTTGAATTGGAGCATCAGTCACAAGATAAGCGGTTAAAAACTTATTATTCAGCTTAGTTCGTTGGTCTTGATATTGCTTAGAACAAATTTTTTTTTGCTCTGCATTCTGTGTTGTACAATTAATTGATGCGGCAAATACAAATGATGAGCAAAAACAACTCAATGTGATGATATAACCAGATTTCTTTAATTGATTTATTAAGGTGTTCAGCAGCATAATCACTTATATGTTCAGCCTAATTTGCTCACTGTACTATAGCGAAATAGAAAGCCTGAATACAAGATTTGTTCAGTATATTGTAAAAGGAAAATCATATGGTTGCTCAAATTCGTATTGGACAAGGAATTGATGTACATGCTTTTGAAGAAGGCAATTTCGTTACTTTAGCTGGGATTAAAATTCCGCATACGCATGGTTTAAAAGCCCATTCTGATGGTGATGTGGTGCTGCATGCGCTGTGTGATGCATTGTTGGGTGCATTGGCTTTAGGCGATATTGGACAACATTTTCCTGACACTGACCCAGAATATAAGGGTGCAGATAGTCGTGTATTGCTTAAGCATGTGTATCAGTTGATTCTGGATCGTGGTTATCATCTCAACAATGCTGACATTACCGTGGCCTGCGAACGGCCAAAACTTGCCAAACATAATTTAGAAATGCGCCAAAGTATTGCTGATGTACTTGAAGTCGATATCACTCAAATTAGTATCAAAGCAACGACAACGGAACAACTAGGATTTACAGGTCGCCAAGAAGGTATTTTAGCAACAGCAACTGTCTTAATTTCACATCAAGCAAAATGATCAGCATTGATCAATGACTGCTGTAATTCCTGTGTTGCTTTACGACCTTGCAGTTGTAAAGTAAGACTATGAATTAAACCTGTCCAAGTCTCATTCGGTTCCCAAATTTCGTGAAGTAATGCTTGGGCTGTGGGCATATCCATATCCATATAAAATTGACGATATAAATACATCAAACTACTTACACGCATGTTTTTGGCACAATGCAGCCAAACAATTTCATTTTGAACAAGATGAGCAATTAAATCTAAAACGAATAAGCATTGTTCTGCACAAGGAAGATCCCAATCAATAGGAATATGAATGTAGTTTAAGCCTAAATCCAAGCAGATTTGGTCTTGTTTAGCTAAATGATTTTCTGATTTGCTCGTCGCAAGATTGATTACTGTACTACAGCCATATTCTTTAATTTGCTGTAATTGTTCAGCGCTTGGCTGAGCAGAACTAAATAAATGCTCGTGCACTAAAGAAAAACTAGGAATTTCAGAAAGTGCTTGTTCGAGTGAAGTCATAATGTTCGCTTTGTAGTTATCAAAGTTTCAACCAAGAGGAGAAACTTCTTCTAATAAAAGATTTTTCTACTATAAGTGTTTTTATTTAAGTGTTCAATTTAGATCGCAAAAATAAAAACAGCATCATCATGATGCTGTTTTCTTTAGCTATTTAGTCTTTCTTCAAATTCTCATTTAATAAGAATTCCATTAATGCTTTTTGAGCGTGTAAGCGATTCTCTGCTTCATCCCAAACAACAGCATTTTTATGATCCAGCATGTGCTCAGAAATTTCTTCGCCACGGTGTGCGGGTAAGCAATGCATAAATAAACAATCTGGATGAGCCAGATCCATTAATTTTTCATTCACTTGGAAATCAGCAAATGCTTTTTCACGAAGCTTTTGTTCTTCTTCTTGCCCCATGCTTGCCCATACATCAGTTACGATCAAGTCAGCATTAACCGCAGCATCCTCAGCTTTATTGAACACTTCCACACAATCGGCAAATTCAGTCAAAAACTCAGGTTTTGGTTCATAACCTTCAGGTGCAGCAATTTTGAGTTTAAAACCCATCATATGTGCTGCTTCAATGTATGAATTACACATATTATTGCCATCGCCAATCCAAGCAACGGTTTTACCTTTAATGCTTCCACGGTGTTCTTGAAAGGTTTGTAAGTCAGCAAGTAATTGACATGGATGGTGGTCATCCGTTAATCCATTAATGACAGGAACTTTCGAATAAGAAGCAAAACGTTCAACAATATCATGGCCAAAAGTACGAATCATCACGATATCAAGCATGCTTGAAATGACACGTGCTGAATCCTCAATTGGCTCACCACGACCTAATTGAGTATCTCGTGGAGAAAGGAAAATTGCATTACCACCAAATTGGCAAATACCAGCTTCAAAAGAAATACGTGTACGTGTACTCGATTTCTCAAAAATCATTCCTAAGACTTTACCTACAAATGGTTGAAAAACCGTATTTGCATGTTGCATGCGTTTCAATTCTTGAGCACGGTCTAAAATACGTTGCAACTCTAAAGTTGAAAGGTCTCGTAAAGTCAGGAAATGCCGAAGCGCCATAGTTACTCCCACAATAATTATTGAATAAAAACAATAATTAATTGTTATTTAATGGGTGGTGATAAAAAAGGAATTGACTACTATACTACACCCCAAAAAAAATGCAAAAGAATTAGACTTTTTGATGAGCTTTTAAGAATAAATCAACGGAATAATTAATATAATCAGTTATTTCAGCATCATTTGCTGATACTTCTAAACCCATTAAAAGTCGCCACTCGACATCACGTAAAATTCCGAAATACATCATGGCAGAGAAATGAGGGTTAGAGCAGTATATTTCATTGAGATCGTGTGCCTGACCTAAAGCAAATGCAATCGTATTCTGTATATTTAAAGCACATTGGTCATAAAAATATTGCGCTAATTGTATATCTTTTTGAGTTTGTTCTGTGAACATGCGCATAAAGGCAATATTTTCAGGTTGAATAATATGTTGATAAAAGCGTTGTAATGTTTGTACAAGGTATGTTCTTAAATTATTTTGTTCTGAAGTGTATGGAAAGCAAACACCTTTAAAAAACACTTCACGACGATAATCACAAATCGCAGTAAAAAGACCTTCTTTGTTGCCAAAATATTTATAAATAGAAGCTTTTGAGCCACCTGCATGATTGACAATATCATCCAAGGAAACCGCATCATAACCTTTTTCAAGAAATAAATCGGTTGCACATAGTAATAATGCAAGGCGACGTTCTTGACCACGACGAGTTTGAGGTTGTTCGCAACTTGGGTAACAAATATCAGTCATTATATTCAATGAGTGTTGAGGCAATATTTTTATTATAGCAAAAACCATATGTCTTGTATGGCTATGACATTAGATCATGTATCTAAACATCTCAATCTAAAAAAGTGAGTAATGTGATCATTACTCGCTTTTATGGACTGTTTATGATTTATGCTGAACGCACTTCATCGTCTTCATCATCGTCTGTTGAATCCATGCCAAGCTCTTTAAGTTTGCGAGTCAGCGTGTTACGGCCCCAACCTAAAAGCTCTGCTGCATGGCGTTTGCGACCACGTGTTTGTTGTAGGGCTGCATTAATCAAAGTGCGCTCAAACATTGGTGTTGCGATATCTAAAATTTTCATTTCGCCATTTTTTAACTTTTGAATTGCCCATTGAGCTAGTAGCTCATCCCAATGATGTACAGCAATTCTTTCAATTAAAGCTGGGCTTGTAACTGATGCATCATTCGTCGACTTCTGTATAGCAACTTGTTTGAGCTCAGCAGGTAGATCTTCTGGATAGACTTCACGTCCAGTAATCATGACTGTTAACCAACGACAAGTATTTTCTAATTGACGAACGTTACCTGGCCAAGGGAGTTGCTGCATATAGTCAGTTGTTTCTGTACGTAAGATTTTAGGACTAACACCTAATTCTTTACCTGCACGCGCCAAGAAATGTTGCGCAAGCATAGGAATATCTTCACTACGATGAGCAAGTTTCGGAATATGAATGCGAATCACATTAAGGCGATGGTACAAGTCCTCACGGAAACGACCTTCATTCACTAACTTCTCTAAGTCTTGGTGGGTTGCGGCTACAATTCGGACATCAACTTTAACTGGAATATGTCCACCAACACGGTAGAACTCGCCATCAGCAAGCACACGGAGTAAGCGTGTTTGTGTTTCAAAAGGCATATCACCAATTTCATCAAGAAATAATGTACCGCCGTTGGCTTGCTCAAAGCGACCTTGATGCTGAGTATTTGCACCTGTAAATGCACCTTTTTCATGCCCAAATAACTCAGTTTCGATCAAGTCTTTTGGAATGGCAGCCATATTCAGCGCAATAAATGGTTTGGCACGGCGTGGTGAATGTTTATGCAATGCATGTGCGACAAGTTCTTTACCTGTACCTGATTCACCATTTATCAGAACCGTGATATGGGATTGTGATAAACGTCCAATGGCACGAAACACCTCCTGCATTGCAGGTGATTCACCAATAATTTCGGTTGATTGTAAAGGTGTCGTTGCTTTGGTTGCTTCTTGTTGTTGCAATTTATTGATATGTAAAATAGCACGATTCACTAATGCTAAAGCTTCATCGATATCAAATGGTTTTGGTAAATACTCAAATGCACCAGTTTGGTAACTTGAGACAGCAGATTCTAAATCAGAATGTGCTGTCATGATAATGACAGGTAGATCTGGATGTGTGTTTTTAACTTTAGATAAGAAAGTTAAACCATCAATTCCAGGCATACGAATATCTGTCAAAATGACATCGGGTGCAGCATCATGTAAGCGTTCGAGTGCTGTTTGTGCTTCTTCAAAGTTGGTGACGTCAAAACCTTCTTCTTTAAAAGTTTTTTCGAGTACCCAACGCATGGCACGATCATCATCAATTACCCAAATTTTATTTCGTGACACGGTCTGACTCCCAAGGTAAATATAAGCTAAATATGGTTTTTCCTGGAACGGATTGACACTCGATCATTCCGTTGTGTTGATGCATGATGTTTTGCGCGATACTGAGGCCAAGCCCTGTTCCCTTTGCCCGCCCAGTCACAAGAGGGTAAAATACAGACTCTAATATGCTTTCTGGAACACCTGGTCCATTGTCTTCAATATCAATTCTTATCGATGAGCGATTCAGAACACCGTTAATTGTGACTAAGCGTTGAATGCGCGTTCTTAAAATTAGCTCTGGTTCTGAATCGACAAAAAAATCTTTATTTTCAGTCATTGCTTGCACAGCATTTACGCTGATATTGAGCATGACTTGAATCAGTTGATCACGGTCAGCCATCACATCAGGTAAAGACAGGTCGTAATCACGAGTAATCTTAATTTTTTTCTTCGTTTGGTTCACAATAAGTGAACGAACGCGCTCTAAAGGTTCATGTACATTAACTAGCTCATAGCTTGGTAATTGACGTGAACCAAGCATGGTATCTGCGAGATTGGTTAGGCGATCGACTTCACTAATAATAATGTCGGTAAACTCACGATAGCTTTCATCATTTAAGCTGCGAGCAAGTAATTGTGTTGCACCACGAATGCCCGCTAGAGGATTCTTAATTTCATGTGCCACGCCGCGAACTAGTTGGCGTGCGACTTGATGTTGTTGTACTAAATTTTCTTCTTTAGAAATTTTCAACATCCGATCAATTGGATTGAGTTCGATTAATAAAAGTGGGTGATAACTTTTACCTGCATTTAGTTGTGAGACCGTATAATCCACATGGATTGGTTTAAAATTCACATTAATTACAGCTTCACGGCGTGTGTAATGTTGTCCGCTTTTTAATGTATTTAATAAAGCTTCATGTGTATTAAATGCATCGTCATGTGCATGAAGTAGATTGAGCACAGGCTGACCTGATGCGCGAAGTAAACTAACATCGAATAATGCTTCACAAGCCGAATTTAAATAAAAAATATTAAGTTTACTATCGACCAATAATATGGCAGTGGTCAGATTATCTACGAGCAGTCGATAGTCGATAGTGTTATGTTGATCCATTTGTGAATCGTCCTGTTTTAAAATGGCGCAATAAATATCAATGTAGATGAATAGCCATTAACTTCTGAAATGTATTTAATGCAAAATGCAAGCCAACTTCGTATTAGCTAATTTTCAATAACTTAATCGATAAATAATGAGTTTATGCTGTATTTTTCACATAGATTGAGTTATTTCAATATTTTATCATGCTTTAAAATGGTGCGTTGTTAGGGTTTGTTTAAAATTTTGGTTGTATTTTGGTGCATTACATAAAGAGATGGCTTTGTAGCTATGCGGCAGCAAAGAAAAGTCATACAATACGCCGATTCAAGTGGAGCGCAGATTCATGAAGACCCCCAAAGTCGGTTTTGTATCTTTAGGTTGTCCTAAGGCATTGGTAGATTCTGAACGAATTTTAACTCAGTTAAAGACTGAAGGTTATCAAGTTGCATCAGATTACGACGGTGCAGATTTGGTTGTTGTTAACACCTGTGGTTTTATTGAATCTGCAGTGCAAGAGTCTTTAGATGCCATTGGCGAAGCCATGAGCGAAAACGGTCGTGTGATTGTTACTGGTTGCTTAGGTAAAGATGAAGATAAAATTCGCCAAATGCACCCAAATGTACTTAAAGTAACAGGTGCAGCAGCATATCAGGATGTAATGGAAGCAGTACATGAGTATGTACCTGCACCGCCAAAACACAATCCTTTTATTGATTTAGTCCCTGAGCAAGGTGTGCGTTTGACACCTAAACACTACGCTTATTTGAAAATATCAGAAGGGTGTAATCACCGTTGTACATTCTGCATTATTCCAAGTATGCGTGGTGATTTAGTTTCTCGTCCTGTGGGTAGTGTGTTAGATGAAGCAGCAGCATTAAAACGTGCTGGTGTAAAAGAAGTATTGGTTATTTCTCAAGACACTTCAGCTTATGGCGTGGACACAAAATACAAATTAGATTTTTGGAATGGTCAGCCTGTAAAAACTAAGTTCTATGATATGTGTGAAGCACTTGGTCAGCTTGGTATTTGGGTGCGTTTACATTATGTTTATCCGTACCCACATGTCGATGCAGTTATTGACCTAATGGCACAAGGGAAAATCCTGCCATATTTAGATATTCCTTTTCAGCATGCCAGTCCGCGCATTTTAAAATTGATGAAGCGACCAGCCCATAGCGAAAATACATTAGAGCGTCTGAAATTGTGGCGTGAAAAATGCCCTGAATTGGTGATTCGCTCAACTTTTGTTGTGGGTTTCCCTGGTGAAACTGAAGAAGATTTCCAAATTCTATTAGAATGGTTAAAAGAAGCTCAATTAGATCGCGTGGGCTGTTTTACTTATTCGCCAGTAGAGGGTGCAACAGCGAATGATCTTCCTGATCATGTGCCAGAAGAGATCAAGCAAGATCGTTATGAGCGTTTCATGGAAGTTCAGCAAGCAATTTCTGCTGCAAAACTACAAAAACGTATTGGTCAGACGATGACGGTATTGGTTGATAGCTTGGAAGAAGAATTTCCAGTTGCTGTTGCGCGTTCATATGCAGATGCACCTGAAATCGATGGCAACGTATTTGTTGAAGATATTGATAAGAGTGTGATTAAAGCGGGTGATTTGCTCGAAGTCGAAATCACGGATGCAGATGAATATGATTTATTTGCTAAGTTGATTCAGATTAAATCTGCTTGATATTGAATTAAATTGAAGAAATTTTGAGATTGTTCGGTTTGGAGTAAAGGTATGTCAGCTTCTAAAAATCCACGTTATGCACGTATTTTGTTAAAGCTTTCTGGTGAGGCTTTAGCGGGTAATAAAGATATGGGTATTGATGCCCAAGTCCTTGATCAAATGTCGCTTTCGATTGCTCACTTGGTTGGTTTGGGTGTGCAGGTTGGTATTGTTGTGGGTGGTGGTAACTTATACCGTGGTAGTCAGTTGCAAAAAGATGGGCTTGTAGGTCGCGTAACAGGTGACCAAATGGGGATGTTGGCAACTGTAATGAATGGTTTGGCAATGCGTGATGCATTAGTGCGCCGTAATATTAAAACACGTTTAATGTCTGCACTTCCAATTGGCACGGTTGTTGAATCTTACTCAAGTCGTGATGCAATTCGCCACCTAAGCCAAGGTGAAGTTTGTGTATTTGTTGCGGGTACAGGTAATCCATTCTTTACCACAGATACAGCTGCTTGCTTACGTGGTATTGAAATTGAAGCAAACCTCATCTTAAAAGCAACTAAAGTTGATGGTGTTTATAATAAAGATCCAAGTAAATATGATGATGCAGTTAAGTATGATAATTTAACTTTCGATCAAGTACTTGATGAAAAGTTGGGTGTAATGGATCTTACAGCAATTTGCTTATGCCGTGATCATAATGTCCCATTACAAGTATTCGATATGAATAAATCGGGTGCTTTACTTTCTGTTGTTATGGGTGAAAAAGAGGGTACTCACGTTACGAATTAATGTACGTGAGCCATAAAGCGCTTTATACTAATGTCTAAATATTTTGTAATACCTAATGAATAAGTAAGGAAGATCATATGATTAACGATCTCAAAAAAGATAGCGAACAGCGCATGCAGAAAACACTTGATTCTTTAGAGCAAGGTTTTGCTAAAGTTCGTACTGGACGTGCGCACCCATCAATTTTAAATGGTGTGATGGTTCCTTACTATGGTTCTGACGTTCCTTTGAATCAAGTTGCTAACGTAGGTGTTGAAGATTCTCGTACGCTTATTGTTCAGCCATTTGAGCGTACAATGGTTTCTGCAATTGATAAAGCAATTCGTGAAAGTGATTTGGGTTTAAACCCAATTACAGCTGATTCAATTCGTGTACCTTTACCTGCGTTGACTGAAGAAACTCGTCGTGACATGCAAAAAGTTGCTCGTAATGAAGCTGAAAATGCAAAAGTTGCTATTCGAAACATTCGTCGTGATGTTTTAGGTGATATCAAAGCATTATTGAAAGAAAAAGAAATTTCTGAAGATGATGAACGCCGTGCTGGTGAAGATATTCAAAAGATCACAGATAAATATGTTGCAGAAGTAGATAAACGTCTAGCTGCAAAAGAAGCAGAATTAATGAAGGTCTAATTTTTATGACCTTACAAGAAGAACCGCTTCTTCCAAAACATGTTGCCATCATTATGGATGGCAACAATCGTTTTGCAAAAAAAAATAAATTGCAAAAAGGTGATGGGCATCGAGAAGGTAAGAATGTCCTTGATCCGATCGTTGAACATTGTAAAAGAGTGGGTGTTCAAGCTTTAACTGTTTTTGCATTTTCAAGTGAAAATTGGAATAGACCTCAGTTCGAAGTTGATTTGTTAATGAAATTGTTAGAAGACACAATTCATGAACAACTACCTCGAATGGAAAAATTCAATATAGCATTACGTTTCATTGGTGATCGTTCTAAATTATCAAATGAATTAAAAGATTTAATGTTATATGCAGAACAAAAAACGGCATCTTTCAATTCTATGACTTTAACGATTGCAATCAGTTATGGCGGAATGTGGGATATGGCGCATGCAGCCAAGTGTATCGCTCAAGATGTTCTTGCTGGAAAAGTTCAAACAAATCATATAAATGTTGATTTATTTGATAAATATGTCAGTCTAAATGACTTACCTGCCGTAGATTTATTAATACGTACAGGTGGAGATTATCGTTTATCTAACTTCTTACTTTGGCAAGCGGCATATGCTGAATTGTATTTTACAGATACATTATGGCCTGAGTTTACAGTAAAAGAATTAGACCACGCTTTTGATGTATTTTCAGGGCGAGAAAGACGTTTTGGTAAAACATCTGAACAAATTCAACAAGCGAAAATAGAGAATTAATAATGTTAGAGCGGATTATTACCGCATTGGTGTTAGTTGCTGTTGTTTTAAGTTGCATGTTTGCGACGCAATCACATTATCCAATGTTTGTGCTTATGATTTTAGCAGCTGGGGTTGCAGGCTATGAGTGGTTTAAGCTTATGCCTCATAAAGAAGCTATTGTTTCAAAACCTAAGGCTTGGATATATGGTATATGTGTAGCATCGGTTTCAACACTCGCATTATTTTTTGATGATGTTGCATTGTTGTTATGGGCAGCATCTATTCTTACGTGGCTAGGTAGTATTTACTGGGTTAAAAACTTTCCAGAATCAGATAATTGGTACAATGTATCATTATATGCAATTGGTTTTATTCTAATTTCTGCAGCAGTGACTGCGCTTTATGCGGTTTGGCATAGCTCACCTTGGTGGCTGATGTATTTGTTCTTGTTGGTTTGGGGGGCAGATAGTGGTGCATATTTTGTTGGTCGTAAATTGGGTAAAAGAAAACTTGCTCCTTCAGTAAGCCCAAATAAATCGGTTGAGGGATTGTATGGTGGTATTGCAACAACAGTTGTGATTATGTTGGTTGTACAACATTTCTATTTAGACTTAACTGTAATACAGCTTATCTTATTCCTGATTCTTTCTATTATTACCGTTTTTGCATCAGTATTAGGTGACTTGTTTGAGTCAATGATCAAACGTCGTGCAGGCATTAAAGACTCAGGTCGTGTACTTCCTGGGCATGGTGGAGTATTAGATCGAATTGATTCACTTCTTGCGGCATCGCCTATTTTTGCAACTGGTATGTATGTATTGGTAAAACTTATTGGTGTAGATCTATAAATGACACAGGCTGTTTGTATATTGGGTGTGACGGGCTCTATTGGGCAAAGTACCTTAAAAGTATTGGCACGACACCCAGACCAATACTCTGTTTATGCGGTTTCTGCATATAGTCGTTTAGATGAACTGGTAGAAATATGTAAAAAATACAGCCCTAAAATAGTGGTTGTTCCGAAAATAAAAGCTTTAGAACTAGAGCAACGTTTAAATCAAGAAAACCTAAAAAATATTGAAATTTTAACAGATGAAGCGGGTTTGATAGCAATTGCTGAACACGATGAAGTTGATATTGTGATGGCTGCAATTGTCGGTGCTGCTGGTTTATTACCAACACTTGCCGCAGTCAAAGCAGGAAAACGAGTGTTACTTGCAAACAAAGAAGCCTTAGTGATGTCAGGTGACATCATGATGCAGGCAGCACGTGATCATAATGCTTTATTGCTTCCTGTCGATTCAGAGCATAATGCGATCTTTCAGTCATTACCACACAATTATTTACAGATTGAGAGAACAGGTGAGCCACAACTTGGAGTGTCTCAGGTTTTATTAACAGCTTCTGGTGGTCCATTTCTTAATCATTCTTTAGAACAATTACATGATGTAACGCCTCAACAGGCTTGTAAGCATCCAAATTGGTCGATGGGGCAAAAAATTTCGGTAGATTCAGCGACTTTAATGAATAAAGGTTTGGAATTGATCGAAGCGTGTCATTTGTTTTCAATATCAGAACATTTTGTTACAGTTGTTGTTCATCCACAGAGTATTATTCATTCCATGGTGCAATATGTGGATGGTTCAACTTTGGCACAAATGGGAAATCCTGACATGTGTACTCCAATTGCACATGCGTTGGCTTGGCCGCAACGATTAAAGACGGATGTTCCTGCTTTAAATCTGTTTGAAACAGCTCAATTAAATTTTCAGGCACCTGATAATATTAAGTTTCCAGCTTTAGATTTAGCTCGTCAAGCAATGCGTGAGGGTGGGTTGGCGCCTACAATTTTGAATGCTGCCAATGAAATCGCGGTCGCTGCATTTTTAAATCGGCAGATTCGATTCACTGAAATTACGCAAGTGGTCGAGCATACTTTACAAGCTGTACAAAATGCTAAAGCAGAAAGCATAGACATCATTTTGCAGACTGATATGATCGCAAGAGGTAATGCAGAGAAGTACATCGTGGGTATAGGGGGTTAAATCGTATGAGCGCACTATTTATGATTGTTGCGGCGATTTTATTATTAGGCCCACTGATCGCGATTCATGAGTTTGGTCATTATTGGGTCGCACGTAAATTAGGTGTTAAAGTTTTAGTCTATTCTATTGGCTTTGGACCCACTTTGCTTAAATGGCAATCGAAAAAATCAGGTATACAATACCAGCTTTCTGCATTGCCGCTTGGTGGTTATGTCAAAATGTTAGATGAGCGTGAAGGTAATGTTGCTGAGCAAGATTTACCTTATGCGTTTAATCGTCAGTCACCTTGGAAACGTATTGCAATTGTTGCTGCTGGACCGCTGATTAATCTTATTTTTGCTGTTTTATTGTTTTGGATTTTGTTTTTACCAGCTCAGGAACAATTAAATACACGTATTGGTAAGATTGTACCAAATACACCTGCTGCTCAAGTCAATTTACATGTTGGCGATAAAGTAGTCATGGTTGATGGTCAAACGACAACAACATGGGAAAAATTAAACTATGCTTTAGTCAATCGTGTTGGAGAGACAGGTCAGGTTTCAATTGTTGTTGAGCGTACTGGAACTGAAAAACAGTTTAGCTTACCGATTAAAGATTTTCTAAAAGATCAGAGCCAATCGCCTTTGGATGAGTTAGGGTTTTTACCTTATCGTCCTGTGATTCCAGCAATCGTAAAAGAACTGAGTACTGATGGCGCTGCAATACGTCAAGGTATGAAAGTCGGAGATAAAATTGTTGCGATTAATAACGTTGCAATGAAAGATTGGTTTGATGTCGTTGATGTTGTACAAAATTCACCTGAAAAACTCTTAAATATTGATGTGCTACGTCAAGGCAAACTGGTTCATTTACAAGTGATGCCTCAAGGCCAACGTGACAATATGGGTAATATGAGTGGTGTTCTTGGAGTAAAAAGTGATGCAGGTAAAATCACAATTCCGAATGAATATAAACAAACCATTCAGTATTCACCTGTAGAAGCTTTCGGGGTTGCTGTTGAAAAAACAACACAATTGTCAGGTATGATTTTTAGTTCGATTACTAAAATGGTACGTGGACTGATTGGATTGGATAACTTATCAGGTCCTATTACGATTGCTAAAGTTGCAGGACAGAGTGCTGAAATGGGGTGGCAAACCTTTATTTCTTTTATGGCATTGATGAGTGTTAGTTTAGGAATTTAGGACTTACGCACTATTATTTATAGATTCTCTGTGGTAGCAGATGATTTTTATCGAGAATAAAGTCATCAATGAAGTTTTTGATCATTGGTCTAAATAATTTCTTCTGCCAACGATATATATTTTCAAAGATCCGCTCAAAATGGTTCTTTTGTATCTCAACGTAGGCCATCAAGGCTGAAAAAATATGATTCAAAATCAGTTTAGATCGTCTTACTTGAAACTTTTCAATATGACAAACCTGTTTAATCACCCGGTGATATTGCTCTATTTTCCAATGACTTGAATGTAATTCATGAAATCCCTCAAAGGACAATAAATCATCTTCATCTTGATGCACAATATAAAACCTCTGCTGTTCTTTTAACTGAGTCTTAAATAATTGTACAAAGCCAAAATCTTTGAGCCAGACTACTTGACCCTGATGGAAATCTGGCAATAAACGCAGTTGAAACCATTGTCCTTTTTCTGGGGAAACCTTACGGTTACAGTCGATACCAAACATAAATCGAATACCATATTTTCTTATGGTTTTTAGATTTCCAGTCGATGAATACCAACTATCACCTGTAATAAATTGAATCTTTGCACCCCAACTGAGTACTTCACTTAACATATCCATAAAGTAATCATTCTTGGTTTTACTTTCAGATTTGTCATAAATTCGGAAATTAATTGGAATATTTTGACCATTTTGATCTGTCGCATACAAGGTAATCAGATTAATACCCTTGACGGATCGGTGGTGTTTGCCTGACCAAAAATAGCTAACTAAGTCCATATGTTGACTATATGGTTTATCTAAAACAGTATCATCAATACTGACTATAAGTTTGTTATTATCAATATGTTGAATTGATTCTTGATATAGGTCGTGAGGTGTGTAATCTTCACGCTCTAGAAAGCGATTTACACTATCATGCGAGATATTATAAGTCTCGGCAAGTTGTGTGCAGCTAATAGAGTTCGGTTCTGTCATGAGAAAGCCCATATAAATGGGTAGAGTACAAGTTGCTGTAGAAGCATGTTTAATTCGTCTGATCACAGATACTTTATAAAGTATTTTAGTACTTTTTTGAATCCGTCAATGCGTAAGTCCTAGAATTTTAAATTTATTACCAATTCCGATGCTTGATGGCGGTCATTTAGTTTATTACTTTATTGAAGCAATACGTGGTAAACCTGTTTCTGAACAAATACAGATGTTTGGTCTAAAAGTTGGTATGGTACTGCTCGGTAGCATGATGCTTTTGGCTTTATTTAACGACTTCATGCGTTTATAAAAAACGCAAACGGAATTTAACTTACTGGAAAATATATGGGCATGCGTCACACACATTTATTAATGCCTTTGGCACTGGTTAGTGCGATGGCAGTGGTACAACAAGCATACGCAGCAGATGAGTTTCTTGCACAAGATATACGAATTGATGGCCTCGTGCGTTTAACACCTGCAAGTATCTATTCTATGTTACCAATAAATAGTGGCGATAGAGTAAGTGATCCAATGATTGCTGAGGCGATCCGTAGTTTATATGCTTCAGGTTTATTTGATGACATTAAAGCTTATAAAGAAAAAGACGTATTAGTGTTTAAAGTTGTAGAGCGTCCAATCATTTCAAAATTGGAATTCAAAGGCAATAAACTTATCCCTAAAGAAGCCTTAGAACAGGGCTTAAAAAAGATGGGTATTGCTGAAGGCGAAGTGTTCAAGAAATCTGCATTACAGATTATTGAGACTGAGCTTGAACAACAATATACTCAGCAAGGTCGTTATGATGCAGATGTAACGATTGATACTGTTGCTAGACCAAATAACCGTGTTGAGCTCAAGCTTAATTTTAATGAAGGTACTGCTGCAAAAGTATTTGATATTAATATCATTGGTAATACTGTATTTAGTGATAGTGATATTAAGCAAGCTTTTGCAGTTAAAGAAAGCGGTTGGGCTTCTATTGTTACACGTAATGATCGCTATGCACGTGAAAAAATGGCAGCAAGTTTAGAAGCGTTACGAGCTCTATATCTGAATAAAGGTTATATCAACTTTAATATTATCAATTCACAACTCAACATTAGCGAAGATAAAAAGCACATCTTTATTGAGGTTTCAGTTGATGAAGGTAGTCAATTTAAGTTTGGTGAAACCAAATTCTTAGGCGATGCACTCTATAAACCTGAAGAATTAAAAGCACTAAAATTATATAAAGATGGTGAAACTTATTCACAAGAAAAAGTAAATGCCGTTAAGCAGTTGCTACTTCGCAAATATGGTAATGCAGGTTATTACTATGCAGAAGTGAATGTTGTACCTGAAATTAATAATCAAACAGGGATTGTGAATCTCAATTATTATATTAACCCTGGTCAGCAAGTCACTGTTCGTCGTATTAACTTTACTGGAAATAGTAAAACAGCTGATGAAGTATTACGTCGTGAAATGCGCCAAATGGAAGGTGCTTTAGCAAGTAATGAAAAAATTGACTTATCCAAAGTGCGTCTGGAACGTACAGGTTTCTTTAAAACTGTTGATGTAAAACCTGTTCGTGTACCTAATTCACCAGACCAAGTTGATTTAAATATTAATGTCGAAGAGCAACACTCTGGTACAACGACACTTGCGGTTGGTTATTCTCAAAATGGTGGTATTACTTTCCAAGCAGGTTTAAGCCAAACCAACTTTATGGGTACTGGAAACCGTGTTGCGATTGATTTATCTCGTTCTGAAACACAAGACTATTATAACTTAAGTGTGACGGACCCATATTTTACTATTGATGGCGTGAGTCGTGGTTATAACGTTTATTATCGAAAAACGAAGTTAAGTGAGAACTATAATGTTAATAACTATGTTACTGATAGTGTCGGTGGTAGTTTAAGTTTCGGATACCCAATTGATGAAAATCAGAGTATTAGTGCGTCTTTAGGTATCGATCAAACTAAAGTAAGAACAGGTCCAAGTGTATCTACTTATATTCGTGATTATTTATTGGCGAATGGTGGTAAAGCAACTGCACAGAGCACTTATTGTCCTGAAGACCAATTAGATAAAGATTTAGATGGTAACTATACAGGTAAATGTAAACCAGGTGGTGAGATTACTTATAATAGTGCTTTCGAGGGTAGTTTCCTAACTTATACTTTGAATTTAGGTTGGTCTTATAACACCTTGAACAGACCACTTTTCCCGACGTCAGGTATGTCGCACCGTGTTGGTCTAGAAGTAGGCCTTCCAGGTAGTGATGTTGACTATCAAAAAATGACTTATGATGCTCAGGCATTCAAATCATTACCTATGGGTTTTGTGCTTAGAGGTTATGGTAAATTAGGTTATGGTAATGACCTACCATTCTATAAAAACTTCTATGCGGGTGGTTATGGATCAGTCCGTGGCTATGATAACAGTTCATTAGGTCCTAAATATCCAAGTGTTATTTTCCAGGAAATGGGTAAAGATGACTTATCAAAAGAGGAAGTGGGTGGTAACGCACTAGTTCAATTTGGAACAGAATTGGCGCTTCCTTTACCATTCAAAGGAGATTGGACACGTCAAGTTCGACCTGTACTTTTTGCCGAGGGTGCTCAGGTATTCGATACGCAATGTAATGTACCAAAAGGTAATATATTAGTAGGTGCTAGTACTGTTGATATCAAACAATATTGTAATGATAACTACAAGTTCGATTTTGGCAATATGCGTTATAGTGTTGGTGCAGGTTTCACATGGATTACGATGATTGGTCCATTATCATTAAGTTATGCTTATCCACTTAATGATAAGAGTGGTGATAATACCAAATCTATTCAATTCGAAATTGGTCGTACTTTCTAAGTACGGCCTTTAAGCTCTTAAAATATAAAAGGACGAAATAATGAAAAAATTAACGATGTTGATGTTAGGCTTAGGTTTAACGGTTTCTGCTATGACGAATGCTGCTGGTATAGGTGTTGTTGATCTAGCTCGCGTAGTTGAAAGTAGCACATATCTTAAACAACAAAATGCTGCTCTTGGCCAATCAGTTAAACCAACATCGACACGATTAGAGCAATTAGGTAAAGAATTGGAAACTATGCAGCAAAAAGCGCAAACTGATGGTCCTAAGATGAATCAAGCAGATATTCAAAAAATGACTGCGCAGTATCAAGCTAAGTTAAATGAGTTCAATACAACTCAACAGGGTTTACAGACTAAAGTACAGTCTACATTACAGTCAATGAACACTGCATTTGAAGGAAAAGTGAAGCAAGTCGCTGAGCAATTAAGAAAAGAAAATAATTTAGATCTTATTTTGAATAAAAATTCAACAATTGCCTCTGACGCTCAGTATGATTTAACTGATAAAATGATCCAAAAGGTTAACGCACTGAAATAATCAATGAATAGACGTATTTATCGTTTAGAAGAAATAGCTCATCTTGTAAAAGGTGAGCTTTTTGGTGATAAAGATTTTAAAATTTCTAATTTGTCTAGTTTGGAACAGGCACAAAATCATCACATTTGTTTTGTAAATGGTGAAAAATATTTAGCACAAGCTGAAGCAAGCGAAGCAGGTGTTTATATTGTGACAACTGCATTAAAACAACAATTATCATCGAAGCAAAATTTTATCGTTGTAGAAAATCCTTATCTCGCTTTTGCAACTCTTACACATTTATTTGAGAAGAAAGTTTCTCAAAGAGGTATCGAAAGTACTGCTCAAATTCATCCTTCTGCGATCGTGGCTGATAATGCTTATATAGGACACTATGCTGTCATTGGTGAGCATTGTGTTATTGGACATAATACAATTATCCAAGCACATGCTTTTATTGATGATGATGTTGAAATTGGTAACGACTGTTTCATTGATGCGCATGTCACGATTACTGGCGGTGCAAAGTTAAAAGATCGGGTTCGTATTCATGCGAATACGGTGATTGGATCAGAAGGTTTTGGTTTTGCACCTTATCAAGGAAAATGGCACCGTATTGCTCAACTCGGTTCGGTAAGAATCGGAAATGATGTCCGTATTGGTTCAAATTGTAGTATTGATCGTGGCGCATTAGATGACACAATTTTAGCAGATGGCGTCATTATTGATAACCTTGTGCAAATTGCTCACAATGTTCAAATTGATCAACATACAGCCATCGCTGCAAATACGGCAATCGCTGGAAGTGTCCGAATTGGCAAAAACTGTATTATTGGTGGTGGCAGTGCAGTTGCAGGGCATTTAAATATTGCGAATAATGTGACGCTTACTGGAATGTCAATGGTCACAAAAAGTATTTCTGAAGCGGGAACCTTTTCTTCGGGAATTGGACTATTTGAAAATAGTCACTGGAAAAGAACTGTTGTACGCCTTAGACAATTAGCAGATGTGCCATTGACCCAAATCACTAAAAGGCTTGATCATATGCAAGCTCAATTAGAGTCCCTTGAATCAACCTTTAAGTTACGTAAATAATTTATTATGACTGAGTCTACATCTCCAGCATTTACAATGCCTGAATTACCCATGGATATTCTTACGATTCGTGAATATTTACCGCATCGTTATCCTTTTTTACTTGTTGATAGAGTTACAGAAATAACTGAGAATAGTATTGTCGGCTATAAAAATGTCTCTATTAATGAAGAGTTTTTGCAAGGGCATTTCCCGACATACCCGATTATGCCAGGTGTGTTGATTATTGAAGCTCTTGCACAGGTCTCAGGAATATTAGGCTTTGTTTTGACAAATCAAAAGCCAAAAGAAGGATCTTTGTTCTTATTTGCTGGCGCAGAAAAAGTAAGATTTAAGAAACAAGTTGTTGCTGGTGACCAGCTTGTCTTAAAATCAGAACTAGTGATGCAAAAGCGTGGCATTTACAAGTACAATTGTAAGGCTAGTGTCGACGGTATTGTCGCTGCAACAGCAGAAATCATGATTTCCCACCAAAAAATTGAGCAGACATGAGTAGTCAAAAACTAATTCACCCAACCGCAATTATTGACCCATCTGCAGAAATTGCATCTGATGTACAAATTGGACCTTATTGTATTGTTGGTCCGAATGTAACAATTGATGCTGGGACTAAATTACGTTCACATGTGGTAATTGGCGGTTTTACGAAAATTGGAAAAAATAATGATATTTTTCAGTTTTCGAGTGTCGGTGAAATTTGCCAAGATTTAAAGTACCAAGGTGAAGAGACATGGCTAGAGATTGGGGATAATAACTTTATTCGTGAACATTGTACTTTGCATAGAGGTACGGTTCAGGATAACGCAATAACAAAAATTGGCAGTCATAACTTATTCATGGTGAATACCCATATTGCGCATGACTGTGTAATTGGTGATCACAATATTTTTGCCAATAATGTAGGCGTTGCAGGTCATGTCCATGTCGGCAATCATGTTATTGTAGGCGGTAATGCGGGTATTCATCAGTTCTGTCGTATTGATTCATATAGCATGATTGGTGGAGCAGCTTTAATTCTTAAGGACGTTCCTGCTTACGTGATGGCATCTGGTAATCCTGCACATGCATATGGTATGAATATTGAAGGCATGCGACGCAAAGGTTGGACTCGAGACACGATTCAGGGTTTAAGAGAAGCATATAAGCTGATTTATAAGGCTGGTTTAACCACTGAGCAAGCGATTGAGCAGATTCGTAGCGACATACTGACGAAGACGCCTGAAGCACAATTGTTTATTGATTCACTCGAAAAGTCTACACGCGGTATTGTCCGTTAAAATTTACAGAAATAAAAAAGACACCTCGGTGTCTTTTTTTATATTCTAATTTTCTGCTTCGATGAATTGCTGTCGATACTGCTTAGGTGATACTTCAAAAGTTCGTTTGAATGCTTGGCTAAAGGCTGTTTCAGAAGAATAGCCCACTTTATTTGCAATCAGATGAATGGAGTAATTACTTTTACGTAAATATTGGCTTGCTAAGCGCATACGATGTTGTTGTAGATAAGCCAAGGGAGATTCTCCGATCACCTCATGAAATAAACTTGCAAATTTTGAACGCGACATGCAGCATTGTTCTGCAAGGGTTTCAACTGTCCATGCATCTTCAGGATGGTTATGAATTGCAGCAAGGCTATTGCTGAGCTCAGGATGATTTAAAGCGCTTAGCCATCCATGTTGATTTGAGATCTGTTGAATATGATCTCTGATACATTTGATCAATAAAATATTTACAAGATGATCAATAATAATATCTCTGCCAGCCTGAATATTTTGTGTCTCTAATGCTAAAAAGTGTAAACCAATTTGTAACCATTCAGGTGCTGTATTTTCTCCGTGTTGAATATGAATGATTGAAGGTAACGCTTGAATAAAAGGGCGCGCCATGATGGTGTCAATCTGACAACGAACACTTAAAATAAGATTTTTCTCTGACGAATCTGTACCGAATTCAATAGCATCTTCTTTATGTCCATCAAACAATTTTGAAATATCGACTGCATTCACAAGCTTTGTGATGGAGTTATCGGCACCCGTATGTGCTGTTCCAGAAGGAATTAGGACAATTTCACCAGCATGAGCAGTTAAACTATTTTGTGAATCAATTTGAATGAAAACTGAACCAACTAAAACAATGTATACGATAAGTGCTGTTTGATCCTGACAGATAAAACTCCATTCTCCCTGAGTTTTCAAGTAGATATATTCGGTGTGATTTAAATGTATATCAGCAAATATTTTACTTAAAGCATCCATATGATTTTTAAATTATGTATTGATTGTAAATTATAGAGAGCTACTGTAATAACTCAATATGTGTTTTTAGGACAAAAACAGGGGTGATGATGCCAAAGACTTTGACATAGGTTTTTTGGACGCTTGCAACTGTCATGAAATTCATAATTCATCAAAATATACATATATACAAAGACATGGATAAGATGATGAATGCACCAGTAAATGTTGAGCAAGAACTTACGCCAGTAAGCATTTCAAAATCGAAAACTGAATTGGATCGTAAACGTTATTTATGGGCAATTAGCCCAGCTTTACCTGCAATTGGAATTGGCATTTTAGCAGGTTATCAATTTGCACCTCGTCCACTGAAAAAAATCTTTGCATTAGGCGGGCCAATTGTTTTGCACATCGTTATTCCAGCAATTGACACATTGATTGGAAAAGATGCAAATAATCCAACTGATGAAGATATTAAACTACTTGAAAAAGATCCGTATTATTCACGCTTAGTGAAAAGCTTTCTTCCATTACAATATGCAGCTAATTTTTACGCATGTTATTTATCTAGCCGTAAAGAAACTTCATTTATCGATAAAATCCTATTGGGTATTTCAATGGGGGCAGTGAATGGTATTGCAATCAATACTGCACATGAGCTTAGCCATAAACATAATCGTATAGATCATATTCTTTCTCATCTTGCTCTTGTACCAACAGGATATAACCATTTCCGTGTAGAACATCCGTATGGACACCATAAACGCGCTGCGACACCTGAAGATCCAGCATCTTCCCAGATGGGTGAAACATTCTATGAGTTTTGGCCACGTACAGTCATTGGTTCTTTCAAATCTGCTATTGAAATTGAAACCAATCGTTTAAAACGTAAAGGTAAAAAATTCTGGTCAACTGAAAATGAATTATTGCAAGGCTGGGGAATGAGTGCTGCTTTTCATGGTTCAATGATCGGATTATTCGGTAAAGGTGTCATTCCTTATTTAGCCACTCAGGCATTCTATGGGATTAGTCTGTTCGAGATTATTAACTATATTGAACACTATGGTTTGAAACGCCAGAAAGATAAGAATGGTAAATATGAACGTACGATGCCAGAGCATAGCTGGAACAATAACAATATTGTGACCAACTTATTCTTGTATCAATTACAGCGTCATTCAGATCATCATGCTTATCCAACACGTCCATTCCAAGCACTGCGCCATTTTGATGAAGCACCAGAATTACCTAGTGGTTATGCAAGTATGCTGTTGCCTGCATTAATTCCACCACTATGGTCAAAAATGATGGATAAGCGTGTATTTGATCATTACAAGGGTGACCTGAATAAGGCCAATATCTATCCAAAACGCCGAGCAAAAATCTTTAAGAAATTTGGTGTCGTGGATCAATCTTTAGTTGAAACTTCAGTTGAAGCCGTGGCAGCCGAATAACTTAAAACTTTCCCAAAGCAGAAGCATTGATGATTCATGGTCAGTGCTTTTTTCTTGTATTAAAAATTTAAAAAACAAAAGTTTTTGCATCATGTTGCTGTATATCTATAAAGAGTACTTAAAAATAATTGTGTAATTACAGCATGAGGCGATGATGACAAAACATTATGATTATATTGCGATTGGTGGTGGTAGTGGTGGAATTGCATCAGTTAACCGTGCTGCGATGTATGGGAAGAAATGCGCCTTGATTGAAAAGGCTGAAATTGGTGGAACCTGCGTCAATGTCGGCTGTGTGCCTAAAAAAGTTATGTGGTATGCGGCACATATTGCTGAATCAATTCAAAAATATGGTCCTGATTATGGCTTTAACAGTAAAGTTGAATCTTTCGATTGGCAGACACTGGTCAAAAATCGTCAAGCTTATATAGAACGTATTCATCAGTCCTATCAAAATAGCCTAAGCAAAAATAAAGTTGATTTAATCCATGGTGCAGCTCATTTTATTGATAAAAATACTATCGAAGTCAACGGTGAGAAATTCACAGCAGATCATATCCTGATTGCAACGGGGACACAGCCATCATTGCCTGATATTGATGGTGTTGAATATGGCATTGATTCGAATGGTTTCTTTGAACTAACGGCTTTACCTAAAACAGTTGCAGTGATTGGTTCGGGTTATATTGCAGTTGAATTGGCTGGGGTACTTAATTCTTTAGGTTCACAAGTTGGATTATTTATCCGTAAAGATCTACCTGTTCGACGTTTTGACTCTTTCTTAAGTGAAACTTTGGTTGAAGTGATGCAAACAGATGGAATTACTATACATACACAAGCTGTTCCTAAAAAAATCACCAAGAATGCCGATGGCTCTGTCGTATTACATTTAGAAAGTGGCGAAAGTCATACGGTCGATTGCTTGATTTGGGCAACAGGCCGTGAGCCAAATACGGCGAGCTTGAATTTAGAAAAAGCCAATATACAGCTCGATGATCGAGGATATATTCAAGTCGATAAATTGCAGAATACATCCCAAACAGGCATTTATGCGGTGGGAGATATCACAGGGAAAATGGAGCTTACACCTGTCGCAGTTGCAGCAGGTCGTAAATTGTCTGAGCGATTATTCAATCATAAGCCAGATGAGCATTTAGATTACGATAATATTCCAACGGTTGTTTTCAGTCATCCTCCGATTGGAACAGTAGGGATAACTGAGCAAGAAGCGATTGATAAATATGGTCAGCAAGTTGTGAAAGTTTATAATTCATCATTTACTGCGATGTATAGCGCCATTACGCAACATCGTCAACCGACCAAAATGAGGCTAGTCTGTGTGGGTGAAAATGAAAAAATTGTCGGTATTCACGGTATCGGTTTTGGCATGGATGAGATTCTGCAAGGTTTTGCGGTTGCTTTAAAAATGGGAGCGACGAAAAAAGATTTTGATAATACCGTTGCGATTCATCCAACATCTGCGGAAGAGTTTGTGACGATGCGATAGCGCGCGCTATATGGAAATAAAAAGGACGTAAATAACGTCCTTTTTAAATTTTTTGTTTAAAATGGGTATTTATTTCAATTCACTCGAAGATTTACCCAATTCACGACGAGCAATAATGAGCTGTTGAATCTGTTGTGTACCTTCAAAAATATCAAGGATTTTTGAGTCACGTGCCCATTTTTCTAATAACTCATCTTCACCATAGCCCACGCTTGCAGCTAATTCGACGCATTTGAGCGTAATTTCATTACCAACACGTCCAGCTTTGGCTTTGGCAATCGAAGCTTCTTTAGAGTTGGGCTTTTTATTGTCAGCCATCCATGTGGCTTTAATCATAAGTAGGCGAGCAGCTTCCCACTCAGCTTCCATACGGTAAATCTGTGCGGCTAAATTTGAGGTTTGTAAATATGGTGTTTTGTAGTCAGGATCAAGCTGGTCTTTGAAAATTTCCTTGATACGCTCCAATGAAGCTTTGGCACAACCAACCGCCATAGCTGCAACAAGTGGACGAGTGTTATCAAAAGTTTCCATAACACCAGCAAAACCTTTAGCAACATCAATTTCTGGATTACCCAATAAATTTGCAGCAGGTACACGGCAGTCCGTAAAGCTAATCACCGCCGTATCTGAGGCTTTAATCCCGAGCTTGTGTTCCAGACGTTCAACTTTCATACCTACTGTACCTTTAGGTACAACGAAAGATTTAATCGCAGCACGACCCAGCTTTTTATCTAGGGTTGCCCAAACTACAACTGAGTCAGCACGTTCACCAGAAGTGACAAAGATTTTTTCTCCATTTAAGATGTAATCATCACCATCTTTGGTTGCTGTTGTACGAATAGCCGCTGAGTCTGAACCACAACCAGGTTCAGTAATCGCCATAGCAGCCCAAGTCCCTTTGAAACGTTCAAGTTGTTCATCATTGGCAACTGCTGCAATGGCAGAGTTGCCTAAGCCTTGACGTGGCATACTGAGCAGTAAGCCTGTATCACCATAACACATTTCAATAATACCAAGTGCCGCAGACATGTTACCGCCATTCACAATGGCATCTGGGTTCGCTGTCCCTCGTTTACTCGCATTGGCAGCACCCACACCTTCGCCACTTTCATTCATACCATCCAATAGGGCAGCGAGCATATCGAGTTCTTTTGGATAGGCATGTTCAGCTTTATCATATTTGCGTGAGATTGGACGCAAAACATTGATTGCAGTTTCATGCGCCTGATCAACCAACATTTTAAATTTTTTCGGATTTTGTAAGTTCATTATTATTCTCCAAAATTACGCATGTAAGCCAGAATGTAAGATAGCGGTTGCGCGTAGATCACGATACCAACGTTCAACAGGATGCTCTTTAGTAAAACCATGACCACCTAAGATTTGAACACCATCTGTACCGATTTTCATTGATTTTTCGGCACAAAGTAATCGTGCCAGATAGGCTTCACGATGGAAGGGTTTACCCGTTTCAGCCAAGCTTGCCGCATTTAAAACCAACATACGCATAGCATCAATTTCAATGGCCATATCCGCAATCATGAAAGCAACACTTTGACGATGCGAGATGGGTTCGCCAAAAGCAGTACGTTCATTTGCATATTTAATACAGTAAGCTTTGATTGCTTCTCCTGTACCAATCGCCATGGCGCACCACATTAAGTTTCCAAGGTCGATAAATGCAGTGTAATCAAAATCAGTATCGCCTAAACGTAAGGCAGGGGTCTGGTTGAATTGTAACGTTGCTGTTTCTGCCGCCTTTAAACCCATTGCTGGATTAGCTTTGATTGCGATCGTTTCATTTGACTGTACAACAAAAATATCAGGTTGACCGTTGAACTCAGCACTGACAAGGAATACATCCGCAGTATCACCCAAAATTACCAACGTCTTTTCACCTGTAATGGTCATTTGTCCATTTTGTTCAGTTGCTTTGGTTTTTAACTGATATGGATTAAATGCAGGAGTCGCTTCTTGAAATGCAAATGTTGCCGTAACGTCGGTATCTTCTGCAAATACAGGTAGGTACATGGACTGCACTTGGGTAGAGCCCCAACGAGTAATTGCATTAATAACGCTAAATGTGCTGAGCAGACCTGCTGTTAAACTGAAATCACCTTTTGCCAAACTTTCTGCGATTAGTATATTACTCACAATATTTTGTTCTGCTGCCACACCACCTAATGCTTCAGGAAGTGCATAATAATTTAAACCGAGGTCAACCAAATGCTGCCAAAGTTGTTCTGGGAATTGAGCTTGATGATCAGCGTCATGCGCTAAAGCATATAAAACTTCTTCAGCGAATTGAGACATTGCATCAACCGTCATTTGCTGTTCTTCAGTCAGGCTGAGATCAAACAAATTTTTATTAACTTGATTCGGGAGGCGTTGCTTATCAATTGCTTGTGGTTTAAACGCTTTTTGTGTTTTATTCAGTACTTTAAAACCTGTTTTTGATCCTTGATATAATGATTTCTCTACAAATTTTCTTAATTTGAGTTGATCTAATACTTCGCTTCCTGCGATTTTAGTAATCAAAGATAGCCCAAAGCCTTGAGCTTTATTCATCATATTCGACATGATTTTATCCTAGAGGATGGTTGTAAAATTATGCTGACATGCTCTAGTCAAAAAAACTATGTCTTGTTTGACGTGCTAAATTAAGAAAGATAAAGAGTAAAATAATTCGTATATAGATTTTATATTATTGTTTTTAAATGAATAAAAAAAATATCAGAAAAATAAATTTTAAAAAAAATGACCAAACTGACAAATCAGATTGGTCAAAATGACTTTAGATATGGTGCTTATGCAAACTGACGAATCATTTTTCGTACATTGGTCTTTGCTTCGATCACGGTCATAAACGTATATGCACCAATAAACTTACGGCTAATAAACATAAATTCTTTTGGCGGAACCGAGAAATAGCGCGATGCCATAGACTGTGCTGCCTGTTGCATGACACGACTATGGAGTTGGCTTTTTTTCCAATCGTAGCGATCTTGCTCATCCATTACACCTGTTGGCATGTCAGGATTGTTAGCTGGACAGCTAAATGCTTCTGTGGCGATAAGGAACACATCTGCCATACCTGGTTTGATACTTTCAGGCATTGCATCAAAGAACTCGTAGCCTGTCATCGCTTTAACCATTTCATCTTTGTTATGGTTATAACCAGCATGGATCAGGTTACGTGCAACAGTGAGCAAATTCTCATCGAACTGACGAATTGCACCAAAGTCGAGGAGAACGATTTTGTCCTTTACATCATCGCCGTTACCCAAACGAACAAGATAATTACCGAAGTTCGGATCGGTTTGCATTTCGCCCCATTCAAACAGCTCACGTACTGCAATTTCCAAAGAAGCTTCGCCTAATTGGTTACGACGTTCTTGGGGGAGGGAGAGCATGACAGGGCTATTTACAGGCACGCCACGTTCAAAGGTCATGCACAGCACTTTTTTAGCGCAAAATTCATCGACAATTTCAGGAACGATATAACGAGGATCATCTTTCAGACGTGCAGCAAAGCGGCGAGTTGTTGCGGCTTCGATGTCATAGTCGACTTCTCGATGCATCATTTCACGAACTTCATCAAACCACTGATCAAATTCACGAGTTTGTGGCACCATACGTGTGAGTTTAAGCATGTTCTTAAATAGATTCATATCAGAATCAATTGCTTCCGCTACACCAGGGTATTGAATTTTAAGAACCAGTTCTAAACCATCTGATTTACGTGTCGCACGATGAACTTGAGCAAGTGAGGCTGTACCGATTGGTTCATGATCAATCGTGAGTTCATCTAATTTTGAACCTAACTGTTCTTGCAAATGCGCTTTGATTGCAGGCCAAGCTAGTGCCACAGTTTGATTGTTCAGTGTATTTAATGCTTGTGTAATTTCTTCAGGTAAGAAATGTTCGCCGTATAAAGCCATCATTTGACCAATCTTTACGATTGATCCTTTTAGTTTTCCTATTTCAGAAACTAAATAATGAGCTTGTTCAGCCATGGCTTTTTTACGCTTTTTCTCTTTTTCTTCTTCACTAGAAAAAATTGAAGTAGCACTAGCAGTCGCCCAACGTGTTCCAGCGAGTAAAGAGGCTTTTGCAATAGATAAGCGACGATCTACAGAGGAGGTTTTTAGATTCTTAAGCTTATCGTTCTGATCTGACATGAAAGAAAAATCCTATGCTGAAATCGGAGGGTTGAAAGCCGAGACTTAAATTGTAGCGGATATTACAGCTTTTGAACGTATTAAAATAGTTCAATCTCTTGAATTATCAGTCTAAATTTGTGAATTAGGTCAATAAATCAGAATAGCCTAAGTGAAATTTAACTTTCAAATTTGGCTTTCGTATACAGATGTCCTAAATCCTAAACTGAATTTTTAGAGTAGATTTTCTCATTAAAGCAGCACGATTAGTATGAATATGAGCAATCAACATACGCTTTACATGACTATGATGAAAGCCTAAAGCATGAGCTTTCACAATAATGATACTGGGTAATGTAAAGAAAAAATACTTGGTGTCGTCTAAAGTCGCATTTTTAAAAATACCTTCTTCAATCAAAGTATTCCGAAGAAAAATTTTCTCTTCTTGCACAGTAGGAGATGACTCATCATCCCAATAATTGTGACGCATTGCCATCAAATTATTATGTTTATAACTCATCGTTGCTTGAGCTCATTCTGTTTACTATTAGCAAATATATGTGGTTAATTGAGTGTTTATCAAGAATAGATTTATCTCAAAAATAGCCTAAGTAAATTTAATCCTTAATTTTTAAATGCTACACTTATATTACTTTAATCACTAAAGCAAAGAACTGAAAAAAAATGACTCCAGCTTGTAAGTTATTAGAAAAAAATAAAATAGCATTCACAATTCATGAATATGAACATGATGTAAATGCAAAAAGTTTTGGTTTAGAAGCTGCTGAAAAACTCAATTTACGTGTAGAAGAAGTCTTCAAAACATTAATGGTCACAGATGAAAAAAATTATTTTATTGCGATCTTACCTGTAAACCATCAACTCAATTTAAAAAAAGTTGCAGCAGCGGTGGGATGTAAGAAATTACAAATGGCAAATCCTAAAGATGCTGAACGTTTGACTGGTTATTTAGTTGGTGGAATTAGTCCATTAGGGCAGAAGAAACGTCTAAAAACCGTCATTGATGCGACGGCGCAGACATTTAATAAAATATATGTCAGTGGTGGGAAAAGAGGGCTGGATATTGGTTTAGATCCTAATGATCTAGCAAAGTTATTAAATGCAACTTTCTCTGATCTATTGGATAGTTAGAGACTTTATCAGACATCTATAGCTTATGCTTTAATACTTCAATCTACTAAAACAATAAAATTTCAGATTTTCATTAGAATATATAATAATGAGAATTATTATCTTTTGTATCTATAATCTTCTATTTCTTTATTTTATCTATATTAATCAATGTCTTGAATAATAAACTGCTAGGGAAATATTGTAATTGCTATTATAAATGATAATTATTATCATTACTTTAATCTTATATGCAGTCGTTGCTGTATTTGAGAAGTGTTTTGAGCTCAAACATTCGAAAAAAAACTAACTCTCTCTTTATAGAGGATACCGACAGATGCAATCACTTGCCAATCGGTTGGCGATACAACATTTCGTCAACGCATATACGCAAGAAACTGGCAAAGGTCACTTGCTTAATAAAACACAGCAAAGTCCGCAACAACAAGCGTTTAGTCAAGGTTTGACGCTGTTATCTATTCCGATTAATTCAATTCATGCTCAATGTGATTTCCCATTATCTTATGTCAGCCGTGTTGGTAGACATCGGTTAGCTAATCTTCCTCAAATCGTAATTTCAGGTCAGCCAAAATCATTCAGTCCAGTTGCAATCGTTGGGTTATTACTTGAAGAACTAGTTTCTGAATCATCTTTACCTTTGGATGCTGCTTCTTTACTAGAAAAGTGGATTCAAAGTCGAGATGCGCTACAACAGTTTTTACAAAATCGTGAATATGAATTTGATGATTTAGTAAATGCAGGGCAAAGCTTTATTGAAACAGAGCAAGCTTTGATTTTAGGGCATAGTATGCATCCCGCGCCAAAAAGTAGGACAGGCTTTGTTCATGAAGATTGGTTAAACTTTTCTCCTGAAAATAAAGGTAAGACTCAACTTCATTATTGGCTAGTGCACCAAGATTATATTGCAGAAGGTAGTGCGACTGATGAACCTATTTCAGCGCAATTAAAAACTGCGTTACAGTGGTATTTATCTGAAAGTGATCTCAATTTATTAAAGACACATGCGGAATATAAGTTACTTCCTTTACATCCATGGCAAGCGCGTTATTTACAGGGCAAAGCTTGGTTTGAACGATTAAAGCAAACAGGGCAACTGATTGATTTGGGCTTGCGTGGTTGGCAATTCTCTCCAACCACTTCCATACGCACATTAGCGAGCTTCAATGCACCTTGGATGATGAAGCCGTCACTTTCAGTGATGATTACCAATTCTATTCGAGTGAATTTGGCCAAAGAATGTCATCGTGGTGAATTGACACATCGTCTGTGGCATAGTGAGTTTGGGCAAAATATTCTTAAACAGTGTCCAAGTTTAAAAGCAGTCAATGATCCAGCTTGGATCGCTTTAAAAATCGATGATGAAGTGATCAATGAAAGTATTTGTATTTTCCGAGATCAACCATTCCATCCACAACAACAAGTCACTTGTATCGCATCTTTGTGCCAAGATCATCCGATCAAGCCTTTAAATCGTTTTAATGCCTTATTTGCAAAAATTGCGAAAGCCCATCCTGATGCTGAAGTTTCAGAGATTGCTTCAGATTGGTTTAATCGGTTCCTCGAAGTCAGTTTGCAGCCTTTGATGTATCTATACCATCGTTATGGTATGGCATTTGAGTCACATCAACAAAATGTATTATTAGAACTCGAAAACCATTTTCCTAAAACTTTATGGTTACGTGATAACCAAGGTTTTTATTATATTGAAGAATTTGCCACTGAAATTCTGCAAGCACTTCCTGAACTGAAAGAAAAAGCCTTTGCGGTAGGTCCGAAAGCTTTTGTTGATGAACGTTTTAGTTATTATTTCTTTGGCAATACTTTGTTCGGGATTATTAATGCCATCGGTGCAACAGGCTATATCACTGAAGATGAATTGTTAGCGCATCTAACTGGATTTTTAGAAGAGCAATTACAGCAATATCCTGAGAGTACCTTAATACAAGGACTACTGTTCAATTCAACGCTGCCTTATAAAGGCAACTTGCTGACACGTTTGCATGAATTAGACGAGTTGATCGCACCTGTAGAAAATCAATCTGTTTACGTGCAACTGCCAAATCCACTGCGTATTTCACAGAAGGATGTCAGTTATGCTTGATTTTATTGGAATTGGTCTAGGACCTTTTAATTTAAGTCTTGCTAGTTTGCTACAAAACAAAAGCTCACTCGATTACGTATTTTTTGAGCAAAAGGCGCAATTTGATTGGCATGCAGGTATGCAACTACCTAATACGGTATTACAAGTGCCATTTATGGCAGATTTAGTCTCGATGGTTGATCCAACCAGTCCATTTAGTTTTTTGAATTATCTGCGTCATCAGCAACGTTTGTATAAGTTTTACTTTTTAGAGCAGCCACATATTCCACGTTGTGAATACAACCACTATTGCCAATGGGTTGCAGAACAACTTGATTGTATCGAATACCAGTCGCAGGTTCTAAAGATTGAACCTCAAACGATAGGTTTTAAAGTAGTCGTTGAATCAAACGGTGTTCAGCAAAGTTATTTATGCCGTCATTTAGTGATTGGAAGTGGTAATGTGCCATATTTGCCTGAATGTTTGGTAAAGATTCAGAAAGTCCGTCCACAACAATGTCTGCATTCAGCACAGTATATGACGCATGCCGATACAGATTTACATGGCGATGTGGTCGTACTTGGTTCTGGACAATCTGCAGCTGAAGTGTTTATCGACTTATTTGATGAACAGCAAGATACTGTTAATCATCAGTTTGATTTGCATTGGTTTACTCGTTCTCAAGGTTTCTTCCCGATGGAGTATGCGCCATTAGGTTTGGAACATTTTAGTCCAGATTATGCACAGCATTTTTATGATTTGACTGCGCAGCAAAAGGAACAGCAGTTAAAGCAACAAGCCTTGTTATACAAGGGAATTAGTGCAAAAACCATTCGGGAAATTTATCAAAGACTTTATCACCGTAGCATTGCAGGCCAAAGCATACAGACACATTTGCATAGTCAATGTGATTTGAAAGATGCAGAAGCATTGGATACACAAAAAATCCGATTGCATTTCGAACATCGTGCTACAGCTCAGTCTTTTCATCTCGACTGTGATTTTCTTGTAGCCGCAACGGGTTATTTCACACCTGATTTTGGTTTTATGCAGTCACTCAAGCCATACATCGAACTTGATCATAAACAGCGTTGGCAGATTACAGAAGACTATCGAGTTGTACACAGGTTGAATGGCCATATCTTTGTTCAAAATCAAGAAATGCATAGTCATGGTGTCGGCACGCCTGATTTAGGTCTTGGTGCTTATCGTGCAGCAACGATCATTAATCAACTGCTTGCTGAGCCTCTTTATGAATTAGGCAATCAAGCGCAAACCTTCCAACACTTTAATCTCTCTCAAAATCCAAAAATTTGTATGGCAGATGACAAAGCACAATCAAACGAGTGCCTTTGCGAAAATTCTCCCAATAAAAACCATTCAATTTTCAAGAAAACAGAACAGAACGTGATGACGGCGCATCCTAATCGTCGTGGTGCAAACACACGTACACAAACTGCTTCTGTACATTCAACATATGAGAAACTGATATGAACTTTGCAACTTTAAAAATTAATCAGCAGCAATGGCGTGCCGCAGGACAACGTCTTATTGAAATGGCGATTGCAGAGTTTCTATACGAAGAAATTATTGAAGTTAAATCATTGTCAGCAGGTCGTTATCGTTTAGATTTAGGCAATCGTCAGTATGAGTTTCAAGGAAATCAATATCTACTCGGACACTGGAATATTCAGGAAGCTTCGGTACGTGATGTGACTCATAGTCAGGAAAATGATCAACCTGCTTGGAACTTACATGAGTTCATTGTCGCAATGTCTGACAGTTCTAATGTTAAGCCATTTACCAAAGCGTATTTGATCAAAGAAATGAATAATACTTGGCTGGCAGAAGCACATTTGTTCAATGAAACACGTTTGCCAAGTATAGCGGTTTTGACAGAGCCACATTACAAAGTTGAAGGCATGCTACGTGGTCATCCTTGGCTCATCATGAGTAAAGGGCGTATGGGTTTTGGTTATGATGATTATTTAAGCGCTGCACCAGAGCTTTCACCTGAAGTTAAAGTGTTGTGGTTAGCCGTTCATCGTGATTTAGCAGAGTATCGAAGTACTGAAGATTGGAGTGCCTGCGGTTTATATCAACATGAATTTGATGCCAATGAACTACAGCAGTTCATCAATATTCTCCAAGAAAAAAACCTAGATCCTCAAAATTACTTTTTGATTCCCGTACATGCTTGGCAATGGCATCAATGGCTTGTTCCGACTTATGCCAATGAGATTGTGGATCAGAAAATTATTGAACTGAATATCAGTCAAGATAGTTATGTGCCAATGCAGTCCATTCGCACATTATGTAATACATCAAATCTACAACGTCATTACATTAAACTGCCAGTCAGTATTTTTAATACTGCTGTTTATCGTGGATTACCCTCAAAACGTAATCTTGCTGCTCCAGCAGTGACCGCATGGTTAAAACAGATTCATCAACAAGATCAAGACTTACAAAATACAGGTGTGATTTTCTTGGGTGAGGTTGCAACTTTAACCATTCACCAGCCATGTTTTGACCGCATTGACGGCGCACCATACCAATTTAAAGAACTGTTCGGTTGTTTGTGGCGTGAAAGTGTTGATCGTTATGTTGATTCATCACAACAAGTTCTCTCGCAAGCAGCTTTATTACATCGTGATATTTCTGGTCAATCGATCCTGAGCGTGCTGATCAAAGCATCAGGATTAAGTCCTTTAGCTTGGTTAGCTCAATTTGCTCAAGTGTGCATGAGTCCATTGTTACTTTGCTTGTATCGCTATGGTTTGGCATTTTCACCACACGGTGAAAACACGATGTTGGTACATGAAAATGGTGTGCCGAAAGCCATGGTATTAAAAGACTTCATTGACGACATCAATTTAGTGGATGAGGATTTTCCTGAGTTAACTCAATTACCATCTGAATCAGACTTATTACTCCGTCATGAAGCGACTGATCTAAGCCATTTTATTTTCACAGGTCTGTTCATGGTGCATTACCGCTATATCTGTGATGTGTTCTTGCAAGACTATCCTGAATATTCTGAGCTTGATTTTTGGCAGACCATTTCCAACACGATTGTTGAGTTTAACCAAAGACATCCAGAATTGGCTGAACGTGCTGATAAATTCGCCATGCTGCGTCCAAGTTACACCAAAATTTGTCTAAACCGTGTACGTCTATTTACCACAAGTTATAACGATGAAGCAGAACGTCCTGTGCCTGTCTTCCTTGATCCTATTGCAAATCCAGTTAGCCCAGAAACATTGAAAACATGGGCAGAACAACCACGCCAAGCGAAAGCGGGCTAATTTTATTCGTCATTTTATAGGTTCGATATGAAAACAATCTCTCAGGAATTGCCAGATTATTTTGAATACTTTGAAGATGGTACACAGTACTACTTACGCCAAGTGCAATATCCACAGGATATTCCTTTATTACATCAATGGATGCATGAGCCACATGTAATTCCTCAGTGGCAGTTAAATAAATCGGAACTAGAGTTACAAGTTTACTTCGACAAAATGTTAGCAGATGACCATCACCGCTTATTAATCGTCGGAATTGATGGCAAAGATGTGGGCTATACCGAAATTTATGAAGGTAAACGAGATCGTTTAGGTCGTTATTACGATGGTGATGAGAATGATCTCGGTTGGCATCTCCTGTTTGGTGACAAATCCGTGTTTGGCAAAGGCTTCTTGCGACCAACCATTCGGTTACTCAGTTTTTACATTTTTGAACATTCGAAAGCTAAAAAAATTGTGGGTGAGCCAGATCATACCGTTAAACCATATGCAGCAGTAGTGGCAGAGCTTTGTTATGAAAGCCAACGTTTAATACCGATGCCTGAAAAAACAGCGATGTTGTACTACTGCTTCAGAGAAACTTTCTATAACAAGTTTGGGGAATATTACCAAACCTCACAACAACAGCTAGCAGATCAGCCAGCCAAACTCCTGAGTGTTACATGAGCTTATATATCAATGAAATGCATATCTTAGACATGCGCTTTGCGGCGAATGTCTCTGTTGCAGAATTTGAACAATGGTTAGCACGGATTCAGCACTATTTCGAACATAAGCAAAATTTCGTGTTGATCATGCAAACCGATGTAAATACTGAATTTCCTGAAGAATATAGAGCAATCCAAGGCAAATGGTATAAGCAATATAAACAAGATTTTTACCAATATTGCTTGGGTTTTGCTCGTATTGCTCAAGATGAAGAAGATCGTATTCGATTGGATACACCAGCTCTGCACAAAGCTTGGCATGTTCCATATTTTGTAAGCGTAGATAAAGCTGAAGCCACACAATGGGCTTTGCAGAGGTATTTATGAATCAAAATTCATTAAATATTCAGAAAGTCTCAGCCTTGAGCCTGAGTGTCGTGGTGGTTTTATATCTCGCGCATGCCTTACCACTGTATTTTTATAATGTGGCCTTACCTGCAATTCTGCGTCATCAAGGCGTAGATTTACGTTGGATTGGCATGCTGTCGCTGCTGTATATCCCATGGGCCTTTAAGTTTTTTTGGGCACCACTAATCGATCGTTTTTATTTCAAAAAACTCGGTAAACGTAAAACTTGGCTTTTGTTTACACAAATAGCTTTGGTGTTGGGGGTCGTTGCTTTGGCACTTACCCAATTCGATTACGGTCTTGGTGTATTTGTTATTGTCGGTTTATGGATTTCAACTTTTGCTGCAACTCAAGATATCGCAATTGATGGCTATACGGTCGAAACCTTTTCAGAATCTGAGTATCGACTAGGCAGTATGGCGCAAAGTATAGGTGTTGCGCTTGGCAGTATGGTTGGTGGAGCAGCAACTTTATGGCTGTATGAGCTTTATGGTTGGCAAACTGCACTGATTTCCTTAGCCGCTATGACAGCACTGACCATGCTTGCAGTGTTTCAAATTAAAGAAAAAACCAATACTGCAAAAATTGCCAAGCAAGCACCGAGTCTGATCCGAGCCTTTAAGCGTCCTGAGATGTTATGGGCTCTGGCTTTGATTGTCTGTTATCGCATAGTGGAAGCACCCGCAATGGCCATGCTGAATCCGATGCTGATTGATCAAAAATGGTCATTGGCAGAGATAGGTGTACTGATGTCTGTGATTGGCGCAGGCATTGGGTTATTGGCGGCAGTGACAGCTGCTTTCCTACTAAAAAAAATAGCAGCAACACAATTACTGATTTGGGCTGGTTGGGCACGCAGTTTGGTGTATGCCTTACTGGGCATCGCGGTCTTACTCAGCTGGTTTAATCAGTGGCACATGTTATTGGGGCTATTTGTTGTAGTTATTTTGGCGATTCGTTATATCGCGATGACCGCTTTATATGCCCAATTTATGCATACCAGTTCTAAGGAACAAGCTGGAACAGACTTTACCATTTTGGTCTGTTTTGAACTTCTGGTTTATTTCATTGGCGGTGCAATGTCTGGTTTCTTGGCCAAAGCATTTGGTTATGGAAATTTCTACCTCATTCTCGCAGCAGCATCTGTGTTGAGCGTCTTGCTCAGCCAAGTGTTAATCCACAAAGCAAAACAAACGGAACAACTCACCTAGGGGTCATTTATGAAAGTACGTTCACTTTCGACATCATTAACGCTGTTAAGCTTAGCAATCAGTACTCAGCTATATGCTCAAACAGTTGAAACAGATGCATCTGTTCAAACGACTGCTGCTGTAACAAGTCAGAAACCAACCCAACTTGCACCTATTGTACTGACAGCATCGCGTTCAGCACAAAGTATTGCTGAAATTGCTGGAACGGTTCAGGCCATTGAGCAAAAACAGATTGAGCAACAATCTGCTGCGGGACGAAAACTGGCAGATATTTTAGCTCAATTAGTACCGTCTTTAAGCCCAAGTAGTGGTACAACAACCAACTACGGTCAAACCATGCGCGGCCGTCAGGTACTGATATTAATTGATGGCGTAGCACAAACTGGTTCTCGTGATGCATCTCGTCAATTAAATAGTATTAGTCCTGACTCAATTGAGCGTGTTGAAGTCGTTTCGGGCGCAAGTAGTATTTATGGATCAGGGGCCACTGGTGGGATTATTAATATCATCACTAAAAAAGGGTCGACCGATGGGGTTCATTTTGAATCCAAACTCGGTGTAACCTCTGGCGATAACTTTAAAAGTGATGCTTTAGCCTATGAAGCATATCAATCAGTTGCCTTTAACCAAGGAGACTGGAATGGTTTTCTTGGGGCTGGTTATACCAAACGTGGTGAAATTCAAGACAGTCATGGTAATAGAATCGGGCCAGAAGTTGCACAGACTGACCGTCAAGATACGGAAACTGTTGATGTCAATGGGCGTTTAAGCTGGCAATTTACAGATAAACAGAAGTTAAGTGTGGGTGCTCAATATTACAATGATAAACAAGACTCAGATTATGGTCCTGATTATGGTCCTGATTATGCAGTTTTCAAAAAAGGTAGTGCACCAAGTTTAAATGCGTTAAAAGGTTTTGAAATTGACGATCAACCCTTTACCAAGCGCTATGCGGTCAATGCTCAGTATCAAAATACAGATTTATTAGGTCAGGAACTTAATGTTGAGGCTTATTACCGTAACGAGAAAGCAAGATTTTACCCGACCGTACTTAGTAACTTTATCCCAGCCGGTTATTATTTAGCTTATCAGTCAGAATCTGATATTGATGTGGCAGGTGTCCGTGCTGCAATGACATCTAAGCTTAATCTTGATGATCGTGATTTAAAACTGACTTATGGTATTGATTATGATCATGAGAAAGATAAACAAATTGCTGATTTGTATAGCATGACTAATAATGGACTGAAATATAATAATACTGGTCGTAGTTATGACTTCGGCCCAGATGCCACCATCAAAAATTTAGGTGCATTTGTTCAGGGAAATTATGACTTAACAGATGCATTAAATGTACAGGCAGGCATTCGATATCAACGTATTGAAAGTGATACTACAGCATTTAAACCCACTGTCGCAGCTATTCAAGGGGATATCACAGGTCAAGCTGTAGGTACCGTCGGAGCCGGTTCAGTTAAACATGACAAAACATTGTTTAATTTAGGGGCTGTTTATAAATTAAATGATCAGCAACAAGTATTTGCGAACTTCTCACAAGGTTTTAGTTTGCCTGATATTCAACGTGTATTACGTGATGTTTCAGCAGGTTATGTTGTGCGCTCAGGTAATGTTGATCCGATTACGGTCAACAACTATGAACTTGGCTGGAGATTCCAAAATGATCTAGGAGCAAATTTAGGTTTAACCACGTTCTACAATACATCAGATAAAGTGGTTCAATTTAAGGCAGATCGTTCTGTAACCGTTGCAGATACAGATCAGCGAATTTTTGGCGTTGAAGCAAATGCAAGTATGCCTGTTTTAGATCAGTTTAGTGTTGGTGGAACAATTGCCTATACGCGTGGGCAATTCAAGGATGCAGGTGGTTATTGGCGTGAACTGAATGCCTTACAAGTTTCACCTGTTAAAGGTACATTATTTGGTGAATGGAACGATGACAAAGGTAATGGTTTAAGGGTTCAGATGTTAGCTGTGAAGGGAACGGATAAAGCATATGAAGATTCTCTAAAGGCGAAATATGATACCAATGTTCGCCCAAATGCAGCGACGAAGATCAAAGGCTATGCCGTTATGGATGTGATTGCCAATGCGAAAGCTGGCCCAGGAACGGTAGGCTTTGGTGTTTATAACGTTTGGAATACAGAATATAAAACTGTATTTAGTCAAGCAGCTGAAGCTGTATATAGTCCTATCTCTAGCCTGCCTGCACAAGGCCGTACTTATGGTTTGAGCTATACCCTCAAATACTAATCTAATCAAAAAGGCATCTGTTTAGATGCCTTTTCTGTTGATGATTTTCATGATGAACAATAATTTAAAGTTTTTAGCGCTGGCTGCTTTGATCAATGGAACTTGTTTTTCCATGATTCTCCCTTTACTTGCTCCATTGACACGACAATTACATTTATCTGAATTCCAAGGTGGTGTGATTGTTTCAGCAGGGGCAATCTGTATGGCAATTGCCTCGATCTGGATTGCAAAAAGGAAAAGTCAGCTATCTCCCAACCAACTCGTCATTTATGGCTTTTGGGGAATGACCTTTACTTGGGCTATTTTTACCTTGATTCTGTATTTTGGAACACATGCGATTTTACCCACGTTATCCATTTTTATCTTACTGGTATTGAGTCGTGCTTCTACAGGCATTTTTATGGCTTTGCCACAAATTGGTCTGCAAAGCTATGTGATGACACATGCAAGTGAAGCCGCTGATCGTAGCAAACAAATGGCTATGTTTGGTGCGATGAATAGTTTTGGGATGATTATCGGCCCGTTTGCAACCTCAGTTTTATTGTTTGGTGGTTTGCTTTTCCCGATGTGGATTGCTGTGGTTTTACTTTGCTTAGTCAGTATTGCACTCGGCATCCTGTTTAGTAAAAGTCCGCAAGTTCAGGCTGAGTCATTCAATCCGCAACAAGATAAAGAAAATCCACGAGCGAATGAGCCAATTCTGAAGCGAAGTCTGATCTGGTTAACTCTAGGTTTTGTCACTTACGTTGCAATTGTGACTTTAAATATGACGGCAGGATTTTATATTCAAGATAAGTTTTATCTTAGTAGCCAACAGAGTGCAGTTTATTTTTCTCAATGCATGTTGGTTGTTGGCATTTGCCTCGTACTGACCCAACTTTTAATCGTGAAAGTGTTTAAACTCAAATTAAATAGTTTGGTGATTATTGGTTTGGTCACCATGTGTTTTGGTCTATTACTTTCACTCTACGCACCTACAATTTTTGTATTTCAGGCCAGTTATATTTTTTATGGTATTTCTGTGGCGTGCTTATTACCTGCATTTACTACAGGCGCTGCCCAAGCGGTATCTCAGCAATCACAGGTTAAAATGGCAAGTTTTTGTACGGCGATACAGGCATTAGGTTTAATTGTTGGCCCCTTACTCAGTACATTTTTGTACCGTTTTAATACCCATTTCCCATTCTATTTATTACTGTTCTTAACCCTATCGATTGGCCTTTATTTTAGTTGGATGTTGATTCGAAAAGAAGCTGAAACTGCATTGCTACTTGATGAATAAAAGGGGTTTTGGTTAAAAATAACTCATCTTTTTTCTCATAATGCAAGTATTCCGACTGTTTTAGTCATATATTGCTGTTATAAGTTGTCTTTATGTTTATTTTTTAATCAGATTTATTTCATTTGTTTACTATCTGAATTTTAAGCCTATTTTTTAGTTACTCTATAAAAAGTATAACAAAACAGAGGAGTAACAATGCTGATTTTTCATGATTATCCTGTTCAAGGAGCACTTTTTGACATGGATGGAACAATGTTTGATACCGAGCGTTTACGCTTCCAGACATTGAAACAGGCATCAAAAGAGCTGATTGGACAGGAATTTTCAGATGAATATTTGATGCAGTGTCTAGGGTTAAGTGCCAAAGCATCTGAGCAGCTGGCACAAAAGTTTTATGGTACAGATGTTCCTTATACTGCTATCTGTAACCGTGCGGATGAGGTTGAATTAGAATCTGTACGTAAAAATGGTGTACCGATTAAAAAAGGGCTAATTCAAGTTTTAGAACGTTTAAGAAAATCTGGCCTAAGAATGGCCGTTGCGACCTCAAGTCGTCGAGCAATTACAGAAGAATATCTAATTAATGCCAATGTCTACAAATTTTTTGACCTATTGGTCTGTGGTGATGAAGTTGAAAAAGGTAAACCGCATCCAGAAATCTTTTTAAAAGCGGCACAGAAACTCAATCTACAACCGCAACAATGTTTAATGTTTGAAGACTCGGAGAATGGTATTTGTTCAGCCTATGATGCAGGCGGAATCACGATTTTATTTAAAGACATTAAAGAACCCAATGATCATATGCTCTCTAAAGCAAATTTTTACTATCAGGACATGTATGAGTGCCTGAAAGCTTTGGATCAATATATCCCTGAAATGGGTATGCCACAATTACAAGAATTATTTCCGCAAAGTGTCAATCAATTGACTGTTGGGATTCATGGCTTTGGTGCTATTGGTGGGGGATATGTGGCACAGATTTTGTCCTATTGGGATGGTTACACACGCCCAAAACGCGTTCTGGCATCAACCCGAAATCGATTATATTTAGAATCAGTGAACAGTTTTGGTAGCTATAGTATTCGATATGATCAGTCTTGTTATGATGAGCGTATTGATAATCTGACTGTGATTGATGCTGACAATGAACAGCAGATGTTAGAAATGTATATGCAATCTAGCCTGATTGCACTGTGTTTACCAGAACAAGCGATTGAGTCCGAGGCGAAAACGATTGCGAAGGGACTATTCGCCCGTTTTATGTCAGCAGATGCGGACAATAATGAGCCCATTACCTTTTTGATTATTCTCAATAAAGTGTGTGCAAAGTATTTGGTCTTAAAACATATCCGTGAAGCCTTACTTTCCATGACGAATGAAGATATTGCAGAACATATTTTAAGTGAACATTATTTTTGCGATACCGTGGTCAATCGAATGGTGTCAAAACTGACGGATCAGGCCTTATTTCGTCAGCTCAATATTAAGCATAATCTGTTCAAACAATATCAAAATGATCTCAATCCAGAAACGATTGAACTTTCAGAGGAAACCGCTCTGACTGTAAAGCAAGAACAGCAGATTACCCATTGTTTAGAAGACATGCGTGGGCAGTTTCAAACAGGGCAATTCTTACAAAATATGGATCTGATCCTATTCCATAGTGAAATGGATATGCCGATTTATGTGGAAAATCGCAGCCCATTGTTGAGCAAAATGCGTCAAATGATTTTGGTGGATCAGATTTCTGAGATTCAAATCCTTAAAAATCGTTTGTGGAATGGCTGTCATGCGATGCTTGCTTGGTATGCCAGTTTAAATGGGTATGAGACGATTGGTATTGCGATGGCTGATTTAGCAGTTCGACAATATGCTGAAAGACTGGTTGATGAGGTTAAATTAGGTTTAGCTAATTTAATCCCAAATCAAAAAAAGCAATTGGATCGAATGGCTGAGAGTTTTTTAAACTCATGTCGATCTGCTTATAAATATCCATGTGAACGTGTAGCTCGTGATCCGCTTAGTAAACTCAATTTGAATGAGCGTGTTTTAGGTAGTTTAGAATCTCATGTACAGCAACAACTTCCTTATCAGAAGTTAATGCAAGGTGCAATTTATGGCTATGCCTATGCACTAAAAATGCTTGGGCTGGACGAGATTAAGATTGTAAAGCATATCCAGAGCAATATCGAACATATGGACATTACTGAAAATCAGAAGAAAGCCTTGTTAAACCAGCTCTATCAAGGGGTTCAGACAGAGCTCAAGGACGAAGTATTCCTGTCACAACAATCTGAGGAATTGAAACCTCTAACCGCTTAGGCATTATTGATTATAGTGTAAAGCAGCTTAACTTCGATCTAGGTTTATGTTTGAATAACATAACTTTAAACAGAATGCTAAAGTTGTGTTATTACAAGCAGACACCCAGCTGATTGCGACCGAAATACGTGATTATCCCGAATGGCACAAGGGCCGTTCAGATTATGGGCTTTGGTATATTGAGATTGATCAACCTGAATTGATTCAATATTTAGATGAAATTCAAACACAGTTTTCTGATCTATTACTTGCTACACAGCAACGCCAATATCACATTACTTTATTTGTTTGTGGTTTCTTACAACCTTCAGCTCATCAGTACGATGACGATTTTCAGATTCAACAATTACAGCAGCAGATCAAGCTGATTGAAGCATTACAGCTCAAACCTTTTGAGCTTGAAATCATACAGATCGATAGCTTTAGTAGTGCTTTGTTTCTACAGATTAAAGATCATCAGGGCGTACTAGAACTAATTCGTCAACAATTTGCTCAAGTATCTGGGGAAATTGCAGCACTCGAATATTGTCCACATATTACTTTAGGCTTGTATCGTGAAGCTTGGCTGAGTGATATTGTACTTGAGCGGATGCAACAACTTTCGGTAAAAACTATAAATATTGAGGTCAAAAAACTGACTTTTGGTTATTATAAAGCACAGATTTTACAAGGATTCCTATATTCTTATCGGCAAATTGAACTAGGTTAGACATGTTGCAACTAATTTTAGGTGGGGCGCGCTCAGGTAAAAGTCGTTTGGCAGAACAAACAGCCAAAGAGACAGGTTTATCGGTCATTTATATTGCAACGGCGCAGGCCTTAGATACTGAAATGCAGCAGCGTATTGCGCATCATCAACAACAACGTCCTGATGATTGGCAATTGTGTGAAGAACCTATTTTTCTTGCGGATCAACTGTTGCAATTAGATCAAGATAATCAAGTGATCTTGGTGGATTGTTTGACCTTATGGCTCACCAATTTATTGTTATCCGATCATGCTGAATTACAACAGCAGCAAACAGACAAATTTTTAAACCTATTACCCCAACTCAAATCACATATTATTTTAGTGAGTAACGAAACTGGACTGGGTGTCGTTCCTATGGGTGAAATTAGTCGTCGATTTGTGGATGAAGCGGGACGTTTACATCAAGCTTTAGGGCAATTAGCAAATAAAGTAGTGTTCTGTGTGGCAGGTTTTCCAATGATTTTAAAAGATGAGAAATAATATGACTGAACAAGCGCAATGGTTTTTAGCCGAAGTACAGCAACCTGATCTAGATGTAAAACAACAAGCTGAGCAACGTCAACTTCAATTGACCAAACCAACAGGCGCATTAGGTGATTTAGAGCAAATTGCGATTAATTTATCTGCTTTACAAAGAACAGTTTTCCCTAAAATTAACAAACCTTGGATTACTATTTTTGCTGGTGATCATGGTGTTGTAGCAGAAAATGTTTCAGCCTATCCTCAAGCAGTAACTCGTCAAATGTTGCAAAACTTTGCTTCGGGTGGTGCAGCAATTAGTGTAATTGCTAAACATCATCATGCCCATTTACAAGTGATTGATTGTGGGACAGTAGGCGATAGTTACAATTATTTTGGAGTTGAATGCCATACTATTCGTGCTGGCACTGCTAATTTTGCAGAGCAAGCTGCAATGACCAATCGAGAGTGTTTAGCAGCGTTAGAGCTAGGTAAAAATAGCGCTGATCTTGCTAAAGCGAAAGATGCGGATATTTTTATTGCAGGTGAAATGGGAATTGGCAATACATGTTCAGCTTCAGCACTTGCTTGTTTGTTGCTGTGTGAATCAGCCCAGCAACTGACAGGTTTAGGAACAGGAATTAATATTGAGCAATTACAACATAAAATAAAAGTGATTGATCAAGCAGTAAAGCTTCATAGAGCAAATGTGGCCAATGATGCATTAAAAATTCTGGCTGCTGTAGGTGGTTTGGAAATCGCTGCAATCACAGGGGCTTATTTACGATGTGCACAAATTGGTTTACCAATTATCGTCGATGGCTTTATTAGTTCGGTCGCAGCTTTATGTGCAGTACGTATTCAACCACAAAGCCGTGAGTGGATGCTTTTTGGACATCAATCAGCGGAATATGGTCATCAGCGTGTTCTAAAAGAATTGGATGCCCAACCAATCTTAGCAATGAATTTACGTTTAGGGGAAGGCAGTGGTGCTGGTGCGGCATTATCTATGATTCAGCTTGCCTGTGTCTTACATAATCAAATGGCAACATTTGCTGAAGCTGCTATAACAGGAGATAAAGTTGCAGATTGATTTACTGCGACATGGTGAAACGACTTTAAGCCATACGCTACGTGGGCATTTGGATGATGACTTGACTGAACAGGGTTGGTTGCAAATGCAATCAACCATTCAGCAGTACATCACTACTCCAATGGATTGGGATGTGATTATCAGTTCACCTTTGCGGCGCTGTCATTGCTTTGCAGAGCATCTGGCAAATCAACTTGGATTGCCAATGCGGGTCAATGAGCATATCAAAGAAATGCATTTTGGCGATTGGGAAGGTATAGCGACTCAAACTATTTATGAAACAGCACCTGAGCTATTGGCTAATTTCTGGCAATTTCCAACGCAATATCATGCTCCAAAAGGAGAGTCTTTGCTTCAATTCAAGCAACGAGTCATAGATGGTTTTGATGAAATTTACGAGCAAATGCAACGACAGGATTGGAACAAGGCTTTAGTAGTCACACATGGTGGAGTGATCAAATTACTTACCTGTTTAGCACGTCAGCAAAATCTAGATGATTTATTAAAAATGCCTGCTGAACTGGGCAAGCTCTATCAACTTGAATGCTCTAAAAGATTAGATGAGATGTATTTTGAAGAAAAACATTGATAAATAAGTAATAAGAGATTTTTCGATCATCACACACTGCCATAAAATTGTAATCGGACTGTCATTGTCACTGCCTATGATACATGGCATTTGTTAAACGATAAGCAAATTCATTATGAATATATTATTGAAAAGCAGTGTGTTATGCATGAGCATTTTATTGGCGGCAATGTAATAACGACGATCACTCAGAATCAAAAAAATCCCAGAAAATAACGCAGTATCAAAATATTATCAGACTAAAACGCCATACCAACCACAACAAGATCTAAAAAAATATGAAGCAATTCCACAGGATTTCAAACCTGTTTTTACAGAGTTAGTCGCACGTCATGGTTCTCGAGGATTATCGAGCATTAAATATGATTTGGCACTTTATAATTTATGGAAACAAGCCAAGGCTGAGAATGCTTTAACAGCTTTAGGTGAAAAACTAGGTGCTGATTTAGAAAATACGATGAAAGCAAATATTCTGCTTGGTTACGGCATAGATGGGATGCGCCAGTATGGATATCGCAATGAAACGATGCTTGGTATTCAAGAACATCGAGGTATCGCAGACCGTCTTTTACAGCGTCTATCTGATCTATTTAAAACAGCAGCGACACAACCTGAATCTATCTTAGTTCAAAGCTCAGGTGTAGATCGTGCGGTTGACAGTGCCAAGTTTTTTACTGCTGAATTGATTCAACAACAACCCCAATTGAAGAATCAAGTTACACCTGTTTCATATACCAGTTTAACCAGTACGAGTATCCCATCTATTGAGGATGGTGGTGTAGATCGTTTTAAACTTTATTTCCATAGCTTGAATAAAGATCAAGATTTAGCTAAACCATTATCAACTCAGCAACAAGCAATTTATGATGCAAGTCAAGCCTATCAAAAATTTAAAGTCGAAGCTGATTTACTTAACAAGCTTAAGGAAATTGAAAAAGATACTCGTGCAGAACAAATTGCGCTGAGTGTGCTTAACCCAATTTTTAAACCTGAATTTATCAAAAAGTTAGGTACAACGGGCTATACCTTTAGTAATAGCGGCGCTTATACCGTGACATCGCCAAAAGGTGAAACCATTACAGAAAAAGGTAAAGGGAAAAATACCATTGCAAGTGCTGTGGATGCAGCAGCTTATCTTTATGAATTGTATTCAATTTCTGGTGGTATGCAGCTTGAATTAAAAGATGTAAATTTTGATCAATATATGCCTGTAGATGCAGCAAAATTCTATGCTGAATTTAACGATGCAAATGATTTTTATGAGAAAGGGCCAAGCTTTCAAGAATCAAATGCTGTCACCAGTAACATTGCTCAAGGTCTAAAACAAGATTTGTTTAAGCAAGTAGATGCAATTGTCGATAAACAACAGTCCCACCGCGCTGTGTTACGCTTCGCACATGCAGAAATCATTATTCCACTGGCGACCAGTTTGGAGTTACATGACATGATGCAGCCTTTGCCTTTACGTCAAACCTATAACTACAGCAATAGTACGTGGAGAGGTGAAGTAGTATCGCCAATGGCTGCGAATTTACAGTGGGATATTTACCAAAATGCTCAAGGCACAACTTTGGTAAAAATGCTCTACAATGAAAAAGAGACCTTGTTTAAATCATCATGTAAATATGCACAATATAGTACCAACAGTTTCTATTATGATTATTTGAAGCTCAAACAATGTTATCAAATTCAATAATCTAAGAATTAGTTTTTCAAATTGGGAATAGCCTTGCTATTCCCAATTTTATTTCCTCATAATTGCTAAATTATGAATCGAATATGATTGAGCTTATATGACGCCTTTTTGGATTGCCTTGCAATTTTTGACAGTTTTGCCGATTAACTTAAAAACGATGCCCAGTGCAAAACAAAATGGTCAGGCGATTTTATTTTATCCATTTGTAGGCTTATTGATCGGACTCATTCTGTTTAGTGTATCTCTGATTTTAGTTAAGCTGCCAATTTTATTGATTGCCAGCATCATTTTAGTGTTATGGATATGGCTCACAGGTGGACTTCATCTTGATGGTTTAGCAGATACAGCTGATGCTTGGGTCGGTGGTTTTGGTGATCCTGAACGTACACTCAAGATTATGAAAGACCCAACCTGCGGTCCAATCGGTGTACTGAGTCTTGTTGTGGTTTGTTTACTCAAATTTGCTGCGCTGTATGTGCTGCTTGAGCAGCATCTCAATACTTTTTTGATTTTAGTTCCAGTACTTGGGCGTAGTGTTCCATTATTTTTATTTCTAACCACAGCTTATGTTCGTGATAAAGGGCTAGGACGTTCAATTACTGATTTTATTCCAAAGAAACTTGCGTGGACTGTTTTTGTCATTACAATTACATTACTTTGTGTGTTTAAATGGTTGGGATTGGTGACTTTTATCTGCTTTATTGCTGTGTTGTTTTTTTTAAGAGCCTTATTTATCAAAAGAATTGGTGGGATTACTGGTGATACTGTTGGCGCTGCAATTGAGCTGGTTGAGACAGGTTTAATACTAAGTTTTGTGATGGCTTCATTTTATATTTGATGGGTTTAATTTTAAAAAATTGATCCTCCTTAGACTAAGAAGGATCAACAAAGAACTTAGAACGATTTTCGAATTGCTAATGTGCAACCTAAGATCACCAATAAAGCGATGAGTCCAGCAATACTACCTAACAAGATATCTCTGAGCGTTTTATCTAGTGGTAGCCATGTCCACTTATGTAGATATGCAAAACTAAAACCTTCTAAAGCATCTTGTTGAGTGACTTGCGCTGCAATCACACCGCTACTTGGCTCAATATACAGCCTGAGTTGATCACTTAAATTGCTTTCAACTTTAACTACGGGTAAACGTTTGTTGATAAAACCATATTCACCACTAAAACTGGTGACCCATGAGCTTTGTGTAAAGTGATCCACTGGTAAATGTAGATAGTCGGCAGCCAACTGCTTACTTTGCTCAAGCGTATTTAATTTTGTCGCGGTATTCGCATCAATCAATTCAATTGCAGGGGCAGCACTTTGAGGATGATGATTATGATCATGTTCTTTGGCTACGGTCATGCTGCCTTGTAGCTGTGGTTTACCTGTCAATTGAACCATCCAACCTGCTTGAGCGTGATCTTGAGCAAAGGAGATCGGTACAAGATTAAGGCGTTGTATGGGGTGTTGAACAGCCGTTTTCCATGCGACAGCACTTAAATCCTGTGTATAAAATATTGGTTGAATGTTCACAATCTCAGATTTTTTATGCCAAATATGATAGAAACCACTGAATACCCATAGCAAGATAAATATACTTAGATTGATGCCCAAATAGCGATGTAAAAAGCGAATTGGCTTGTGAGCTAAACGATGGTTCTGGCGATTACGAATCCTAAAAAACAATCCAATACCCATACAAGTCAGTACCAAAATGCCAATCAAAGCAATTTGCATCAGTATACTTTGTCCTGTCCACGGTTGATCACCCCAAGTCCATGTATGACCTAAACGAAATATTTTCGCCATCCACATTTTTTGGTCATTGGAGAGTGTGGCTAATCGAGATTGTGATGGATCGACATAAGCTCTTAAACCATTATCAAAACTTACACGCCAAACAGGCAATAAACGATTCACACTTGGATAATCATCACTAAACTCAGTGATCAGTTCGGTCGAAACGATCTGTTGTTTGGCTAAACCTGTATACCAAATTGCAAGACGTTTTGCATCTTGTTGCTCTCCATCTGTGATGAGTTGACCCGATCGACTATCAACGTATTCCGCAATGTTTTGATTTGGTTGTAAAACTCGATAAGCCACAAATTCAGGTTGTAGCTGAATGGTTTGTAATCCTGAAAATTCTTCAATTTTATGCTGCTGTAAAACCCAAGGTGCAGGCAAAGCATTTGTTAAATTCAGTTGCTGAGGTGGAGGCATTCTTTTGACGGGTTGAGGTTGTGTTGCACTCATGATTGGATGCAACACACCTGTTAAAGACCACATCAAAATCAGAATGCCAAGCATCATTCCAAAGCTACGATGAAATTTCAGTAACTTCTTGAGTAGATTGGCATTCATTGTTTATTTTCCAAAATGATAACGTAAACCTAATAAATAGGTTCGTGGTGCTGCAGGCGTATAACTAGCTTGATTACTGCTATATGAAGTGCTGTCAGCATAATGGACATCAGCTACATTCAGAATTTGCCCATAAATCTCATAAGCATTTTTACGATAATTTGCACGTAAATTTAGAATGGTATGCCCATCATATTTTTCAGTATTAGCATCATCGATCCAATATGAACCGACATAAACACCTTCAGCCGAAAGTAATAATGCTGGAATAGGTTTGATTTGATATTCAATTGTGCCAAAACTTTTTGGAGAGTTTGGCATTGTATTGCCACTATAGTTGAGTATTGATGAGGGCTGAAAATCTTTATATTCGTGTTTGGCGATACTTCCAGATAACTTTAAACGTTGATCATACTGTTCAGTAATATTCCAAGTTCCACCAATTTCGATACCTTGATGTAAGGTTTTGCCTGCATTTCTTGGTTCACGGGTATTATCAGGTTTTGTATAACTTAGAACTTCATCCTTACCTTGTAAACGATATAAGGTAATTTCTCCATCCAATCGGTCATCTAAAACTTTGAAACGTAAACCCGCATCAATATTATTAAATGTAGCTTCTTTTAAGTTTGGTGTGACCAGATTTGCGCCATATAAACTACTAACCTCTGGTGGTACAAAACCTTGTGACCAATTGCTATACAGATCTAATTCAGGTGAGATATTCCATACAAAACCAAGTTGAGGGCTTGCCTTGTGAAAACTACGTTTTTCGTCTGGCGCACCTGTAACTTTAGAGGGAACAAGCTTGTTATCAAAGTCATAACCGATCCAATCATAGCGTGCACCACTAACCAAATTTAGATTCGGCAAAGCTTGCCAATTTGCTTGTGTGTACAATGCTTGGTTATTGACATCAACTTTGAAATCACGTAACAACTGACGTTGTTTGAAACCCGCATAAACTAGCGTGCTTGGATCACGAAAGACTTGAATATCATTGGTTTGAGCTTGGTTCGGTGAATGATCTGCCATCGCCCCAATGATCAATTTAACCTGATCCAAATTAATGGAATGCTGTAAATTTAAGCCATAAGATTGAAAAGCGTTATAGGTGGTTTGCCCGCTATAAGTTCCTGTAGGCTTTTTATCTTTCACATCAGTGCGAATATTGTAGCTCGGATTTTGATCGGTTGTATTGTCGCGATAATATACAGTCAATTGACTTTGTTGTTGATCATCCCATTGATGGTTAATCTGTGATGAAATGCGGGTTGAGTCTACTTCTCGATATGTAAATGTTTGATAGCTATAACCTGGACGTTTGCTAAAATCATTTGCATTTAGGCTACCCGTCATATCGGTTTTTAAATAGTTGTAGCTGAAAATATTTTTGATTTGAGTGGCATCTGATATACGCCAATCATGTCTTAAGGTCACACTTTGCTTATTACTTTCAGCATGATCTTGCCAGCTATCACCACGATCACTGGCATAGGCAGACAGTCTTAAACCATGTTCACCATACTCAGTATCAAACGTATTGGATGCGCCTAAGTCTAAACGGCGATAACCTTCAGAGCTTGCACTCAAACCTAAATCAGCAGTTGGAGTTAAACTCGGTGCTTTGGTGAGGAAATTAATCGTACCGCCAATTGCATTATTTCCATACAAGCTACTTGCTGGGCCACGCAAAATTTCAATGCTATCAATTCCAACTAAATTTACTTCATATAAAGCATTGTGGTTAAACACACCGACAGGACGGATTGAAATACCATCTTCTAGATATTGATAAACAGCAGAAGTGGTGATGGGTTGACGAATTGACATCATATGTTGTTCGTTGCCCAAGTCATTCATTAACACACCTGGGGTTTGATTAACTAACTGACCAATGAATGTGGCATGTTTATCATCTATATCTTGGCTACTAATTTTGCTAATCGCAGCAGGAGTACTATTTATAGATTCACCTTCACGGCTTGCCGTGACTACGATTGTAGCTAGGGTTTTTGTTTCATTTTCAGAAGCTGTTTCAGCTAGAGTGATTGAGCTGTAGGTAATCGATAGACATGCTGTCGTTAATACTGACAAACGGAATTGAGTATTCATATTTAACTCTATAAAAGCAATAAACGAGGCTGTACCGCAGTGAGACACTGGATACGGAATGTTAAAAAAGCATTTTTATAGAGCGAGCGGTGGTGCTTGTTTAATTGGAAAAATATAGAAGATACGTGGAATTTGCAGATCTTCTGACCACGTATAACATAGGCATCGTACACGACTAAACCAAGCCAGTACAAAGATTAAAATAAATGCAATTAAAGGAATAATTGCAACAGCATCTAAACCATGTGTACATAAAGGACAATGCTTCATGATTTGTCTAGCAAGAGCAAAAACCTCTTTGGCATAGTCACTCAGTTGATCATGCGCAGTCCATTGTAAATGCTGTTGATGATGCATTTCATGCATAGCGTGATGGTGACTTGAATGAGATTCAGACAACATCAAACTATTTTTAATATCTGTGACTTGGCAATGTGTAGGCATTGCATAGAGTGCAGGTACGACGCCAGTATGTACCATCGTTGGTAAGAAGATATGCCAGAGTAAACAAAGCAAAGTAATCGCACCGAATGAGGCACGCCACTTTAGCAAGTGTTGACGAAAACTGGACTTCATATCAGCAATACGTCGTAGGGGAAATGTGGCAGCAGTATAATTAAAAAAATGTTACAGTTCAAAACAAATTCAATATCTAAGAACACAAATATATGGCAGATTACCGTATAAATTTTCCAGTTTTTTCGATGACGAAGAATGGGTGTTTGAATCTAAAGGATGGATTATTTTAGTATTAACGTATAGAAATAAGAATTATGAATTAGTTTTCTACGACCCTGTTCGTTTGATGCAAACACTAAATGATGATTTAAATTCGAGCCAATATCTTTACAAGAAAATTTAATTGTAATCCCAAACGTAAATAGGGCAAATATTGAAAAAGTAGTTTTAGATCTAGTGAGTCATGAAACTTTAATGGAAAATTTAAAAATAAAAACAGGCTCATGAGAGCCTGCTTTACATCTACTTAAAGATTAACGATTTGGTAAAACATCTTTAAGTGCTTCATGCATTTCTAACAATGCTTTTTCTGTTGTATCCCAATCGATACAACCATCAGTCACAGATTGACCATATACTAGATCACATAGGTTTTCAGGAATATCCTGACGACCACCTTTAAGGTGACTCTCAACCATGATTCCCACGATTGACTTATTCCCATCCAGAATTTGCTCTGTGATGTTTTTGAGAACCAATGGTTGTAAGTATGGGTCTTTGTTTGAGTTGGCATGACTGGTATCAATCATAATCTTGTTGCTGACTTTGGCTTTTGCCAAAGCTGCTTCTGCTTCCGCAACAGAAGAAGCATCGTAGTTTGGCTTGCCATTACCACCACGTAATACCACATGAGCATAAGGATTGCCTTTGGTATTGATAATTGCCACCTGACCATTTTCATTTAGACCCAGGAAGCTGTGGCCATGTTTAACGGATTGCATTGCATTGGTTGCAACAGTCAAGCCGCCATCTGTACCGTTTTTAAACCCAACAGGAGATGATAAACCAGAAGACATTTCACGATGTGTTTGGCTTTCTGTAGTACGTGCGCCAATCGCAGACCAAGAAATCAAATCTTGATAATATTGTGGAGAATTTGGATCAAGTGCTTCGGTCGCACATGGCAAGCCTTTTTCATTTAATTCAAGCAAAAGACCACGACCAATATGTAAACCTTTTTCAATATTGAAAGAGTCATTCATATCTGGATCGTTGATTAGACCTTTCCAACCGACTGTCGTACGTGGTTTTTCAAAATATACACGCATCACAAGGTATAAAGTATCTTTTACTTTTTCACTTAATTCTTTTAAGCGATCAGCATATTCGTTTGCAGCTTTAACATCATGGATTGAACAAGGTCCAATCACCACAAACAAACGTTTGTCATTGCCGTCTAAAATATTACGTACAGTTGCACGTCCTTGTAACACAGTTTGAGATGCAGCTTCAGATAAAGGAAGATCAGCTTTCAGTTCCGCAGGGGTAATTAAGGTTTGAATGCTTTTAATATTAACGTCGTCGATATCTGGCTGAGAAACTGGATTTGACTGTAGAGTATTCATTGCTGTCACAAATTCAATCGAAAGAAGAGGTTATTTTGTCTACGAATATAGCATGAAAAGCCGATTGATTAACTATCCATTCGCAAAAATTGCGGAAAACAATCGGCTTTTTTCAGAATTAAACCATACTAGATGAATGGCTTGTTTGTTGAACAACAGCAACTTTATGTGTTTCAACTGGTTTAGGTTTTGCCTTAACTGGATTAATCATAAAGTTAACACCAAGGGCAAATAATGTAATACCTAAGATTCTACGAATAAGTCTTTCTGGCATACGCGAACTAATTAAAGTTCCAACAATGATTGCAGGAATAGAACCAACAAGTAACCACATTAATAAATGAAAGTCGACATTACCTGAAGACATATGACTCAAACCAGCAACAGCGGTTAATAAGACAGCATGTACGACATCTGAACCAATAATACGGATCATCGGTAAGTTAGGAAACATAATTACGAGCGCCATAATCCCGAAAGCACCAGCGCCTACAGAAGACAGGGTGACGAAAATACCTAAAACCATGCCCATGATGACGATATATAAGCGTTTATGCTGGAGAGCATGCTGCTCACTTTCCATATTTGCTTGTTCACGATTACGGAAACGATCAAAGAACTTTTCAACTTGGCTACGAAATACAATAGAGATACCTGTCAAGGTCAACATAAAGCCTAAGACCATGGTCAGCACAGCTTTATAATGCGTTGATTGACTTAAATAATGTTCTAAAATCCAAGAGGTGGCAAAAGATGCAGGAATACTTCCAAGTGCAAGCCAAAGTACAATTGGCCATACAATATTTAGTTTTTTAGCATGTACCATTGAACCGCAAAATTTAGAAATAGAGGCATATAGCAGGTCTGTACCGATTGCAATATGAGGTTCAATTTTGAATAAACTAATCAAAATGGGGGTCATTAATGAGCCACCACCAACACCAGTGATTCCTACACAGAAACCAACCAAAACCCCAGCTAGAATAAATTCAACAGGACCAAACATAATCAATATGCCTAAATATGCAAAAACCAGCATATCTTATGCTTTTTTTAGATAACTCGTTGTGATGAATAGTGATTTACTTATGCAAAAAAAAGCTAAAGAATGTCGATGACGGTATAAAAACTGACTGAATTACTCAGCCATGTTTCATTAATTTGCACTTATGAGTTCGTAGAGTAAATCTTAGTTTGATCAAAATGAACCGTACCGGGTTTGTCGGAGACCAAGCTTTCTGAGAAAATGTCCCGATGAAAAAAGTAAAATATACCCCTGAAATCAGAGAAAGAGCGGTTCAATTATTGATTGAATCCGAGAAAGATTATCCATCGAATTGGGCTGCGATCACCGCTATTGCTCCCAAGATAGGTTGTACTCCTGAAACTCTACGTGTTTGGTATCAAAAATATTTAGATAAACAAAACCCAATTAAAGTACAGTAACTTTCAGATCAAGAACGTATTAAACAACTCGAACGTGAAAATAAAGAACTGCAACGTGCTAACGAAATTCTACGTAAAGCAGCCGCTTTTTTCGCCCAGGCGGAGCTCGACCGCCCACACAAATAATGGTAGATTTCATCCATAACAATAAGGCGTTATATGGTGTTGAGGCGATTTGCAGGATTTTACCGATCGCGGCTTCTACCTATTATCGAACACTAGATTTCGTTGAAAACCCAGAACATCGAGCAAAGCGAGATCTACATGACTTGCATCATGCTGAACAAATTAAACGAATTTGGAAGGAAAGTTCAGGTCGATATGGTGTGCGTAAAGTTTGGCAAAAATTGAAACGTGAAGGCTATGTTATTGCTCGCTGTACAGTTGCTCGATTGATGCAAAAACTAGGTATACAAGGTGTTTGGCGTGGTAAGAATAAACAAACTACCCGTAGCCGAGAGGATCAAAAACGAGCAGATGACTTGGTGAAACGCAATTTTAGTGCTGATCATCCTGCCCCTTGCGAAGCAATGCTTCTCAGGTCGCTGACTTCACGTATATTCAAACAAATTCAGGCTGGGTTTATACTGCATTTATTATTGATGTCTTCTCACGAGCAATTGTTGGATGGAAAGTATCGACACGGATGAATACAGATATGGTGCTCGATGCACTGGAGCAAGCATTGCATGATCGAGGCATGCCAAAGAACGTGATTCATCATAGTGACAGAGGTGTGCAATATCTTTCCATTCGTTATACCAATCGTTTAGAAGCAGCAAATTTACGAGCATCAGTCGGTACGACCGGTGATTCATACGATAATGCTTTGGCTGAAACGGTGAATGGCTTATACAAAACAGAGGTGATCGAATATTTAAAAGCGGATTGGCAAGGTTTAGCGGATGTACAACTTGCGACACTAAGCTGGGTAGATTGGTTCAATAAAAAGCGTGTACATAGTGCACTAGGTTATGTGTCACCTTTTGATTTTGAAGCAATGTACTATGATAAAATTAACCCATTAGGTCAGGTGGCCTAACTTAAATAAAAAGTCTCCGACAAACCCGGTACGGTTCAAAATGACGTAAAATAATTAATTGAAAAGTAGAGTGATTTAAACATTCTCTATTTTGCTAAAATTTTATTTTTGTTAGGTTTTAATTCATTAACCCATAACACAAGTAGAAATGTAATCGGTGTCGCAAATAGCCACCAACTTACAAATCCTATAGCGTTTCCATATTCAAGACAGAGTAGGCTTCCTGCAATCAAAAAGCAGAGGTAAGCAAAAAATTTGAAGAGAGTTTTATAGCGAATGAGATATAGTTGCTTCGTTTTGCTGATTTGCTTAGGACTACATTTATATAAGAAGGTCATTCCAATCAGTATCAAAATTAGACTCAAAAAAATCATGCCTTCACCTTATTTTTCGCTAATTTTGTTTTAATTTTTTGTATGGACTTTTCCTGAATAGGTTGAATATATCTAAAAATAAAAATAGCGAATAAAGCGCAAATGAGTAAGAATAAATCAACACGTAGAAATAACCAATAACTTGAAAGGTCTGAAATTAATCGATGATTATTGAGATACACTAAGTTATATATCGATATTGGTTGTTTGCGAGATCGTTCTGATCTCCGTGAAATATTGAAATGGCTTTTCAGGATATAATTGTTTCATACCCCACGGTAAATATAAGTAAAAGAAAATAGCTAAACCAGTAAAAGTAATCGTCAAGAAAAAGGGAAGAGCAAGTACAGAGCAAACATTATGAAAATCGAGCCAAGAGCGTTGTGATTTAAAAGTTCTCAACGTAAAGAAATCCGTAAATATTTTTTTATGGGTAATAATGCCCGAAACCAATGCAATCAACATAATAAAAGCTGCGATACAAACGATTAGGCGTCCAATGAGCACAGGTAATCCGTACAGTTGAAAGTGGAAATTATAAAAAAAGTCACCACCTTGTGTTGCAGAAAGTTTAAGTTCTTGACCAGTATTCGCATCCAAGTCTCGGCTTTCATAACCACCTATGCTTTTTTCCCAATAAATTTTATTGACAGGTTCTTCTTTGTTCGCAACTTTGATATACCAAGATTTCGCATCAGCTGCATTTTTTTCTAAATATTCTGTTGCTGTTTGAATAGCCGTTACTTGATTAATTTGATACTGCGATAGTTGTGGCTGCATCCATAAATTAATCTGATGACGATAATAGGCACTCGTTCCCATGAGAAAAATGGCAAATAAAAGCCATCCAAAAATTAAACCTGTCCATGCATGTAGCCATGCCATAGATTGGCGTACACTTTTGTTTTGCATTATTAACTTAAACCTACAGATAAGCCGAATAAAGTACCTGCCAAAATTAAGCTAATCCAAGTGAGTTTTAACAAAGAATTCGTGCAGAAACTAACAATGATGAATAGTAAATAAAAAATTATAGAAATAAAGGCAGCCAAATAAATGGCTTCAGCTCTAGTGAATGAATGAAGAAATAATGCAGTCAGACATAAGCTCAAATACATCATGCAGACGTAACCAACAACAAAGCTCAAGGTAAAGCGGTAAAAAATACTTAGGCGATAGATGAGCGTAAGTGATGTTGATTTTGCCATAAATGATTTTTAGCTAGCCAATAGGAGAATAAATATCAAATGAAAACGATTATTGTTAATATAAATAAATTGAAAATAAACTCGCAATCATTTAACTATCGTTAATCAAGATAATTTTAAAGTAATGAATGGAATTTTAGATTAAACATTATATTCACCAATCTTGAACAATTTGGATAGCTTATTATGATTCGATGTAAAATCATTTTGTTAGAATCATTCAAATATTTCAGTGGGGCATTGGTCTTGTTAAAGCAAAAACTAAAAATTGGTATCGTGGTGGGAGAAGTTTCTGGAGATACTCTAGGAGTGAAACTCATGCGAAGTTTTCGCGAACAAGGAATTGATGCTGAATTTGAAGGTATTGGTGGTTCACAAATGATTGCTGAGGGTTTCCATAGTTATTATCCAATGGAAATTTTATCAGTAATGGGCATTGTGGAGGTTTTGAAAGATATAAAGAAGTTATTTGCTGTACGTGATGGTCTAGTTGAACGTTGGACTGAACATCCAGTGGATATTTTTATTGGAATTGATGCACCTGATTTCAATTTACGTCTTTCTAAAACAATAAAAGAAAAGAATTTACCAATTAAAACAGTTCAATACGTAAGTCCATCTGTTTGGGCATGGCGTCAAGGGCGGGTACATGGTATCAAACGTAGTATAGATTTAGTGTTGTGTTTATTCCCATTTGAAAAAACATTTTATGAAAATTACGATGTTCCAGCAGCTTTTGTTGGGCATCCACTAGCCAAACAATTACCTTTAAAAAATCCAATTGTAGAAGCAAAACATCAGCTTGGCTTATCTGCACATGAAATGCACGTTGCTTTATTACCAGGAAGTCGAAGAGGTGAAATTGACAGACTATTGCCTTTGTTAATTGGGGCTGCGGAAATACTACATAAAAAATATCCTGAACTAGAGTTTCTGATTCCAGCAATTAATGATGCTCGAAGACAACAAATTGAACATGGTATTCAAAATTTAGATGTAACTTTAAAATCAAAAATTTATATTTTAGAAAATACCGATGCTGAATCTAAAATAGGTCGTATGGTCATGAATGCGAGTGATATTGTCGCACTAGCATCAGGAACTGCGACGCTTGAAGCAATGTTATTACATCGCCCAATGGTGACTTTTTATAAGTTACATTGGTTAACTTATATGATTGCTAAGTTTCTCGTTAAGATTCCATACTACTCTTTACCTAATATCATTGCAGGTAAAAAAGTCATCCAAGAATTAATTCAAGCTGATGCAACACCAGAACACCTTGCTTCTGAAATTGAAAAATTAATGGATAATGAAACAGCACATATTCAGATGATGCAACATTTAAGTATGCACAAACAATTAATCTCAGGAGATACTGAAAATCCTGTTGATGCAATTCTGAATTGTTTAAAAACAAATTAAGTTAAAAAAGGTGGCATTTCAAATGCCACCTTATCATTTACGCTCGTAGAATCATTTCATAGCCTGTGTATTTACGAATATTGATGACACCAATATCGAGTAATAAATATTGCCCCTTAATACCATGTAAAACACCACGAATTTTGGGTGTTTTATCCAAATTTAAGGACTTAATTTTTTCTGGATATTGTTCAACTGGATAAATAAATTCTTTAGGCAATTCATGTTCTAAAAATTCAAGTTCTTCATTGAATTCTAAGTTTTGGCTAAACTCATCTCGAATCGTTTGAATTTTTGGTGCAAATTCTTCCAAAATCTGGTCACGTTGCTCAATTAAATTCAATGGTTCAGCTTCACCTTTAAGGAGCTTACGCCAATCCGTCTTATCGGCAATTTGTGTACCAAATAAAGTTTCTAAATGACCAGATAAGCGGCGTGAACCAACTTTTAAAATGGGTAAAGCTTGGGTTGCACCTTGATCTAACCATCGAGTCGGCATATTAACGATACGAGTAATTCCAATTTTTAGTGCACTTGAATTGGCTAGATACACAATATGGGGTTGGAAACAAACCTTGTGTGCAAATTCATCTTCACGACAAGTTCCAAGATGATAATGGCAAGTCTCAGGTTTCATAATACAAAGATCACATTCAGCTTTGGTCTTGAAGCACTTGAAACAGTGACCTTGTGAATATGATTTTGGAGTCTTTGCACCACACGAAGTACAAAAAATATTTCCAGTCCATTCAATTTCTAATTCTTGACCTAGTACGAAGGGTAGATCAGTTTCTGAACGATCTAATATAAATTTATATTCAACATTTGCCTTGCTGGTTGGTTGATCAGTTACACTATGCGTTTTGAGCGCTGCGTGCATTTTGTGACAAATGCCTTGTAGTTCCATCAATAAACTCTCATCTTTCTCAATCAAGGGTTGCAGTTATGGCTGAACAAAATGTCATCACTTCTATGCTAGACGATTTATCTAAAGAACAGCCCATTCATACTGCACTTTGTATCGGTCAGCAAATTGATCAAAATGCTGAAATTCAATGGCATCATTTTAACGTAACTGACTTTTTAAATCTGCCATTTACACAACGTTATGATTTAGGTTTTGTATTATTTGATACAGAGCAAATGCAAAACATCACTGAAACACATAAAGCGCAGCTTTTAGTGAAGTTACGCGACTTAATGGCTAAAAGGATTGTTGTTGTTAGTAAACGAAACGATGAAAAGCTATTGCGTTCACTAGGTTTTACTCAACTTATTGATAAGACTACTCATGATAGTGATTTTGCTCTATGGCAATTCAATATTTTAACTTACAAACATGTTCCTGATTGGTTTAACTCTAAATTTTGGGCAAATCCAGAAAATTGGAATAAGTTTCGTTGGTGATTTTTTAGAGTTTACTGCGGTTCTGAATAAGCCGCAGTTATAAAATAATAATAAGCTGATGAAATGTTCTTGCAAATTTTAACACTTTAACTTTGTTTTCATACTGAAAAGCAGCGTATGCTTTTCGAATAAATAATTCTAACTGGAATATAAAAACCATGACAGATTTGACAAATATCGTAGAGATTTTAGCGAAACAGGCCTTAGGCGGTCAGCAACAATCTTCACAAAATAGTGGTTTGGGTGGAATTCTTGGCTCTGTTTTAGGGCAACTTAGTGGTCAACAACAAAACAATCAAAATCAGCCGCAAAGTGGTTTAGGTGGAATCCTAGGTTCAGTTTTTGGTCAGTTAGGTAGTACGAATAACAATACATCTCAGACAAATAGTAATACTAGTGGTAACACAGCACAAACATTACTTATAGCCGTATTGCCGTTGGTTCTTGCTTGGATTCAAAAACAGGGGGGCTTACAAGGGGCATTAGATAAACTAAAAAGTACAGGTTTATCCAATCAGGTAAAGAGTTGGGTCGATCCTCAACAAATAAATGCTCAAGATGTTCCAACCCAAAATATTCAAAGCTTATTTGATGATCAAGATATCGAACAGGTTGCCCAACAAGCACAAGCGCCAAAGCAAGAAATTTACAGTGCGATTTCGTCTGTATTACCTCAAGTGATTGATTCTTTGACTCCGCAAGGAAGTAATACCAATCCCCAAGAAGCAAATCAAGATATTCAACAAGTATTGAATTTGGTGGGTGGTTTTTTAAAAAGATAAGCATATAAAAATAAAAGGGCGAAACGCCCTTTTATTTAACACTTGAAATAAACTTCTGATTAGAAGTTATATTCCATACCTAAACCAATAACAGTTTTCTTGTTATTGTCTTTCTGCCAGTCAATTTTTTGTTGAGCAACAACACCGTAGAAACGAGCTTGTTTATTGATATTGTAATCAGCACCTACACCATATAAATCATTTTTACGATCTTCAAGACCATCAACTTCTGTTTTCGCAGAGATATATTGTGCTTTTAACTTCACTGGTGTAGAAGGAATGATATATGCAGCAGTTACACCGAAAGCGTTTTCTTTTAAGCCTTTGTATCCTACAAGTGTATCATCTGTAGGTTTCGCAGTTTGCCATAAACCACCGAATACTAAACCTTCAGCACCTACTTGAGATAAATCAAGTGAGCCAGTTACACGCACTGCATCTGTATATACACCAGATAAGCCATAAGCATTATACTTTGATGCAACTGCAAAGTTACCTGCAACAGCTGCATTTAAACCAATATCTTTATTTTCGTAAGTTAGAGATGTTGAAACACCATCACCAAATCCATTACGACTACCTTTTTGACCACTTGCAGAGTTATCTAGAGGTATTGTTTGACCGTTTTTATCCTTAGTAGTTTCATTCTGTTCACCTTGTTGGAACATAATGTTAAATGCTAATCCACCCAACAATTTTTTATCAGTCTCAAAACCAATAACATTCTTTAAGCGATCTTCACCAGCTAAAACTGCTGTCATGTCAAGTTCATTGTGATCGTTAAAAATATCTTGGTTATTATTAGCTGCAGTTTTGAAGTAAGAATCGTGTTGACCAACTTTTAATGTTGCAACACCAGCAGATTTAATACCGACAAAACGGTTACGGTTTTTAAAAGCATCACCATCGCCATCTGCCCCAATTTCCCATTCGGCTAAATAAACTGCTGATAAGTTATCAGTCAATTTTTCTTCACCTTTCACACCCAAACGTGAAGCGTTTGAATTTACTTTTGTTACGCTTTCATCTTTAAAGCCGTTGTTGTCAATATTTTCCAAAGTCACACTGAGCTTACCATACAATGTTGGTGCTGCTTGCGCTGCATTCATGGCTAAAGTTGCTACAGTAGCAGCAAGAAGCAATTTTTTCATTGAGATTTCTCCAGAACACTTTTTGTAAATGGCAGTTGCCTTAGTTACTGTTATAAGCTTGCTTGTGTACATAAAGTTACACAGCTCACTGACTTGTATGCAGTATCGGCAAACTTTGTGACAGATAAGTGAAAGAAAAATGACAGTTTAATGACGATTCATATTTAGTAATAATTATATTTGTTATTGATTTTTATATATTTAATAAATAAAAATGGGGCGAAAAGCCCCATCGTATAGATAATTTTTTACTTACAGCACTGCTTTAATCTTTTCAGCAAAGGCTTTAATCTTTTCTTGATCACCCATTTGTGCTGCATGACGACCAAGTTCATGAACTGAGCTAGGAATCAAATGGAAGTGCACATGTGGAACTGTTTGCCCAGCAGCAACTCCTGAAAGTTGCATTAGTACGATCCCTTTAGCATCTAAAGCGGTTTCAATTGCTTTAGCTATCTTTTGAACAATTTGAATCGTATAGGCTGCTGCATCAGCAGGTAAATCCATCAAAGTAACAGCAGGTGTTTTAGGAATAACTAAAGCATGACCATCTGCTTGAGGCATAATATCCATAAAAGCGAGGACCTGATCATCTTCATAGATTTTGATTGCAGGTAGTTCGCCTCTTAAGATTCTTGCAAAAATATTTTGGTCATCGTACGCCATGATTAGTCCTTTAATATAATGAGATGAGAAGTTTTGCTTTTCAGACAAGAATAGAAAATAAACTGCTAAGACTTAAAAATAAGGCTTTTATTTGCAATTTAATTCTTTTTGACGCTCTTTAATTTCATCTAAGCGTTGTTGCTCTCTGTCAGAAAATTTAGGCTTTGTTGTATGGCAGTTTTCATTACCATATTTAGCCTTGGCATCTGCATCTTTAAAACAAAATCCTTTCGATGCATAGATGAGATTATAGTCATCTTGCAATTTTTTACATTCTTGTTCTGGTGTAGCTGCTTGAAGGTTAAAACCTGTAAGGCTTATCAATCCAGCAAAAACTGCAACAGCAAACTTATTCATGAGGTATTCCTCTAGTTAAAAGGCATGAACTCAAATAAATTAAGAAAATATGTCTATTTTCACGATTTGACTTAAGTTCAACTACTAATATACGATTTATGAATGAAATTTCAATGGAACTGTATTATTGGAGTGTAATTTTTATCACCTTGAGCTTTTTACTTTAGTATAATTTTTGTCCACTCTTCATACATTTTGACAGCAGAAGAAAAGTCACTATTCGCTTCGGCAGTTAAACTTGCAGCCTGAATCAAGCTTTGGGTTAAGGCAAGTATAGGCGCTGGAAGCTTTGCATCATGTACTAAGTCTAAGGCAATCCCTGTATCTTTTGCGAGCAAAGGTAATGAAAAAGTTACAGGGAATTCACGGCTGAGAACGCGTTGTGGAAAAACAGTTTCTGTAACCATGCTTTTGCCACTAGAAGCATTAATACAATTCAAAGCTGCATCTAGGTTTACACCATGCGCTTTGAGTGTACTAAATCCCTCTGCAACCGACCATAAATTGACAGCCAGTAACATGTTATTAATTGCTTTAACGGCAAATCCTGTACCCGAATCACCTACGTGTTGAATGAGCTTTCCGACTGCTGCCATCGCAGGATAAGCACATTCAAAAGCATTAATGTCACCACCCACCATAACCGTAAGTGTTGCATTTTCTGCACCAATGGTTTGTCCGCTAACAGGTGCATCGAGAAAATCGATATTTTGTATTTTTAATCGCTCTGCTAGACGGCGCGCTGCCTCAGGAACACCACTGGTGCAATCAATCCAGATTGCACCTGATTTAATATTCACACCATCAATTAATGTTTCAACGTCATCACTAGTCGGTAAACACGAAAAGATAACATCTGCCTGAACCGCTTCAGCAAGTTCAACCGCCAAAGTGCCAAATTCTGTTGCATGTTGCTTAGCTTTATCAAAGTTACGATTCCAAACGTAAACTTTTTCGAAATACTTGGGTAAATGCGCAGCCATGCGATAGCCCATAGCACCTAAACCGATGAATGCAACAGATTGAGTCATAGTTTACCTTTTTATTGGAGTTGAACGTTCTGATAACCAAGTTGTCAGTGTTGGCCAGAACTCAATAGAACTGTTTTGACTGGACATTAAACCTAAGTGCCCGCCAGGTATCAAAGTAAACGTGACATCCTGACTGCTTGTCAACTGGGTGAGTGGAAAAGCGGCATCAGATGTAACCAGTTGGTCACCTTTACCAGCACCTACCAAGAGCGAACAATTGATATTCTTCAGTTTTATCGTCTCATTCTTGAGTTTGATTGCGCCATGCTTCAATGGATTTTGTAGCCATACATTAAACAACATGTCTTGGTTGATACCACCTGGATAGTCAATCATGTTATTCAGGAAATGGCTCAGTGTGGCATCTTCCTGAACCAGCTTGAGATTATCCAGATTTTTGAGTAACTGGATATTGCTATCAATCCAGCCTTTTGGGTCGAGTAGTTTAAATCCCAAAGAGTTTAACAAGCCAGGTGAATGAATCATCAACTTAGGTAAACGGTTATAGATATAATCTTTGATGGTTGGGTTACGCGTCGTAATATATGCCAGTGTTTTATATAATTTTCCGATATAACCCGATGCATAACTATCAATCGGGCTACCTAAAACAATTAAATTTTTAACCGCATTTGGCTTGTGTCGAGCAGTGTAAAGTGTGACAAAAATTCCAGCCATACTCCAGCCATGTAGAGAAATTTTTTCAGATTTAGAATGCTTTTGAATCGCCTCAATACAACGTGGAATAAATTTATCGATAAATGACAAGAAATTAACCTGATAGTTTTTATAAGTGAGTTTGCCCCAGTCAATCAGGTACACATCAAAACCACTGTCCTGAAAATGTTTAACGAGAGAGCGATAAGGATAGAGGTCATAAATATCCATATTAATCGCAAGCGGCGCAACAAAGACTAGTGGCTCTTTATAACGTTTGTTTTCTGAAGCGTAAAAACGGACACGGGTTTGTTTAAACTCGGCAATCACTTGATAGGGGGTTGATTGAGACAGCACCAGCCGATCTGCATCGAAGACACGCATAGCCAGATGTTTAAAATTTATTTTTTGCTGTTCTACAAGTGATTTCATCTTTGAAAGTCTCATCATGAGTCAAGATTGCACGAAGTCTAAGCGATAATTTCATCTTATGCCTTGACCTTAAATACGTTAGGCGCTCAAAATGTTGGCATATTTAAACACCTGATCATAAGGCATACAAAACGATGAATCCAAGCGATGATTTAGAATACCAACTTGAAACACTGGCTATTCGCACAGGGCATGATCGTACCTTTGAAGGGGAACATAGTGAACCTATCTTTTTAACATCTTCGTTTGTTTGCGAAAGTGCCGCAGATGCTGCTGCAAAATTCTCTGGGCAAATCGCAGGAAATACATACTCACGTTATACCAACCCAACAGTGCAAGCCTTTGAAAAACGTCTGGCAGTTCTGGATGGCGCAGAGCGTGCAGTTGCAACCAGTTCAGGGATGGCAGCAGTACATGCGATGTGTATGGCGTATTTAAAAGCGGGCGATCATGTGATTTGTTCTCGCGCCGTTTTTGGTTCAATCATTGCCTTATTTGAAAAGTACGTTGCTAAATTTGCTGTAGAAGTGACTTTTGTCGATTTGGATGATCTTCAAGGCTGGAAACAAGCGATTCGTCCAAATACACGTATTCTCTTTATTGAAACACCCTCGAATCCTTTGGCACAGGTTGGTGATATGCAAGCAATTGCAGATATTGCTCATGCCAATGGTGCATTATTTGCTGTAGATAACTGTTTTTGTACACCGGTATTGCAACAACCTATCAAGTTTGGTGCTGATTTAGTACTTTATTCAGCAACAAAATATATTGATGGTCAGGGGCGTGCATTAGGTGGTGCAGTTGTTGGCAAAAACGATTTACTTGAAGAAGTTAATGGTGTAATCCGTACTTTGGGTAATTCAATGAGCCCATTTAATGCATGGATTTTCCTCAAGGGCTTGGAAACGCTCAGTATCCGTATGAAAGCGCACTGTGAAAATGCACAAATACTTGCTGAGTGGTTACACCAACATGAAAAGGTTGAAAAAGTGTATTACGCTGGTTTAACAGATCATCCCGGACATGAATTAGCCAAAAAACAGCAGAAGGGTTTTGGTGGTGTGGTTTCATTTGTTGTAAGAGGTGAGCGTCAAGGCGCATGGACGGTGATTGACAATACGCGTTTCCTATCGATTACCAGTAATCTGGGCGATGTAAAATCAACAATTACCCATCCAGCAACCACCTCGCATGGTAGAATGTCTGCCGAAGCCAAACAAGCCGCAGGGATTGAAGAAGGATTGATCCGTGTATCTGTTGGCTTGGAAGATATTAATGATATTATTCGCGACCTATCACGCGGTTTAGATTTAATTTAACGAGAGAAACTTATGAACATTAATATGCTCATGCAGCAAGCTCAGCGCATGCAAAAGGATATGGAATCCAATATTAAAAAAGCCAAAGAAGAGCTTGCAAAAACAGAAGTTCACGCTGAGGCGGGCGGTGGTTTGGTTAAAGTAACTATGACTTGCCGTAATGTCGTTAAGCGTATCGAAATTAGCCCAGACTTATTACAAGATGAAGCTGATATGATTGAAGATCTGATTGCTGCTGCGATGAATGATGCAGCACGTCAAGCCGAAGCTATTTCTGAAGAAAAACTTCAAGGTGCGAATTCAGGTATGGGCTTACCACCAGGTTTATCTGGTTTATTCTAAGCCAAAAGTCTCTAAGTCTTTTGGTGAGGCTTAGAGAACCTTTTTTATAAATAATAGAGTTGATCTGTGTTTAGTGAACGATTTGAACAGCTAGTTCAAGCATTGCGTATTTTACCAAGCGTTGGTCCAAAATCTGCACAGCGGATGGCATTGCATTTGTTGATGAAAAATCGTGAAGGTGCTTTTGCATTATCTTATGCATTACATGAGGCTTCGAGCCATATTCACGAATGCCATATTTGTCATTCATTAACTGAAAATGAAATTTGTGATATTTGTGCGTCTGCAGAAAGAGATGAGCAATTGCTTTGTGTGGTTGAATCTCCAGCTGATGTCATGGCAATCGAACAAAGTGGAAGCTTTAGAGGAAAATATCATGTACTTGGTGGTCATTTGTCTCCATTGGATGGAATAGGTCCTGAAGAAATTGGTATTCCATATTTGATTCAACGATTAAGCCAAGGACAGATTGAAGAAGTAATTTTAGCAACTAATGCCACCGTGGAAGGTCAAGCGACAGCACATTACTTAGTTGAAGCAACGAAACATTTGCCAATTCACATGACCAGAATCGCACAAGGCGTGCCACAAGGTGGTGAATTAGAATATGTCGATAGTCATACGTTAAGTCAAGCGGTACATAATCGTATGAAGATGAAATAATTTTATATTTATTGTAAATTCATGCTATTAATTTAAACAAACAATTCACTTTTACATTTTGTCTAACATTATTTTAGGTATATTTGCTTTAATTTATGGCAGTATAAGCAAACGAAAAGGATTTTCGTTTTTGATGAATAGAATAGGAGTAATTTCATGTTTTTCATGTGGAATAGTGATTAAATTTTTCTTTGTAGATTTAATTTAGTTTCGTTTCAGCAAAAACTGTATTTTTACAGTCGTATTGCTATTGTTTTTATTATTTTACTTGAGCAAATATGTTTCAGTTCATTCAACAGCAAAAAGACCTTGCTGTTCTCCTCAGTCAAATGGAACAATGTTCTACCTACGCACTTGATACTGAGTTTATTAAGGTTGATACCTTATATCCAAAACTTGGGGTATGCCAGATTAATTGTAATGGTCAAATTGCTTTACTAGATGGAGTAGCACTTGATTTAGAGCAGTTTTGGCAGAAGGTTTTTACTGCACAGCAGAATATCTTTCATGCTTGTGGCGAAGATATTGATTTAATTTATCATTATGCAGATCAAAAACCATTAAAAAATGTATTTGATACGCAGATCGCAATGGCATTTCTTGGTCATGGGCTTCAGGTAAGCTATCAAAATGCATTAAAAACCTGCCTAAATATTGATATTGATAAGGATCAAACTCGCTCAGATTGGTTGGCACGTCCTTTAAGCCAAGAGCAAATTAATTATGCCGCAAATGATGTCTTATATTTGACAAAGCTCGCTGATACATTAAAACATGATTTACAGCGTAAAGGGCTTTATCAATATGTTTTGGAAGATTGTCAGAATTTAACGAAAGAAATTGCGATAGAAACTCCATTGACAGAGCTATATACCGATATTGGTAATTATCGCCATTCACGTCGTGAGTTAATGCAATTACAGCAGCTCAGTATTTGGCGTGAGCAAATTACCAAAGCCATGAATCAACCACGTAGTTTTGTTCTCAAAAATACAACAATGCTAGATTTAGTGGAAAAAAATCCACGTAATAATTTCCAACTTGCCCAAGTTAAAGATATTCGCCCAAACATTGTACGTGAACATGGCAAAACCATATTAGATTTATTAAAGTTTTTACCACCTGAAGATGAATGGCCATTAAGAATGGCAAGACCAGTGAAGAATAATTCTAAAGAAGTTGCGCCTCAAATTGATGCTTTAATCGATGGAGTCGTGTTTGAAACTGGCATTCCTAAAGAAGTTTTACTACGTAAGAAATGGCTGAATGCAATTTATGAATATGTTGTATTCCATTTAGAAGAGCAAGAATTGCCGAGTTATTTGTTAGGCTGGCGCTACGATATCTTAACCAAGCCATTGGTGGCATTACTGCGACAAGATATTGAATATTTGGCGGCGCAAATGAAGTTAGCTAGATAAAATAGTTCAGCTGTGAAATACGACTGTTGCGTTAACATTCGTTAATGTACCTAGTTTTTTTTTCATGTATGCTGTTTAAAGTCTGTTGGAATCTAAATGGCCAATAGTCTCTAAGATTGATAAGAGTTGTGAGTAAACATGCACTGCGATATTTATAGATCAAGCAAAAAAGACGAAATGTATATGTACATTGCTCGTCCAAATTATTCTGCAGATCAGGAATCAGAAAATCCATTTGAGTCTGTTCCTGAGAGTGTTTTACAAGCTTTTGGAAAAGCTACTTTTGTAATGCATTTGGAACTTCATGGTGAGCGCAAACTTGCACGTGTCAACGTATTGCATGTCTTAGACTCATTACAGACCAAAGGCTTTTTTATTCAAATGCCGCCAGAAGGACTTATTAATCCAAATGCGGTAGAACCAGAGGGTTTGCGTGGTGCTTGAAACGATAACTGCAATGTGGTCTCACATTCTATCTGTACTGGATCAATTCCCTGAAGAGAATGTTGCGATTATTGTGTATGTTACAGGTGCAATGATTGCATTATGGTGTTGGTATCGTTTGATGTCACGTATGCCTAATCCAATAGGAGGGATTCTTTGGATTATTGTTTTTGCAATCCTTGCTACACCAACAATCTCTGAAGGTCCTAATTCAGAATTAGCACCTGCTATTTTTGGTTTGATTTTTGGTGTGCTCACAAAAGAGCATGATTTAATCTGGTCAAATTTATCTTTGATTCTCTTTGTCATTGGTACAGGATTATTGATCGGCTTCTGCTGGTCAAAATACAGTGCAAATAAACTTGCACGTTCGGTTTAGATATTCACATAAAGTTAAAGAAAAATAAGGTTTTCAAATGTCTGCTGATACACAACACTTCACTGGTACAGATCAATATATTGCAACTGACAGCCTGAAACTTGCGGTAAAAGCCGCGCGTGCTTTACAAAAACCATTATTGGTGAAAGGTGAGCCAGGTACAGGTAAAACATTACTTGCAGAACAAGTTGCAGAAAGTTTAGGTCTAAAACTAATTACTTGGCATATCAAATCAACAACCAAAGCTCAGCAAGGTTTGTATGAATATGACGCAGTTTCTCGCTTGCGTGATAGCCAGTTAGGTGATAACCGAGTCTATGACATTAAAAACTATATTAAACCGGGTAAATTGTGGGAAGCATTTACGAGTGAAGAACGTTGTGTATTGTTAATTGATGAAATTGACAAAGCAGATATCGAGTTCCCGAATGACTTATTGCATGAACTCGACAAAATGTCGTTTTATGTTTACGAGACTGGTGAAACCATTACCGCAACACAACGCCCAATTGTGATTATTACTTCGAATAATGAAAAAGAATTACCAGATGCATTCTTGCGTCGCTGCTTCTTTCATTATATCGAATTTCCTGATGAAGCAACGATGCGTGAAATTATTGCAGTGCATTTTCCAAATATTTCGAATACTTTGGTCAGTGAAGCATTGCAAATATTCTTTAAATTACGTGAAGTCACGAATTTAAAAAAACCACCATCAACATCAGAGTTAATTGACTGGTTAAGCTTGCTTATGGCAGATGATATGCCTGAAGACGTATTGCGCAATCATGATAAATCTAAAGCAATCCCACCATTGTATGGTGCGCTTATTAAAAATGAACAAGATGTACAATTACTTGAACGTTTAGCTTTTATGTCACGCCGCTAAGAGTGTAATCACATGTTTGTGCGATTGTTTTACACCTTACGTAAATATGGTGTACCTGTTACAACTCGTGAGTTGATTGATCTCAACCAAGCGGTTGCATCAGGTCTAGTATTTGCAGATCAGGAAGAATTCTATCAGTTGGCTAAAACAGTTTTAGTCAAAGATGAACGTTTCTTTGATAAATTCGATCGTGCCATGAAAGATTATTTTGATGGCATTGAAACTTTTGATCTAGATGAACTACTTAAACAAGTTCACAAGTTACCTAAAGACTGGTTTGACCTAGAACTCTTAGAAAAACATCTGACACCAGAGCAACGTGCTGAACTACAAAAAGCAGGTTCTTTAGAAGAACTGATGAAAATGTTGGAAGAACGTTTACGTGAACAGCATAAAAAACATCAGGGTGGCAATCGTATGATTGGCACTGGCGGAACTTCACCTTTTGGTGCTTTTGGCGATCATCCAGAAGGTGTCCGAATAGGTGGGCCAGGGCGTAAACGTTCAGCGGTAAAAGTATGGGAGCAGCGTAAATACCAAAATCTTGATGATGATCAAGTTTTGGGAACACGTCAGATGCAAATTGCATTACGCCGATTACGTAAGTTTGCGCGTCAAGGCGCGGCTGAAGAGCTTGATGTTGATGGGACTATTCGTGAAACCGCTAAGCAGGGTATTTTGGATGTGCAATTGGTTCCTGAACGGCGTAATCGTATTAAAGTGCTGATGCTGTTTGATGTTGGTGGTTCAATGGATGCCTATATCGCTGAGTGTGAAAAATTATTTAGTGCGGCGAAGTCTGAGTTCAAAACCTTAGAATATTTCTATTTCCATAATTGTCTCTATGATTATGTTTGGAAAGACAACCATCGCCGTAGTTCAACTCGTATGAATACATGGGATTTATTCCATACTTACGGTCGCGACTATCGTGTAATTGTTGTTGGCGATGCCAGTATGGCACCATACGAACTCAAGTCGGCAGGTGGTTCAGTTGAATACATGAATGATGAGTCGGGCGAGGTATGGCTTAGACGTTTACGTCAGCATTTTGACAAAACCGCTTGGTTAAACCCTGAAATGGAAGGTTACTGGCATTACACCCAGACCATTAACTGGATCAAAGAAATTTTTGAAAATCATATGTACCCAATGACACTAAAAGGCATTGAAGATATGACGCGTTATTTGTCACGTTAAAAATTCATATGAATACTTTATAATGACCGCTTCTGTATAGAGGCGGTTTTTTTTCTGTTAAATAGATGCTAATCCCGTTAGAATAAAGCGTTTTTGCAATTAGCACTTTTGGAGACGCCTAAGTGGAGCGACCTACAATCAGCCCTGAACATTTACAAGAAGCGGCTGAAAATTTAGTAACCATTCGAGATTTTATTCGTTTTGGTGTAACCGCACTTCGTCAATATGATGCACACTTAGGTCAAGGTACTGAAGATTATTTTGCGGAAAGCTCTGCACTTGTTTTGCAAACACTTTCCCTAGAATGGAAAGCTGATGCAGAAATATTAGATGCAAAATTACTACCAACTGAAAAAGCAGAATTTTTAAGTCTATTAGAACGTCGCATCAATGATCGTATTCCAACCTCATATTTATTAAATTTGGCATATTTCTGTAATAAACCTTATTATGTAGATGAACGTGTACTCATTCCGCGTTCGCCAATTGCTGAATTGATTGAACAACGATTTGCACCATATTGTTTGAATGAAAATGGTCAAATGCTCGAAGCATTGAATAATTTACCAGAAAACACGAATCCGAAAACGCCACAACGTATTTTAGACATGTGTACGGGTTCTGGCTGTATTGCAATCGCTTTAGCTTATGCATTCCCAGATTCTGAAGTGGATGCAACAGACATTTCCAAAGAAGCTTTGGAAGTCGCATCAATTAATGCTGAACACCATGATAAGCAATATCAAGTCGCATTACTTGAGTCTGATTTGTTTGCAAAAATTCCTGCTGAAAATCAATATGATTTAATCGTAAGTAATCCTCCATATGTAGACGCAGAGGATATGGCAGATTTACCAGAAGAATTCTTACACGAGCCGGAGCTTGCACTTGCTGCTGGTCAAGATGGTTTGGATTTGGTTCGTAAAATGTTAGCGCAAGCTGCTGACTATTTGACAGAAGATGGTTTAATCGTCATTGAAGTCGGTAATTCAGAATGGGCGATGCGTCAAAACTTTAATACTGTTGATTTCCATTGGCTTACATTCCAAAAAGGTGGTTCTGGTATTTTTGCATTAACTGCGGAACAATGCCGCCGTTATAAAGATATATTCCAGCAATCTATTCAAAATTAAGGGGCTGAAAATGGCAGGCAATAGTATTGGTCAACTTTTTCGGGTAACCACCTGTGGTGAATCACATGGTGCTGGCTTGATGGCAATTGTAGATGGCGTACCACCGGGACTAGAACTTTGCGAAGCAGACTTACAAAAAGATTTGGATCGCCGCAAGCCGGGTACTTCTAAGTTTGCAACGCAACGTAAAGAGCCTGATCAAGTTGAAATTATTTCTGGTGTTTTTGAAGGCAAAACTACGGGTACATCAATTGGTTTATTGATTCGTAATACAGATCAAAAATCAAAAGACTACGGTAATATTGCCCAAACATTCCGTCCTGGTCATGCTGATTATACCTATACTCAAAAATATGGTTTCCGTGATTATCGTGGTGGTGGTCGCTCAAGTGCACGTGAGACAGCAATGCGTGTTGCGGCAGGTGCGATTGCTAAAAAGTATTTGGCAGAAAAATTTGGTATTGATATCCGCGGGCATGTAACACAGATCGGGAATGAAATTGCAGAAAAGTTAGATTGGGCTGAAGTGCTAAATAATCCATTTTTCTGTGGTGATGTTGATGCTGTTCCTCGCTTCGAGCAATTAGTCACAGCATTGCGTGAGCAAGGCACTAGTTGTGGTGCAAAATTGGAAATTATTGCTGAAAAGGTTCCAGTGGGTTGGGGTGAGCCTGTTTTTGATCGTCTGGATGCGGATATTGCTCACGCTATGATGAGTATCAATGCGGTTAAAGGTGTTGAGATTGGGGATGGTTTTGCAGTTGCTGGACAGTTTGGTCACGAAACTCGTGATGAATTAACCACAGATGGTTTCCTTGCAAATCATGCTGGTGGAATACTTGGTGGTATTTCAAGTGGTCAAACGATTCGTGTCGCGATTGCTTTAAAACCAACCGCAAGTATTACCACTCCTGGTAAAACCATTACAATTGATCGAGAAAACACAGATGTGTTAACCAAGGGTCGTCATGATCCTTGTGTGGGCGTTCGAGCGACTCCAATTGCTGAAGCAATGTTAGCAATTGTTCTAATGGATCATTTTTTAAGACATCGTGCTCAAAATGCTGATGTTGTAGTTCCATTCCAACCAATCGAGCCATAATTTTAATTTTTCACATACTTGCGACACTTTGCGCGCAAGTATGTTTTTTAATAATAAAAAATTCATCTTATAAAGTCTCAGAAATTACATTTTCACTCGTTGCAACATGATATTGATTTCTACCATTATTTTTTGCTACATACAAAGCATGATCTGCTTGAGAAATAAACTCTGATAGGCTGTCATTAAGATGAGGAGTTGTTGTTGCAACACCCACACTGATCGTTACATATTTAGAGACATTACTTCTAGGATGTGCAATCCCTATATTTTGCATTAATTGCATTAAACGTTGAACTTGTATCAGTGCTTGATCTTTATCCGTCATGGAAAATAAAAGTAAGAACTCTTCACCGCCATAACGTGCCGCAAGATCTCCACTTCGCGATGAGATTGAACCCAGCAAAATGGCAATTCGTCTAAGACATTGATCCCCCTGAATATGGCCTAATGTATCATTGTATAGTTTAAAAAAATCGATATCGATCATCATGATTGTGATAGGAACTTCATGACGGATTGAGCGTTTCCACTCATTTTCAAGAACTTCATCGAGGTATCTACGGTTCGCTAAACCAGTTAAAGCATCTTGTTGAGATAAAATTGAAAGTTGTTGCGCCTGACGCATAAGCTCTAATCGATTTAGTTCGATCATACAGTCTTGTAGATAATTCTCTCTATGTTGCCGATCTATTGCATAAGCTAAAGCCATTCCTAGAAAGCTACTAAAAGTATAAGTTCGATTTAAGTAAGTCCAATCAATTGATCCATTAAGCCAAACACTAATGGCAATACCAATTAAACCACCAGACCAACCAGCAAACATCGCTGTATAAAATCGCATACCAACGAAGCCATATATAATGACCACGGCATACATCATGGCAGCATGAAAAAGAACGTTATTCTGGCCATGTTCAAATACATTAATTAACGTGAAAGTAAGAGCGACGGCACCTGTAGAGCCTAAGCAAACATAGTAATCAAACCATCTATTCATTGATGGAATGAAAGCAAGTAACCATGCAAAAACAATTATCATGCCCACCCAACCGTAGTACGCGATCCATGCAGTGCGTAGCTCTGTAGGTAGAACTTGATAAGTACCAAAACTTAAATATAAATAGAAGAATAGAATGATTGGTGCACGGTAACGGAATTCATGTGCAGCTTCATTTTTATACTGATCTTTATAAATGACTTCTAATTCTTTAGGAAACCAAACTAAATTTAGTCCGCGAGAAATTAACAAGTCAATCTGTTCTTGCCCGAGTAAGTTGGATGCTTTTAACTTCATCTTATCTCTCATCGCCCCCAATGTTCTTATAAATGTAAATAGGGATTGTTAACTACGTTACACTGTATTAAATAAAATGTGTATTGGATTATATAAAATTAATCATTTTTTATGATAATCAGATTTTATTGCCAGTATTCTATATTTTTCGGGTGTAATATGAATGTATTAGCAACTAATATAATGATTAAACTTAATAAAATGCTGAACAGATAAAAAATTTTACAAATTAAATAACGATCATTGTATATTAATTGTATTACGATTAAATCTAGCTATAAAAATAAGCAGCAATCGTGGAAAATAATTGAAATAAGTCATACGAAATAGGACGGATCGAAATGACTGTTATGAAGCAATATGGAACAAAACTAGAAATAACACCTCACTCAGAATGGGCACAACAATTTTGGGATGAACTTGTTCCTGCAAAAGAACGAGTAAGCAAGCACCCTTTATTTTTAAATATGGCAAGCGGTAGCCTAAATTTAGAATGCTTTCGGTCAGCATTATTAAATTTTTATCCTTTGGTTGCTCATTTTCCATCATATATGGCAGGTGCTTTAGCTAAAGCGACGGCTTTTTCTTTAGATGGTGTAACTGAGACTAGAGATTGGTTAATTCAAAATATCAAAGTTGAAGAAAGACATTTACATTGGTATCAAGATTGGGCGAAGGGTTTTGGCATAACGACTGAAATGTTGAATGAAGTTAGACCACCAGTAGCAATAAATGCAATCAATCATTTTTTATGGGATGTAAATTTTAGGGGAAGTTTAGCGGAGAGTATTGCTGCAACAAATTTAGCAATAGAGTGGGCGACAGGCGATTGGACCATTCATGTTTATAAAGGAATACAAGCTTATACAGAAACACCAGAAGTAAATATTAATAAAAGATCATTGGCATGGTTAAGAGCTCATGCACACTATGATGATCTACATCCTTATGAGGCGATGGAGCTGATTAAGAGATTATGCGATAAAGATCCAGTTTCTCAGAGAAAAGCTTTTTTAGCAGCGAAAGAAGGCTTGGCTTATTATGAGCTGGCTTTAGATGAGTGTTACAAGTTACAAAATAATAATTAAAAATACCGAATAAACTGCTATTTAGTTGGGGTACTAAGTAGCAGTTTTTATTTAATTTTTTAAACTGGATTCATTTTATCGTAGAAATTCTTTAATTTAGAGAACTCCAGTGGTGCATTAAGTTGTCTAGATTAACTATGTATTCTTCAAAACGAATAAGAATTTTTTCTCGTTCTTCATCTGTGATATATGGGACATGGTAGGCAATAAAAGTTTGGTGCTGATCAATATCATTTAATATTTAATAAAGAACTTCTAAAGCAGAATTACAGCAATTTTTGTCGTTGAACCAAATCGCTAAGCATCTTGGTTTAACTGATAGAACTTTACAACGTCAACTTGCAAATGAAAAAAAACATTTCAAATCTTACTTAGTGAAAGCCGTCAGGCAAAAGCAAAAGCTCTTTTAAAAGAAAATAAATTTATCCATTCAAGAGATTTCAAATCTTTTAGGCTATGCAGATATTTCTCATTTTCACGTGCTTTTAAAAAGTGGACAAATATGACGCCAAGTAACTATAGAATACCAAAATAAAGAAAATAGACTATCTAACTAATGTTATAATATGTTATTCCTAAGTAGAAATGTCCTACCTAATAACCAAATAGAAATGTCCTATATGGACAATTCCAAGTCAAGCACAGGATTTAGATTTCGTTCTTTGATTGCTATTTTCTGTGCACGTCTGCTTGGCATCTTTTGAGAACGATTGCGTTTGTTTTGTTGTTCCAGTTCTTCATGCTGTTGTTGGATATGATTCAGAACAGCACCCAACCGTTTATTCTCAACAATCTCTCGCTGATTCAGCTGACTTAATTTATCGAAGAGGCTGTAATTGATCTTTCGGCCATCATGCATGAGGGCTACAGTACCATCCGGGTATTCCAGGAACTCAAGATACTTACCGATCAACCTTTGATTTTCTTCGGTGTTTTCCAGGAGATATACGCATTTATCATAAGTAATCGTCAGGCTATTCGTGACTCTGCGGGGTTCACGCCAAGTAAAAATATCATCTAATTCTTCGGCTGTTTCAGTGATAGGCCGATGTAGATCCTTAGGATTAAAAGCCATCTTGGCGAACTTCTGATTGAACTGCTCAATGAAGCAGGGTAGCCAGGCATTAGCTTGCTCAATCGAGCTGATACCTTCCAGACGCATCTCCTTGATCAGACGGTCCTGAAGGGTTCTGTTGGCACGTTCCACACGGCCTTTGGCCTGTGGTGAATTGGCGAAGATGATATCGATATTCAGGGTACTGAGTACGCGTCCAAACTGGGTAATCTTGGTGTCTTTCTTGCTGCTTTGATTCACCCTGAAGACTGAATGTTTGTCGCTGTAAAATGCCAACGGCTTACCATGCTGCTCAACATACAAGCGTGTTGAAATCATATAATCAAAGGCTGATTCTGATTCACAGAAGCGTAAATGCTGCAATTTTCCTGTAGCATCATCGATAAACACCAGCAGACAGCATTTAGCAGCGCGTCCTTCAAACCAGTCATGATATGAGCCATCAATTTGGATCAGTTCACCAAAGCAATCCCGGTTGTAACGAGGCTGATACGGGCGTTTCAGGCGCTTGGATCGAGGAATCCATAAGTCAGCTGCAATCATCCAGGAACGCAGGGTTTCTACTGAAAGATCGAATCCATGTACGGTGGTGAGCTTTTCATGCGCTAAAGTGGGTCCGAAACCATGGAGTTGGTCAGAAACAATATTGAGGCACTTGAGTCTGAGTTCTTCAGGAAGTTTGGAATTGCTGATTTGGCCACGACCGGCATGGGCTAATGCAGCGGGACCTTGAGCTTTGTATTTCTGCAGTAAGCGTCTGATCTGACGTTCTGAAATATGAAGTAGCTGAGCAGCCTGGGATTGAGTTATGCGTTGATCACAGATTTCTTGCAAGACCGACAATCGTTTAAGTTCTTTATCCGACATAGACACCAACATATCAAACCGTCCGCTAACGAAATTGCAAAAGTGCATATTCTAAAAGCGGACATTTTTACTTTGGAGAAACCGGACATTTCTATTTTGGAGTTACAATAATAATTGCGTATAATGTATATTATGTTAAATAGAATATCTAAGACTGTGGCCTACACAATACTGTTTGTTGTCATAGCTTAGTAATGTGATGATCTAAGATTATACATCACGTTACTGAGCCATTGATCTCATTCTGATGGTTTCATAATCTTTCTCACAATGTGCTCATGAGTTGGTACAAGTCCTGCTTTCAACCCAAGTGGTTTAAAGACCTTATCTAAAACAGATTGAGTAAGTTTTCCTTTGTCTTGCTCAATATCAGTTAATGTCCTGCGACTTATGCCGACTAAATTTGCATATTGTTCCTGAGACATACTCAGAATGTTTTTTCGTAAATACGTCAATAATTGTCCTAATGTTATTTCATTCAATAAGTACTGCATATATAGATCAATAAGAACTTGCTGACGATCTTGAGTCTGATTTTTTATATTCATAATAGTTCTCATCTTTCTAATTTAGCTTCAACATAGTCGAATGAAAGCGCTGGCATACTCGTAAGCTAATTCACTAGCGCTTGCTGAGCCTAGTTTCGGTTCTAATAGCGTAAGTTCAGCAATATCAAACCAACTTTGATCAAGTAACGCCTGTATTGTTAATTTCTTCATTGATATGAATGAGCAATTATTTTCTCAAAAGTACTCTATTTTTTTATATTTGTGAAGATATTTGCGCAAAATTCTTTTTTATGTAAGTTTTTGAGCATAAATTTGCTCATAACGATTTATGGAAAGTATCATTCTCAGTATCTATTTAAAACACTTTATTTCATTGTTATAAGGTATGAAAAGATAAATGTTTGAAAAATACGATTCAACCTATCGTTGTTAACGTGATCGAACTGTGTATCATTAAACATAATTTCTTTTTGATAAACTTCTTTTTATGAAGAATGCATTTTCTGACCACAAGCAAATTAGCATGGTTTCTAGTTTCTCCGAACTTGTCGGTTCTAATTTTCAAGCAGATAGAAATGCGATTTGTTGGTATAGAAACCTGAATGGAGATTTTCAAGAAATCGTAAAACAGCTTGAACTAAAGGAAAATATCACTGAGGTTTCGGTTGATGATTTATTGGCTTTGCAACTTTCCGAACAAGGTCATTTAGCAAGAGAAATCATCTTAAAAGATATGCAGCTATTAAGTGATTTCGGAGCTTCACCTACCCTTAACTTAATTCAAAATTACGAACGTGATGATGAGTTAAATTTTATTTCAACTGATGTGTATTCATTTCATGTTGATCGTTCCCCTATCCCAACTGATACTTTTTTATGTACTTATTACGGCGCAGCAAGTGAAATTTTGCCAAGCGATCAAGTTAAGCAAAAAGTTTTGATTCCCGAAATCAGAGAGAAACTGAAAGAATTACATCATGGCTCAGAAGCTGAGTTTGAAAGTTTTCTACAAGATTATTTCTTCGATTTACATTACCAGCCGCTTCCTGATGCAAGACCTTTAAACTTAGGTTTAGGACATCTTTGGCGTCTAGCAGTTGATCACCCAATGCAGCACGTTTTACCTTGTGTTCATAGGGCACCTATTGAAAATGAAGGCGAATATAGACTACTCTTAATTTGTTAATTATTTATATTTCAAATGGTTAAAAAATAAATCTATTAAACTCTAGTACATAAAAGCCCATACATGATGGGCTTTTATTAGCCAGAAAGAGATTCACTTAATTCTAAAATATCCCTTTAAACAGGAAAAAACATCCGACAAACAACAGTAGTACAGCAAAGCATTTTTTTAACATTTGAGGTGATAAAGCATGTGCCACTTTGGCACCTAGCTTTGCAGTGAAAAAGCTCATCGCACTGATACCCAGAAATGCATAAATATGAACAAAACCAATGCTATTCGGAACATTTATTTGTTCTTTCATACCAAATAACATAAACCCTAGCGCACCTGCGATTGCGATAGGTAAGCCACATGCAGCAGATGTTCCAACTGCTTTTTGCATGACTACACCGTGATGATTTAAATAAGGTACGGTTAGACTACCTCCACCAATACCAAAAATTGCTGATGCTATGCCTATTCCTGTACCTGCGAACACCTGTTTAGTCGTTGATGGAAGGACTTTATTCTGATCTATTACTTTTTTGGCTCCAATAAACATTTGGTATGCAACCCAAATCACAAAAACACCAATAATCAGTTGCAAGTGTTCCCTTGATAGTAATCCTGCAATACCCGCACCAAAAAATGACCCAATGACTAAACCAGGAGTCAGATTTTTGAATACAGTCCAAATGACTGCACCATTTTTATTATGCGCCATTAATGAGCTGATAGACGTCACAATAATCGTGGCTAATGAAGTACCCAAAGCAAGATGCATCACAACTTCAGGATCATAGCCCATTTGTGTAAAGACAACATATAAAAGCGGTACAATGATCAGCCCACCACCTACACCAAAAAGTCCAGCAGCGAATCCCGCTAATGCACCTATAGCTAAAAAAATGATTAATTCCACGACATACTTACTTGATTGAAGGTTAATATTAGATGAATAGCGAATGTTGGTTTAAGCAACTTCAGTCTCACCTACTTGGTGATAAGCACGATTAAAATACACCAGACTATGTTCATGCTGACTTTTTTGAATAGCAACTGTACGGCAAATAAAAATAGTATGTGTTCCTACTTCCTGAATTTGTTCAATCTGACAATCAAAACTAACAAGAGCGTCCTCTAAAACAGGTGCACCTGTTTTTAATTTAGTCCAAGTTCCATGTTTAAACCGCTCTTCAGACGTCAACTTAGAGGAAAACACATTAGAAATATGCTGATGTTGCGCGCCTAGAACATTCACAGTTAAAGTTTCATTTTCAATAAAATGTGCATGTGACCTAGAGGCTGTATTCATACACACCAATAATGTCGGAGGTGTATCCGTAACGCTACATACAGCAGATGCGGTAAATCCATGACGACCAGATGCTCCCGCTGTAGTCACCACATTCACTGCACTTGTCAGTAAAGACATCGCATTTCTAAAGTCATTTGCTTCAATCATCATCTGATTCCTAAATTGAACTGTAGCTTTTCTTTAGATTAAGACCTAAGACACACTTGCGTCACATTTGCACATCTAAATCATTTCAAACCGAATGGGCTGCTAACTAAATTAATAAGTAGCCCATTCGATATTTCCTAATTGCTAAATACTAAACGGCGAGCTCTTTTCGGATAATTTCTGCACCTGCACTTAAGGCATTCAGCTTACCGCGTGCTACTTGACGAGATAAAGGCGCCATTCCACAGTTAGTAGATGGATAAAGTTTGTCAGCATCAACAAATTGCAAAGCTTTTCTTAAGGTATCGGCAACTTCTTCAGGTGTTTCGATATTATTAGTAGCAACATCGATCGCACCTACCATCACTTTTTTACCGCGAATTAGTTCAATTAGATCCATTGGTACGCGAGAGTTTTGGCATTCTAGCGAAACGATATCAATTTTAGATTGTTGAAGCTTAGGAAAGGCTTCTTCATATTGACGCCACTCTGAACCCAACGTCTTTTTCCAATCTGTATTGGCTTTGATGCCATAGCCATAGCAGATATGGACGGCTGTTTCACATTTAAGACCTTCAAGTGCTCTTTCCAAGGTTGCAACACCCCAATCATTCACTTCATCAAAGAATACATTAAATGCAGGTTCATCAAATTGGATAATGTCGACACCCGCAGCTTCTAATTCAAGTGCTTCCTGATTAAGAATCTTGGCAAATTCCCAAGCCAGTTTTTCACGGCTTTTATAATGACCATCATATAACGTATCAATCATAGTCATTGGACCTGGAAGCGCCCATTTGATTGGTTGTGTTGTTTGGCTACGTAAAAACTTGGCATCTTCCACGAAAACTGGCTTTTGGCGAGAGACTGCACCGACTACAGATGGAACACTTGCATCATAACGATTACGGATACGAACTGTTTCACGCTTCTCAAAATCTACACCATCAAGATGCTCGATAAATGTGGTGACAAAATGTTGGCGAGTTTGCTCACCATCGCTCACAATATCAATTCCCGCATGGATCTGTTCTTGTAGAGATAAACGCAGAGCATCTTGCTTCGCTTCGATTAATGCCTCACCCTCTAATTTCCAAGGTGACCAAAGTTTTTCAGGTTCTGCAAGCCATGAAGGTTTCGGTAAGCTGCCAGCCGTTGATGTTGGTAATAAAATTGCCATTTTAAATCTTCTATCTCTATTTTAGGTAAATTAAGCAGCGTTACTTTGTACGGTGTAGTTAGCAGCCCATTGTTCAAGGATGTTTTGATAAGGTTTGATAAAGTTTTCTTCCGTCCATTTACCTTGTTTTACTGCCAATTGACCACGCTCTACACGGTCGTAAACGATTCGTGTTAATGAGTAATCTGGGTACTCTAAACTTGCTTGATACACTTGTGCTGCTGAAGAATTTGCATTGTAAATTTCAGGACGGTAGATCTTTTGGAAAGTTTCCATCGTGCTAATTGCGCTAATCAGTTCAAAATCGGTGTAATCACGTAATAAATCACCCGCAAAATAGAATGCTAAAGGCGCAACACTTCCTTTCGGCATGAAGAAGCGAACCTGTAAGCCCATTTTATGGAAATATTCATCTGTACGTGAATATTGATCTTGCTTATATTCAACACCTAAAACTGGATGCTCATTAACAGTACGCTGATAAGTCCTCGCTGTTGAAACACTTAAACAAATGACAGGTTGTTGATTAAATTCAGCCTTAAAAGTATCTGAATTAACTAAATATTGATAAAGCTTACCGTGTAAATCACCGAAACCTTCGGGTGCATACGAAGTTGAGTTCTCTTTATTATGTTCTTTCAGTACCACACTAAAATCATAATCACGTACATAAGACGAGAAACTATTGCCAATCATGCCTTCAATACGTTGATTGGTATGGTGATCGGTAATGGTGCTTTTCAGCATTTCAATGATTGGAAAAGTTTTACCATTACCTTCAATATCTAAATCTGCAGAAATAATATCAATTTCAAGTGAATAACGGTCACCATTCGGATTATCAGTTTGTGCTAAAGCATTGAAACGATTATTAATCATTCGAAGTGTATTACGAAGATTCTGCTCTCGACTTTCACCGCGTGCTAAGTTGGCAAAATTAGTCGTTAGACGTGTGCTATCCGCTGGTTGATAGTTTTCATCAAAACGAATGCGTTTAATTGAACATGCAAACTCTTTACTCATGATGATTGGTATCCTAATTTTTGCGATAAACCGTAAACTTCTTTATGTTGTAATTTATACTCGAATCATCACATGAATAAAAATGATTTAATCTAACAAAAAGATGAATAAAATTCATTGTTGTGTGTTTTTATGGGTTTCAGTGCTCTAACCTGAACGAGCTTCATCATGAGCTGAAAAACTCTCAGGATATTGATTGAATTATTGCTATAAGGGAGTGTTTGTAATTTGGAATTATTCTTTAGATGATGACATACAATGTTTCGTTTCTATTTTTTGTTTACAACGATATAAAAACTTGAATTTTATTAATCCAATAGCAGAATCTCGTAAAAAAGACGATCTAATTTTAAGTCAGATCGTCTTTATTCATATCAGTGAATTGGATTTAAAAATTCACCGTCCAAGAAAATTGTGCAGTGCGTGGAGCGCCTAGGAATAAATAATCATCACCAAAGAAGCTACCGACATCTCGCCAATATTTTTTATTAAATAGATTATCAACATTGAATCTTAACGTGTTTTCATAGCCATTAGCTTTAAAGTTATAAGCTGCACCAGTATTAAAAACTGTGTAGCTTGGAACTTTTACGCTGCCTATTTTATTGGCATATTTACTGCTACTGTATTGTATGCCAGCGAGTAAACGTAATCCTTCAACTTGGGGAACTTGGTATGAGATATAACTCGCCAAACGTACAGTTGGTACATTTTGAGTTTGATGACCATCATATTCAGATGATTGTATATCTTTTAAGCGTGAACGGGTCAATGCTAAAGTCGATGTCATATCTAGGTTTTGACCAATACGCCCTTGTAGACCAAGTTCTAAGCCGAGGTTATGTTGTTCACCATCTTTTACGAAATCATTTGAAGTATTGGTATGTTGATTATCTTGTTTTAAATCAAATAATGCAGCTGAAAAAAATAAATCTTGCCACTGCTGCTTAAATCCCAATTCATATTGCGCTGAATGTTTAGGTGCTAATGTCACAGAAGGATTGTTTGCAAACCACGGCGCTTGTCCGCCGTCACTTAATCCTTTGGCATAAGAAGCATAGATATGAGTCTTTTCCCAAGGCTGATACATCACAGCAAATTGAGGTAAAAAGCGATTAAAGTTAGTGTCACGAATATTATTACCAGATGCATTATAAGCATCTTCATTTAAATGCAGTAGTTTTCCGCCTGCTAGAATTGACCATGCTGTATTAAATTCAACTTGATCAATTAAATTTAATGCTGTTTGCTGACTGTTTAAAGATTTGTAGTGATTGCCGAAAACTGCGCCTGATGGAGCAAAGTCCACAGTATCAGTGTAAATATTCCCTGTACCGACAGCTTGGTTAATCGCATCGTATTGCGCATGTCGTTTATAAGTTTGTGATAATTCTAAACTCAACTTATGTTGCCATGATCCTGTACTAAATTGACCATTTAAGCCTGCTTTAAATTGATTGGTCAGGTAACTGTCATCAGGACTGCGGAAGTCATAAATATCATAGTTACCATTTTGATCAAAGGTATAGGCAAACGCTGAATAATCATCCACCACAACACGACTTTGAGAAGCACTTAGATTTGCTGACCAATCTTTATTGATTTGGTAATTATATTTTAAGCCTGTGTTTAAACTTTGGTTAATGACAGGTTGGCTCCAACTTTGATAGCCAAGTAAACGATCCCACTCTACGCCAGTAGGTACGGTTTTACCATCAAGCAACTGATAACCAGGTACTGAACGCTGACGTTGACGCTGTGATTCGATATCAAGTTCTAATTTTGAACGATCTGATATATTCCAGTCTAATGCTAAAGAACCAAATAAGCGTTTACCATTGGCATGTTCTACATACGGATGGATTTCCTCATGCGCCAAATTTATTCGATAACCCAATTGCTGCTCATCTAAAAATCCACCAAAGTCCGCTGCGATACGATTACCGCCATGACTATCTGCATCAACGGTTATTGAACGGATTTCTTTAGGACGTTTGCTTACATAATTAACCACACCCGCAGGTGTTGACATACCACTTTGAATGGCACTTATACCCTTTAAAATCTCGACTTGTTCTTTGTTTTCAAGTGCGACATTTTGCTCACCGCGAAGTAAGTTACCATTGAGCAAGTAGCTTGAACCAAGGTTCAGTGCGAAACCACGCATCATAAAGTTTGAGTAATAGCCAATTGGGGCGTAACCATCACCTACCGCAGCATCGTTTTTCACAACATCCGTTAATGTTTTCGCATGTTGATCAGCAATTCGCTCAGCCGTCACGGCATGAATAGATGCAGGAATCTCAGCAATATTTTGTTGAGTAAAACCAGATAAATTCACCTTTGGTTGAAAATATACGCTTTCTGCTGCTTGGGCGTTTACTGTGATTGTTTCTAATTGGGATACCTTATTTTCATCTTCAGCATGTACCAATACTGAGCTTAGCCCTAGGCATGAAAATGAACCAACTGCCAGTAATGCTTTGTGTAAACGAGAAAATGTAAATGGATATGTTTTCACAGTAATTGCCTAACCCCGAAAGATAATCTTATAGTCTAAATTTTCGGGCATGAGTATTCACAATTTTCTATGATTGAACAAGTATGTTTTCCACCATCTATCTAATATTTTTAAATGTTCTGTATACCGTATGTAGAGACAGAGCATATGATCAAAATGTTTTTAATCGGCATTATTTAAAAAATCCCACATCACGCCGTGCCCACCCGTGTAATAAATTACATCGTAGTCTTTCCAACAGTGGACTAACGATATAAAAGTGCATGATCAACATGCACTTTTTAAAGGTTCAACGTTTAGCTTGTATTTATACAGCTACTCCAACAGCCTTTGCACGCGCTTGATGCAATTTCTTATAGCTATCAATCAAACGTAAATGGCGATCAAGCCCTTCAAGTTTCATACTTGTTGGTGTGAGACCATAGAAACGAACATTCCCTTCAACAGATCCGATAACTGCATCCATACGTTCGTTACCAAACATACGACGGAAATTCGCTTCATAGTCTTCTAATTCCATCTCATCATCGAGCAATACTTCAAGTACTACGTTCATGCATTGATAGAATAGTCCACGTTCAACGGTATTGGTATTGTATTGTAAGAAGGTTTCAACCAGTTCTTTGGCTTCTTCAAACTGTTCTAATGCAATATAGATCAATAGTTTTAGCTCAAGAATAGTCAACTGTCCCCATACGGTATTGTCATCAAACTCAATTCCAATCAAGGTCGCGATTTCAGTATAGTCATCTAATTCACATTCTTCTAAACGTTCGACCAAAGCTTCAAGTTGAGTCTGATCCAAACGATGCAGATTTAAAATGTCTTCACGGAATGCCAACGCTTTATTGGTGTTATCCCAAATTAAATCTTCGACCAAATAAATTTCAGAATAATCTGGAACTAAGATACGACATGCTGTTGCACCTAAATGCTCATAGACAGCCATATATACTTCTTTGCCCATTTCTTCCAAAATGCCAAACAATTCAGCCGCTTCTTCTTCATTTGAATTTTCACCATCATTGGTGAAATCCCACTCGACAAAGTCATAGTCTGATTTTGCACTAAAGAAACGCCATGAAACTAAGCCACTTGAGTCAATAAAGTGTTCAACAAAATTATTTGGTTCAGTGACTGCTTCACTTTGGAAGGTTGGTTGAGGTAGGTCATTTAAACCTTCAAAACTACGCCCTTGTAAGAGTTCGGTTAGGCTACGTTCCAACGCAATTTCAAAGCTTGGATGTGCGCCGAATGAGGCAAATACGCCTCCCGTACGTGGATTCATCAGTGTCACACACATCACTGGGAAATCACCGCCCAAAGAAGCATCTTTCACTAAAACAGGAAAACCTTGTTCTTCTAAACCTTGGATGCCCGCCACAATACTTGGGTATTTTGCTAATACTTCTTGAGGTACATCAGGTAAAGCAATTTCACCTTCTAAAATTTCACGTTTGACAGCACGCTCAAAAATCTCAGATAAACATTGAACTTGTGCTTCAGCCAAAGTATTACCTGCACTCATTCCATTACTTAGGTACAAGTTTTCAATCAGATTCGATGGGAAATACACAATCTCCTTATCTGACTGACGCACAAATGGTAACGAACAAATACCACGCTCTGTATTGCCTGAGTTGGTATCATATAAATGCGTACCCAGTAATTCATTATCTGGGTTGTAAATTTCAAGGCAATATTCATCCAAAATTTCTTTTGGTAATTTACCTTTCGGACCCGGTTTGAACCACTTTTCGTCTGGATAATGTACAAATTCTGCATTGGCAATTTCTTCACCCCAGAACTGATCATTATAGAAAAAGTTACAGTTCAAACGTTCAATGAACTCACCTAAAGCTGATGCTAAAGCACTTTCTTTGGTAGAGCCTTTACCATTAGTAAAGCACATTGGTGATTGTGCATCACGGATATGTAAAGACCAGACATTTGGAACAATATTACGCCAAGATGCAATTTCGATCTTCATCCCTAGATTCGCCAAAATACTAGACATGTTGGCAATGGTTTCTTCTAGTGGTAAATCTTTCCCTGCGATATAAGTGCTGCTTTCTGAAGTCAGACTTGGCATCAACAGTGCTTGCGCATCCGCATCAATACTTTCGACTTCTTCAATGATAAATTCAGGACCCGTTTGAATTACTTTTTTAACGGTACAACGATCAATTGAACGTAAGATGCCTTGACGGTCTTTTTCAGAAATATCAGCGGGTAATTCAACTTGAATTTTGAAAATTTGTTTATAACGGTTTTCTGGATCAACAATATTGTTTTGTGACAAACGAATATTATCAGTCGGAATATCACGAGCTGCACAATATACTTTAACGAAGTAAGCTGCACATAATGCTGATGATGCTAAAAAGTAGTCAAATGGACCTGGTGCAGAACCATCACCTTTGTAACGAATGGGTTGGTCAGCGATAACTGTAAAATCATCGAACTTGGCTTCTTGTCGAAGATTGTCGAGATAATTAACCTTGATTTCCATGCTGGCACCTAAATATTCTTATGTGTCAGCACTGACACATAAAATTTCAAATATTGATCAATAACCCGAATCGCGGATAAGAAATTGATTTAAAAAGAGTAGCTAGAGTCATTCATTCATCTGAACAAAAAACGGACTCTAGTCATAATGGGCGCTATTATAGAAGTATTTTATGTAATTGATAACTTTTGTCTGTTTTTCTAGCCTATTTATGAACAATTAAATCCGCCTTACTTCCAAGTGAATAGCCACCAAAATTCTAGACACACATAACCATCTTTTGATGGGCCTTTTCATAATCTAATGAAGAACGCTGAAGTATTCAAAAATATATTTATAAAAATCTAACGACTCTTATGGAAGGTTATTATTTAAAACCTAATAAAACTGACTCGAATCCAACATCTGTAAAGTAATTTTTTTCACTTCATCACGACTTTGCATAATATGTGCTTCAATCGCCTGAATGGCTTCATCTACTTTACGATTAAAAATATAACCCAATATTTTCTGATGCTCCTGATAAGTCGCTTCAACACGATAATCTTTAGAGAAGTCTAAACGCCGAATAATACGGATTCGCTCGCTCAAGTCACGATGAATCCTTGCCATTTCATTATTGCCAGAGGCGCGAACCAAAGCGCAATGGAAATCTTCATCTTGTTGTGACAGTTGTTTAATTTCTTTTAGATATTGATGAGGTTCAATCAACCATAAATCTTTTAATACGGATAACTCAACCGAGTTTTGATGATCAATCTGACAAAGTTTACGAATCGAATCTTTTTCTAATACGATCCTCACATCATAAAGTTCTTCATAATATCGAAAATTGAGCGGTCGGATTTGCCAACCGCTACGAAAACTCACATCAACATAACCCTCTTGTTGCAAACGATACAGCGCTTGTCGGATTGGGGTACGACTTACATCATAAGCCTTTGCAACTTCAGATTCAGTGAAACGTTCACCCGGCATCAGTTTGAAATCAAAGATATCATTCTTAATGCGTTGGTAAACCAGCTCAGACAAATTGTCTGAGCTTTTTGTTGTTTTTATTTTGGTTTCTTTCATGCAACCTTGCCTTATTCCATATAAACCAGTGGTTCACCACTATGTACGGTTTGCCCTGCTCTACAAATAATAGCTTTTACAATGCCATCTTCTTCTGCATAAACTGGAAGTTCCATTTTCATTGCTTCAATAATAGCAACAGTTTCACCTTTTTTAACCTCTTGACCATGTTCAACAAAAATTTTCCAGATATTACCTGTCATCGATGCATTTAATGATGCTAAATGACTGTAATCAGCATGGTTATTTTCTTGAATCTGTTCTTCAGGTTGAGCTGCAAACTCCTCTTTCCAGCGATCCACTTCAGTTGTGAATGCTTGTTGTTGCTTAGCTTTAAACTCGGCAATACTTTCAGCTTCATTCTCTAAGAATTTTACATAATCCGCATAATCGAATTCTGTTTCTTCAATCTTGATCTCAGCACGACCATTTTCAAAGTCAGCGCGCCATTGATTCAGTTCTTCTTCTGTCACCTCAAAATATTTAATTTGATCAAAGAATTGTAAGAACCATTGTTTATCACCAAATTGTTTGTTTTTCTTAAACTTGTTCCAAATTGGTAAAGTACGCCCTATCAATTGATAGCCGCCCGGTGAATCCATGCCGTAGATACACATGTACATGCCACCAATACCCACTGTTCCCTCTGCGGTAAAGGTACGTGCAGGATTATATTTAGAACTGAGTAAACGATGGCGTGGATCGATTGGTACAGCACATGGTGCAGTTAAATACACATCACCCAAGCCAAGAATTAAATAGTTCGCATCAAAAATAATATCTTTGACTTCATTCCGATCTGCCAAGCCATTAATGCGTTGGATAAAATCAACATTATTTGGCAACCACGGTGCTTTAGAGCAAACACTTTCTTGATAGCGTTCTACAGCTCCTAAAGTCGCACTGTCTTCAAATGCCATCGGCAAATGTACGATACGAGATGGGATTTTTAATTGGCTCAAATCGCCCATCTCTTCTTCGAGTTGAAGTAATTGAGCAATCAATTGTGATTGTGGAATTACTAAGCCATCGTATTTAATCTGTAGTGAACGAACACCCGGTGACAGTTCCAATACGCCTGCAATTTTTGCATCACGGATCATTTGAATCAGTTGATGCACCCGTAAGCGCAAAGCCAAATCTAAAACATTTTCGCCGTATTCTAAGAGAATATAACTATCACCTGCTTGGCGATACACTGTTTTTGGCGACAATTCAGTTGGTTCTCGTTGTGCCAAAATCGTACTGACAACCTCTTGAATTGGCTCAATTGTTTCTACAACTTTGCTTGCTTCCGCAAAGTTTTGGATATTTTCAATTTGCTGACGTTCAAGTTCATTGGCTTGTTCAACGCTAATCGGATAAAAACGAATTTTATCATCGGCTTTAAGTTGCCCCACTTTCCAAAGCTCTGCTTTGGCAATCGTCACAGGACAAACGAAACCGCCTAAACTTGGACCATCTTTTGCCAGAATCACAGGGAAATCGCCTGTGAAGTTAATTGCACCGATCGCATATTCACAGTCATGGACATTTGATGGATGTAAACCTGCTTCACCACCATTTTCTCGTGCCCAGCTTGGCGTTGGTCCTGATAAACGCACACCTAAACGATTTGAGTTAAAGTGAACTGTCCACTCTGATGCAAAAAACTCTTCCACATATTCTGGTTTAAAGAAATCCGGTGCGCCGTGCGGGCCATATAACACCGCAATTTCCCATTCATTACTATATTCAGGAATCAATTCAGCCGACAACGCTTGAGGTTCGTCATGTGCAAGTGGCAATTCTGCACCAGCAAATGCTGGATCAACCATTTTAATCATGTCGCCGACACGTAAGGTACGACCTGCATGACCACCAAAATTACCAAGCGCAAAAGTAGAACGACTGCCTAAATATACAGGGACATCCAAACCATTTCGAACCGCTAAATATGTACGGCAACCTGATTCTACTTGACCGATTTTTAGAATTTGTCCTGCTTTAACTTCTACAGGCTTCCAAAAATCAATTTCCTGATCATCTAACAACGCAGTACAGCTTGCTCCCGCCAAAGCAATAATCGTATTTGTGTGAAACTTTAATGTTGGTCCAACTAAGGTAAACTCAAAGCCGGCAGCTTTAGCATCATTTCCAACAATACGATTAGCAAGCTGAAATGCATAGTCATCCATGGGACCTGATGGCGGAACACCAATATCCCAATAGCCTGTACGACCCGGATAATCTTGAATTGAACTTAAAGTCCCAGCTTGAACCACTTCAATCACGTTTGGCGTGTAATTGAAATCATCCAACATTCTTGTCCAAATTTGCATAGATTCAAAACGCTGATCTGAAACGATGGCACGTGCGTAATCTAAGTTTGTGCTGATGCCATTCAATCGAGTTTCAGCCAATACATGCTTTAATTTTTCAATAGCACTAGCACGATCGTCAGCATGCACAATAATCTTGGCAATCATTGGGTCGAAGTATTGGGAAATCTCTGTGCCTGTTTTGACCCAAGTATCAACACGTGTACCTTCAGGAAAGGCAACCTCTGTCAGTACACCGGGACTAGGCTGGAAATTTTTAACAGGATCTTCAGCATAAACACGAACCTCAATCGCCGCGCCTTTAGGCTGAATATTGTTGAGATATGCCCAATCAAGTTCATCACCAGCAGCAACTTTGAGCATGCATTCAATTAAGTCTAGACCCGTAACCATCTCAGTGACTGGATGCTCAACCTGTAAGCGTGTATTCACTTCTAGAAAATAAAACTCATCTCGATTGGCATCGTAAATAAACTCTACTGTTCCTGCACTACGATAATTAACAGATTTACCCAATTCTACCGCTGCTTGATGCAGTTTTTTACGTGTCGCCTCAGGTAAGTTTGCCGCTGGAGTTTCCTCGACCACTTTTTGATTACGACGTTGCAAAGAGCAATCACGCTCACCAAATGCAACGACTTGCCCTTTTCCATCCCCAAAGATTTGTACTTCAACATGACGAGCTTTATCAATAAAGCATTCAATAAATACGCCTGCATCCTTAAAAAACTGCTCGCCCAAACGTTTTACACTTTCATAAGCATCGGTCAAGGCTTGTGGCGTATCACAACGAGTCAAACCAATACCACCACCGCCAGCAGTACTTTTCAACATAATTGGATAGCCAATACGATCTGCGGCAGTCAGTGCTTCATCTAAACTATCCAACAATCCAGTTCCTGGTGTCATTGGTACATTGGCAGCAGCAGCTAATTCACGAGCACGATGCTTTAGACCAAATTCTAGAATTTGCTCAGCCGTTGGTCCCATGAAAGCAATATTATTTTCTTCGCAAGCACGAGCAAAATCTGCACTTTCAGAAAGAAAGCCATAACCTGGAAAGATTGCTTCTGCGCCAGTTTGTTTAGCTGCCTGAATTAATTTTTCAATACTCAAATAAGTATCGGCTGGTTTTAAACCATCTAATCCAATCGCAATATCAGCATCTTCGACATGTTGCGCATAACGATCACTATCCGAATACACAGCAACACTGGTTATACCTAATTTTTTAAGTGTGCGAATCGCTCGAACAGCAATTTCACCACGGTTTGCAATAAGTACAGTTTTAAACATGATGATTTCCTCCCAATTAATTCGCTGTGTTTGCTGCTTGGCTGTTACGATGCTGGATATAAGCTCTCCATCCACCAAAATGACTAATATTCTCTGCATCATTTATGCCATAAGGCTCACAGATAAAACCTTTCACCCAGCGCCCATCTTCTAATTCGACATTGCCCATCCCTAAAGGTGTTGGAATCTCTGCCACAAATTCACCAAATCGAGCAGTAGGAACATCCCACAATTCAACAATAATGCTTTGTCCATCTTGCTGACGTGCTAAGCCAGGTTTCGGCGGAACTGTTCCATTCAAAGCATAAAGCGCATAGTTTTTAGAAGTTGTTGTGGTTTCAATATGCACAGCATCACGTGTGGTTAATTGGAAATTTAATGGCATACCTGTTAGATGAGCACCAACGACTGCAACACGAATATGATGTTGCGAAATAGGCGTAGCAGAACTTAAAGGCAGAGCTTTATCCAATGCCCCTAATTTCAGTGCAAGATAGTTTTGCCAAGCTTTACCAAAATGAACCAATGCCTCATCATGCCAAGCAGGTGCAATTAGAGTGATCCCAAATGGTAAATGGTCAGCCCTAAATCCTGCTGGTAAAGCTAAAGCACTCAAATCTGCCAAGTTGGTAAAGTTAGTGTAGGTTCCTAAATGAGCGTTATATTCAATCGGATTTTGTTGAAGCTGCTCAATGGAATAAATTGTAGGTGCGGTTGGAACAATTAAGGCATCAAAATCAGCTAATCTTTGTTGGATTTTACGAGCTAAATCTTGTTTTAAATATTCTGCATTGTAGGCATCCACCGCTGAATATTTTTCGCCGTTTTTAATAATTTCTAATACCGTTGGATCAAATGCATCAGGATTGGTTTTCAGTAAATATTCAACGGCTGCGGTACGCTCTGCCACCCATGAACCTTGATATAGTTGCACCGCCAATTGCTCAAAATCTGCAAAATCAATTTTAGTGATTTCAGCATTTAATGATTCAAGGAGTTGGACAGTATGCTGAAATGCTTTTTCTGATTGCTCATCCCCAAAGAAATTTAGTTTTTCTGGAATGGCAAATTTTAATTTGCTAGAGAAATGTGCTGGAACATTCTTTGGATGCTTACGTGAATAGCTGTCCAATGGATCATATGCTTCTAAAACATTTGCAACCAAGTCTGCATCTACAACGGTTAAGGCAAAGATCGAAATACAATCTAGACTTTTACAAGCAGGCAATAAACCACGATTTGAAAACCGCCCTTTGGTTGGTTTTAGCCCAACAATATTATTAAATGCCGCTGGCACTCGACCAGAACCTGCGGTATCAGTGCCTAATGCAAATGGGACAAATCCACGAGCAACCACACTTGCTGAACCAGAACTTGAGCCACCACTGACATATTCAGGTTTAAAACTGTTTGGTACTGCACCAAAAGGTGAACGCGTTCCCACCAAACCCGTTGCAAACTGATCAAGATTAGTTTTACCAATGACAATCGCTCCCGCTTGTTTTAACAGACGTACTGTTTCAGCATCTTCTGCTGCAACAGTAGTTAAAGCTTTACAAGCTGCGGTAGTTACAAACCCTGCAACATCAATATTATCTTTCACTGCAAACGGAACGCCGTAGAGTGGAAATTGTTTTTCTAAACTTTCAGCTTCTTTGCTTAATTCATTGAGAACTTGAATTTGCTGTTCAATCTGTTCTAACGTCGCAATTGAAATCCATGCATTATCTTGAGGATCAATTAATGCAACTAAATCTTTTAAAGTATTGAGTCGGATCTCATTTTTCGAATAAGCTGTTTGCCACTCTGAAATTGTCCAACCTAAAGTTTTTATTTCATGCATTTTATGAATCCCATCTTGTATACAAGTTTGAATTTTAAAATGCAGAATCCATGCCAATTTATTTTAAACATATAAATCAGATGTTTATATTATTTTATAGATATACTATTTTTTCTAATTTTCATCTTGGTGCTTAAAAGGCTTTGTTTTAATGCAAATGCTCCATGATTTAGCAAATAGCATTTTTGTTTATCAAAAGTTGCTCAAATTCATATTTAATAGGACTTACGCAGTATTATTTATAGATTCTCTGTTGTAACAGATGATTTTTATCGAGAATAAAGTCATCAATGAAGTCTTTGATGATTGGTCTAAATAATTTCTTCTGCCAACGATATACATTTTCAAAGATCCGCTCAAACTGATTCTTTTGTATCTCGACGTAGGCCATCAAAGCTGAAAAAATATGATTCAAAATCAGTTTAGATCGTCTTACTTGAAACTTTTCAATATGACAAACCTGTTTAATCACTCGGTGATAAGTTGACAAAACAACTAATCATGCGAAAAGGTTTTTTTAGTTAACAGATGTTCACACATGCCTCGAATTGTTTCTGTACCACTCAGTTTAGAACAGCGAGAACGACTCATTTTTCTGTCCAAACATGCAAAACATTGGCGTGAAAGACAACGTGCCCCAACTATTCTCTAGCTTTCCGAAGGTAAAAGTGTTGCGGAAGTTGCCATTCTACAAGAACGTATCCCAAAAACCATAAGGCTACAACGCCGACGTTGGAAATTGTATGAGTTTGGATCGATTAAAGATAGTCATCGCTCAGGTCGGCCCGATACATTGATCTCAGACTATCAGGCGAAAATCCTAGATTGGCGACATCATTCATTCATTTCCCCTGCTTTTATAATTAAACCAAACCTATTTGTTGAAAGAACTGTTTGTAAACATCGGCTTTTTTTTCGAGCGCCAATGGATAGGCCCGTGATGATGAAGGCAAGCGATATAAGTTTAGCTCACGATTGTCATAATTCACCTGTACCGATTGACCGATCATGGGCTTGACTGGCTGATCTGGAAAATACTGCATCAGCGTATCTGTGGCCTTGTCTCCCGTTGTCATAATGGTATGGCACATCGGAATTTGCTCAAGCAAAGCTGACAAATCGGTTGGAGTCACAATTTCCAGGAACTTGTCTGAGGCATTGCCCTGCAAGCGTTTAATTTGATAGGCCGTATCAAATATCCCAATTCCAGCTTGAGACAAAAACTCACGGATTTGACTTTCCTTAAAATTTTTATTAGGTAAATCTAAAAAGTGGTTTTTATCACTGAAAAAAATCAGACCAAATATTCTCCACATATCGTTTTGATAGTTTGGATAGTAGAAGTTCATCTTCCACCGATTCTGAGGTGGTGGAAAACTCCCCAGCATCAGCAGTTTTGCATTGCCAGGCAAAAATGGAGTGAGTGGATGTGTTTCTATTTCTATCATCGTGCCGCTAAAAAATACCTGTTCACTAATAATTTAAGCAGCTCAGGATGCAAATTACCACGATAAACATCACCTTTCTATTCTTAGTGTTGATTATCATATCTGTATCAAATTCGCCCCACTTCAAAATAAGAAATTAAATTCTTGTCAAATTGCTTGAGTTGTCACGATTTCCCCACGAACCACTTACCCACACTTTACCATTGTCTAAACATTAAATCCTGTTTTTAAGTTATTGTTTAAGTAGGGATATTTTTATTAGAGAAAATTATGATAACTTTTTCTGGGATGAATTGTTACAGTAGAACGCTTTCTAAAAATTTTGACAAAAACATATCAAAGGAATAAACGGTTATGGGGATTCTGGATTGATCACACTGTCCTTGCCAATTGCCTTAGCAATTGTTATGGCTAGAATAAAGAAGTTTTGACTAGTTAATTTTCAAATTCAATTTTAAAAACAGCGCATTAATGGATGCGCTGTTTTTATTTCTTCATTGCTAATAAATAAGACATTGATATTTAATAATTGATTTAAATTTATGAGATAGTTTTATTCTCTAAATTTTTAAAATTACTTAGGCTATTTATATAGTTAAGCGAAAAGAATCCTTATTACCAAAAACAAGGTTTCCTAAGATAAGTCTAGGATTTGAAATAATTTAGCGGTAATTTCAGATAACGTATTCCATTCGATTCTGGTTCAGGAAAACGTCCTGCATCCATATTGATTTGAATAGACGGTAGAATTAGTTTTGGCATTGTTAATTTTGCATCACGCACCTGACGCATCCGCACAAAATCCTGCTTGGTGGTTGTGGCATTTAAATGAATATTGCCCTGCTTTTGTGCTTGAATACTGGTTTCATACACAAACTCAGTTCTTCCATCAGGCTTATAGTCATGGCAAAGAAAAACGCGAGTCTGTTCAGGTAACTTATAAAGCTGCTGCACAGAGTCATATAAAATTTCCGCACTACCCTTTGGAAAGTCACAACGCGCTGTCCCATAATCAGGCATAAACAATGTATCACCGACAAAAACAGCATCACCAATCACATAACTCAGACAAGCTGGCGTATGGCCTGGAGTTGGAATATTGTAGGCATCCATCTCACCAATCTTAAAATGTTGGTGATCCTTAAACAGGTAATCAAAAGTTTGATGGGTATTAAAATATTTAAGATCAATATGATAGATTGCACTAAAAATTTCCTGCACAATTGCAATCTTTTCACTCATGGCAATTTTGCCACCTACCCTGCTTTTTAAATATTGTGAGGCAGTTAGATGATCTGCATGGACATGAGTTTCTAAAATCCACTCCACCTTGAGCTGGTTTTCTTCAATGTATTGAAGAATTTCATCTGCACCCTGAGTTGATATTGAAGCAGATGCCGCATCATAATTCAATACACTGTCAATGATTGCACAAACCTTTGTACCTGGGTCAGTAACCACATAGCTGAATATATTGGTATCCTGATCAAAGAATGCCTTGACTTGAGGTTGCATAAGTTTGTCTCCTATCGTTCGGACCATAAACGATGTACAGACATACCGAACACCATCGCGATAATAAAATACCATACTTGAGAATAACCCAATCCAATCAATGTAATTGCAGGTGCGGGACAGATTCCGGCAATGCCCCAACCAACTCCAAAAAGACTCGACCCAACTATTAATTTTTTATCAATTTGGGTACTGATTGGTAATGATATTTCTTCACCAAAAATCGTTTTCGGATTTCGAATCGCTTTTTGAAATGGAAGAATCGCCACAATGATTGCACCTATCATCACGAACATCAAACTGATATCCCATTTTCCAAAAATATCAAGAAAACCTAAAACTTTTTCAGGATTAGACATTCCTGAAACCAGCAAGCCTAGCGCAAACAAGCTACCAAATACAAAAGCAAGTACATTCTTCATAGCGCAACTCCAAAGATATGACGAATAACATATACAGTTATTATTCCAGCTAACATGAATGTAACTGTAGCAATCATGGAGCGTATAGATAGGCGACTGATCCCGCAGATCCCATGCCCACTTGTACAACCTGAACCCAAACGAGTACCAAAACCAACCAATAAACCAGCAATAATCAATCCAATTGGAGATGATTTAATAACAATCTCAGGTGTTATAAATATCTGATAAATAAATGGTGTGATGAGTAGCCCCAATAAGAACCACATAGCTGAGCTTCGAACAAATAGCTTGGGTTGTAATAATTGAGACAGTAACCCACTGATACCCGTAATGCGACCATTCACATATAAATAGCCAACGACTGCAAGCCCTAAAATTCCACCACCGATTAAAGCAGAAATAATGCTAGACATAATTGATCCGCAAAAACATTATATATTTTTATATTATATTATTAAGTATAATAATTAAAGCTCTTTATTGTTACAGAATTTCTATTCAAATTCAGCCAATACCCTCCCAACAAATCAAATAGGAAAATCATTTACAAGATAATTTAACTTGCGTAATTCTGCTTTTTCACCATTTGAAGATTTAGATCTGAAATCTGCATTAAAATATGCCTCGATATGCCAGAGTAACAAATAATCTTTAATTTTGCTTTTCCCAGACCATTCGAATTCTAGAGCTAATTTGCCGCATTAAAATATACAATAGCCTGTTTTTCTTGGGTTTAAGGACATATTGATATATTTTTTAATGATACCAATTTCAGCTCTCAGTGATTATTCCAATAAAAGATGATTTTTCACAATATCACAGTCGAAGACTGGCTTGCTTGAACGCATTGCGGAATGCTTCTACAGCAAGATTAGGAGGATAATCTTCTTCTTACATACTCATTTTCATTATTATAAAAGCTGTCATTTAAGACTCCTCCGCATGGTTCATTCTTATACTTGAAACAAATTTATCTATTTTAGACTCTCGTGGACATTAGCGTACTAAATCTTCGATACCAATCAATTTAGGAAGCTTATCAATCAGTTTATTTAATTCTATATTTGCTGGTGAAATACAACCAGTATAGTGACTTAATTTCGTTGTTGTTCCATCTGGTCTAATCCAAACAAAATATGCACTCGGTTGATCAGTTGCCGTTTGCTGACAGCCAGTTGTTTTAACGTTTGTACCTGTTTCTGGACGATAAGTTTTCAACTCCTGTTGTAATTTTTTATATACCGAAGGATCTATTGTTAAGGTCTGAGTACCCGTCACTTTAGTATATTGCTTACCATTGAAATTCACTGTTCCAGAAGGTGAGATTTCTACCGAATAAATTGGACAAGCACCAAAACAAGGACTTGATGAATAACGTATCGTTTCCTGTACAGTGTTTGAAGTTTCTGATGGTGTAGATGCACATCCTACTAAAGAAAAAGTAAAAAGACTTAAGATTAATAATTTTTTCATTTGTTAATCCATTATAAATTATGTTTTTTTAATCTAACAAATCATCATTTTATTGTCATTCAGAATGATGTAAAAGTATAAAATAAAATTTACTTAGGCTATTTGAATCTAAAAATTAAAGCCGAATTTGTGATTGAAGAATTAACTGTGCAAGTTCTAAATCATCAGGATAAGTAATTTTAATATTGTCTGAACGGCCTTGCACCACTTGTACAGGGTAATTGATATATTCTAAAGCACTTGCTTCATCAGTAATTGTCATGTGATCTATCAATGCTTTTTCAAGCGCATTTTTTAGTATTCTTAATTTTGCGATCTGTGGTGTTTGAGCTTGCCACAACAACTCGCGACTTACAGTTTTTTCAATCTGATGTTCTACACCCACTTGTTTTAAAGTATCACGTACTGGAATGGCCAAAATTGCACTTTGATTATTTTGTATTGCAGAATTAACCAATTGCTCTAAATTAGCGCGCGTAACACAAGGACGGGCTGCATCATGCACCAACACCCAATCATTTTCATCCGCGATATCAGATAAGTAAATTAATGCATTGAGCACAGAATTTACTCGTTCGACTCCACCTAAACAAAAATGTAATTTCTCTTTATGATCAAAAGAAAGTGTTCTAGCAAAATTATCATTCTCACCAATTGCAAGTACACAACCCGCTAAATCCAATGTATTTAATCGATTAACTGTATGCTCAAGCACAGTACGATTTTGAATATATTGATATTGTTTTAATTCAGTTTTTGAAAAACGACTGCCTGAACCTGCGGCTGGAACAACAGCCCACAGCTTAGTCTGGGTTTTCATTGGTTGCTGTATCTATTTTTGCATTTGGATCGATATAAATTGGTTTGTAATGGGTACTGATGGTACTCATTTGCACAAAAGTTTCATTTGGCTTGATTAAACCTAAATCTAAGCGTGCATGTTCTTCAATCGCTTCCGTTCCATTTTTTAAGTCGAAAACTTCGGCTGCTAAAATACGATTGCGCTCTTTAAGCTCCGTATTTACTTCTGCTTGTTGCTTAATCTGTTGAGTCAAGGCTTGATGAGGAAAATACCCTCCCTCACCTAGCCAAAATTGATACTGTAAACTTGCCACCAAAAAGATGACAAGTAAAAGAATCAATTTACTGGAGGTCGATCGAAACATCTCTATCATGAAAAATTCCCTACATCCTTCTTACAAGGAAGATCACCTGTAAATTCTATATGATTATGAATTTGCAGAGTTTCTGTCTTTTGTAAAGAAAGATGATCAGAAGTATTCAACATAGATAAATTGACCTTAGTTTAGACCTTTGAATTCAGCTTTACCGCGGTAAGCTGCATTCGTTAATTCTTCGATACGAAGCAATTGGTTATATTTCGCTACGCGGTCAGAACGGCAAAGTGAACCCGTCTTGATTTGACCCGCTGCTGTACCTACTGCCAAGTCAGCAATCGTTGAATCTTCAGTTTCACCTGAACGGTGTGAAATTACAGTGCTATAACCATTTGCTTTTGCAAGGTAGATTGCATCTAGAGTTTCAGTCAACGTACCGATCTGGTTATATTTGATCAGAATAGAGTTACCGACTTTCTCATTAATGCCGCGTTGTAAAATCTTAGGATTAGTTACGAATAAATCGTCGCCAACCAATTGGATTTTGTCACCAAGGATTGATGTTAAGTAGCTCCAACCTTCCCAATCAGACTCATCAAGACCATCTTCAATCGAGATGATTGGGTATTGATTTACAAGACCAGCTAAATAATCAGAGAATTGGTTGCTTGTGAATGCTTTATTGCCTTCACCTGCAAGAATATATTGACCATTTTTGTAAAATTCTGAAGATGCACAATCAAGTGCCAACATGATGTCAGAACCCGCTTTGTAACCCGTTTGACCAATCGCTTCAAGAATAACAGTGATTGCTTCTTCATTTGAACGCAAGTTCGGAGCAAAACCACCTTCATCACCTACAGCAGTGTTTAAACCTTTTTTGTTTAAAACTGATTTTAGAGAATGGAAGATTTCAGCACCTGCACGTAATGCTTCAGAGAATGAAGTGAAACCAACTGGCTCAATCATGAACTCTTGAATATCAACGTTATTGTCGGCATGTGAACCACCATTAATGATGTTCATCATTGGTACAGGCATGCTCAAAGTTGTTTGACCACGCAAGTCTGCGATGTATTGGAAAAGAGGAATTTTCTTTTCAGTAGCAGCAGCGCGAGCAGCAGCCAAAGAAACAGCTAGAGTTGCGTTAGCACCTAATTTTTCTTTGTTTTCAGTACCATCAAGCTCGATCATCGTGTTATCGATGTCTTTTTGTTCAAATACTGATTTACCCACTAAAGCATCACGGATTAAAGTGTTTACGTTATTAACCGCATTTTTAACACCTTTACCTAAATAGCGTGCTTTGTCGCCATCACGAAGTTCTAAAGCTTCACGAGAACCAGTCGAAGCACCAGATGGTGCACATGCACGACCCACAACCCCAGATTCTAAAATAACGTCTGCTTCGATGGTTGGGTTACCACGAGAGTCCAAAATTTCACGTGCGCGGATGTCAACGATTTGGCTCATGAACAATTCCTCTGTTGAATGAAAATAAGATGTAAACAATTACATCAATGGGTATCTAACTTTTTGAATCCTTTAACTAAAGTATCCAATTCTTTTAATTGCGCCAAGAATGGCTCAAGCTGAGATAAACGCAAAGCACACGGTCCATCACATTTTGCGATTTCAGGTTCTGGATGTGCTTCCAAGAACAGACCCGCTAAACCTGTTGCCATACCTGCACGCGCTAAAGTCGTGATTTGAGCACGGCGACCACCCGCAGAATCAGCACGACCGCCAGGCGTTTGCAATGCGTGGGTGACATCAAAAAATACAGGTACATTCATTTCTTTCATGATGTCAAAGCCAAGCATATCTACAACCAAGTTGTTATAACCAAATGCTGAACCACGTTCACAAAGAATGAGTTTGTCATTTCCTGCTTCCAAACACTTATGCAAAATATGGCGCATTTCGTGTGGTGCTAAGAATTGTGCTTTTTTGATATTGATAATGGCTTGAGTTTTTGCCATTGCTTCAACAAGATCAGTCTGGCGACTTAAGAAAGCTGGGAGTTGGATAATGTCCGCAACTTCAGCAACAGGCGCTGCTTGGTAAGGTTCATGAACGTCCGTAATAATTGGCACATTAAAATGTTTTTTAATGTCCGCAAGCCATTCAATCCCTTTTTCTAAACCAGGACCGCGAAAAGAATTCAAACTTGAACGGTTTGCTTTATCAAAGCTTGCCTTAAATACATAAGGAATATCTAAGCGTTTGCAAATATCGACATAAGTTTCAGCAATTTCAAATGCTAAATCTTTTGACTCTAGTACGTTCATTCCGCCAAATAATACAAATGGCAAATGATTTGCCATTTGTATATCGCCTAAACGTACAACTTCTTGTGGTTTTAATTGTGACATTCAAACTTTCCCAGTTTATTTAAAACTTAGTACTTACTTTTGATGCTGTTTTTTTGCAGCTTCAATAAAGCTAGCAAATAATGGATGACCATCACGTGGCGAGCTTGTAAATTCTGGGTGGAATTGTACAGCAATAAACCAAGGATGTTCAGGAATTTCTACAGTTTCAACCAAATGTTGTACTGATGAATAACCTGAAATTTTCATGCCTGCTTCTTCAAGCGCTGGAATAAAACGATCATTCATTTCATAGCGATGACGGTGACGCTCTGTAATTTCAGCTTTACCATAGACTGCACGTGTTTTTGTGCCTTCAACTAGTTCAGACTTTTGTGCACCCAAACGCATCGTACCGCCAAGATCCGACTCAAGACTGCGTTGTTGTAATTCACCACGTTCATCTAACCATTCAGTAATTAAACCAATGAGTGGATACTTAGTTGAGCGATTGAATTCAGTTGAACTCGCTTCAGGCATACCTGCAACATTGCGTGCATACTCAATCACAGCCAACTGCATACCTAAACAAATCCCTAGGAATGGAATCTTGTTTTCACGTGCATATTGAATAGCTTTCATCTTGCCTTCAGTACCACGCTCACCGAAACCACCTGGTACTAAAATCGCATCAGCAGTACTCAAAATACTCATATCTTGCTGTTCAAGGTCTTCCGCATTCACGTAGTCAATCTGAACTTTAACGCGATTTTGAATACCTGCATGTAAAAGTGCTTCATTTACAGATTTATAAGCATCTGGTAATTCAACATATTTACCGACCATCGCAACACGAACAGTGTATTCAGGGTTCAATAATGCTTCTACAACATTATCCCAATCTTCAAGATTTGCTTCTGGAAGGTCGTTGTAACCAAAACGTTCACAAATTAAATCGTCAACATTTTGTTCGTAGAATGTACGTGGAATTTGATAAATTGTTTTTGCATCTTTACAGACGACAACGGCACGCGCTTCAACATTAGTGAACAATGCAATTTTACGTTTAGTATCAACATCAACATCATATTCAGTACGGCAGATTAAGATATCTGGCTGAATACCTATCGAAAGAAGTTCTTTAACTGAATGTTGAGTTGGCTTAGTTTTAAGTTCAGCAGCAGATTTGATATATGGTAATAATGTCAAGTGCATCAACATGGTACGTTTATGACCAAGCTCTACCATCAACTGACGTACTGATTCCATAAAAGGAAGTGATTCGATATCACCAACAGTACCACCAATCTCAACGATTGCAACGTCGTAGCCTTCACCTGCGCGAAGTACACGTTCTTTAATATTATCTGTAATATGTGGAATAACTTGAACCGTACCACCTAAGTAATCACCACGACGTTCTTTATTCAAAACATCCTGATAGACACGACCACTGGTAAAGTTATTCAGTTTGGTCATTTTCGCACGACGCAGGAAACGTTCGTAATAGCCCAAATCTAAGTCAGTTTCAGCACCATCCTCTGTGACGAAAACTTCACCGTGCTGAAATGGGCTCATGGTACCTGGATCGACATTAATGTATGGATCCATTTTTACCATAGTGACTTTCAAGCCACGAGCTTCCAAAAGTGCGGCAACAGAAGCAGCAGAAATACCTTTACCTAGTGATGAAACCACACCACCAGTGACAAAAATAAAATGGGTCATTGAGTTTCTCGTACAATCGAGCCGAAATCGGCCTACAATGTTGGGCAATTTTACTGTACTCTGCCCCTATAAAGCAAAGTCAAACCGCATCAATTCAAAGAACTATAAACAACTGACTATTCTATCAGCATTTTCGATAAAAATTTATGGGGTTTGTGGATATTTCATGCATAAATTACGTTTAATGTTTAAAAACAATTTTAGATCAGAATTAAATTCATTTGAAGATTTTGACCATATTACAATTTCAACAGATACACTGATGCAAGCATTTATAAAATATCAACAAGCTCAATAAATCCTAGGGATTTTTTCATTTAATTTTACTGCTATAATCACTGGCATCTTTCATTCAATATGTAGCTTTAACAATGGCGAATAAAAAACTTTTAATCTGTGCTGCACTTGCAACTGGTCTATTACTTACTGCTTGTGTCAAAAAAGAAGAGCCAAAAAATGAAGAACCATCAGAACAAACTTCTGAAACACAAACGACTCAAGCAGCATCTCAACCACAACAAAACCAAGAATTTCAGCCTTTGGAAAGCGTAGATAAACCAGCAACGCCAGCTCCAGTGATTGAGATGAGTCGAGAAGAAACGCCAAATACAACTACAGAAATTCGTCGTGAAACTCGCCCAGCTCAAACAGCAGAAGAGACAACAACTGCACAAGCTGAACAACCAAAACCTGCGCAAACTGAGCAGAAACCAGCAAAAGTTGAACAACCTAAAGCCGTCAAACCCGCTCCAGCACAAACTGAAGACGATGCGGTTGCTGCAGCGATTGCGGCAGCAACACCTGCATTAAATAATTAATTTATTTAACCTCTCAAAAAAGCCATGAGCCGTTGTAAAGCGACTCGTGGCTTTTTTTATCGTCTAGAAATTAGGAGTAGTGTTTAAAAAAGTCTGCCATCAGTCGTGATGCCCACGATTTCACTTCCAAACTTTCGTAAAAACCACAGTGACTTCCTTTTTTTGTTGTAACTACAGCAATATTTTCCATTTGCTGAATAACTTCTTTATAAGGTTCTAAGTTTTTAATTGAACAAACAGGATCATCTTCTATCTAAGCACGAGTAAATGTTTGTCGTACCAATGTCGCGACCTGTTGCCCCCAAATAGCATAGATTTCTTTACTTGGATGAAAGCCATCACTTGCCATAGATAAATTCATCGCCTGAAAATTTTTAATATCGTATTCAATAAATCTAAATTGTGGCTGTGAGGCTAACCACTGTTTTAATGTATGATTCATTTGCTCTGCATATTGCCCAAATAACCATGCTAATGGATTGGGTAATGCAGGAAAATGCTGCATTGGCGGGACTCCAGACATAATAATCAATTTTGGCTGAAAATGATTTTGTATTTGAGTAAATAATTGTTTTTGTTGTTTTATCCAAGTTTTAGCAGAAATTAATTTAGTCACATCATTGACACCAACTGAAGTGACGACTACATCATATTTTTTGGGTTCTAATTGTTGGATCGCTTGATAAACTTGTTTTGTTGTATCACCAGTTTTTGCATGCAATTTCCAGTCCAACAAATATTCTCTTTTTAATTCTGAAATAATCGCACCAGATAAAGCATCTTGCTGGGTCTCAACACCAACCCCAGCTGCTGCCGAATCACCTAAAATAAGTAAAGAAAGTGGCTGTCCTTGTCCAATAAGACCATCACGGTCACCACTCGCTTCTAAAAGTCGTGGTGTGTTTTTACGAACCTTCACACCTTGTATTACAACTACAGGTAATAATGCAAAAGTTGAAAGTTTTAACCACATATTAATAATCTCAATATTGCTTAGGCTATTTTACTGAGATGTGTTTGGCTGATATTGTGCGAAGCGTGCACCCATTTTTTCTGCCAATGCGGCCAAACCACTCATCGGGCGAATCATGACTTCAAAATCAATGATTTTTCCCTGTGCATTAAAACGAACCATATCAATACCTTTAAGCGATTTTCCACTCACATTAGCACTGAACTCCAACACGACATTTTCACCATCTTCAGTGTAGAACTCACGGTGATAAGTAAAGTTTTCAAACACCTGAATCACATTCGTTAAAATGAAGAAAACTACATGTTTTCCCTCATAAGGCTTAAAAGCAACAGGTGAACGAAATACCACATCGTCAGCTAATAACTCATTTAAATTTGAAAGGTCACCTGTTTTGATCATCTGATGCCATTTTTCTAACGCTTGCTTAGTTGTTTCGATTGTCATTGTAATTTCCTTATATTCTAAGCTAATGAAGTTTGAGACATTCTCCTAACATAGAGAATGTCTCATCTTTTATTTATAGAACTGCTGCTAACTCAGCACCTTGACGAATCGCACGTTTAGCATCTAATTCACCCGCTTCCTTCGCACCACCGATCAAGTGAACATTCTTACCATCTGCTTTAAGTTGATCGAACATTGCTGTATACGATTCTTGACCAGCACAAATCACAACATTATCCACGTCAAGCACAGTAGTTTGACCATCAACAGTGATATGTAGTCCTTGATCATCCACTTTGTCGTAACTTGCACCAGCAATCATTTTCACATCGCGATGTTTTAAGCCTGTACGATGAATCCAACCAGTCGTTTTACCTAATCCAGCACCAACAGCTGCTGTTTTACGTTGTAATAAGTAAATCTCACGTTCAGATTTCTCTAGCTCAGGTTGCTTTAAACCACCTACATGGGCATAGCTCGTATCAATACCCCACTCCGCATAGAATTTTTCAGGGTTCAAACTACCGCTATCACCTTCATGGGTTAAATATTCCGCTGTATCAAAACCAATACCACCAGCACCAATAATCGCAACACGCTTACCGACTGGAACACGCTCTTTTAATACTTGGATGTAGCTCAATACTTTTGGATGATCAATACCTTCAAATTGTAATTGACGCGGTGTTACCCCTGTTGCAACAACAATCTCATCATAATTCGCTTGGCTGAGTTCTTCATAAGTCACTGTATGATTGAGTACCAGCTCAATATTCGGCTGTAACTCAATCTGACGTTTGAAATAGCGTAAAGTTTCGTAAAATTCTTCTTTACCAGGAATGGTTTTCGCAATATTAAACTGACCACCAATCTGATTATTTGAATCAAACACTTTAACTTTATGGCCACGACTCGCTGCATATGTTGCAAAACTTAGACCCGCTGGACCTGCGCCAATTACTGCAATATTTTTTATTGTATTTGTTTCTTTAAAAATCAGCTCAGTTTCATAACATGCACGTGGATTGACTAAGCATGTAGCAATTTTCATCGAGAAAATATGATCTAAGCATGCTTGGTTACAACCAATACAGGTATTGATTTCGTCACTACGACCTTCACTCGCTTTCAATACAAAATCTGGATCAGCCAACATTGGGCGAGCCATCGAAATCATATCTGCATGACCTGAAGCCAGTACATGTTCAGCCATTTCAGGTGTGTTGATACGGTTCGATGTGATTAACGGAATTGAAACTGAGCCTTTTAGCTTTTCAGTTACCCAGGTAAATGCAGCACGTGGTACTTTCGTTGCAATCGTTGGAATACGTGCTTCGTGCCAACCAATCCCTGTATTGATAATGGTTGCACCTGCTTTTTCAATTTCTTTAGCAAGTTGTACAACTTCTTCTAAACTTGAACCACCTTCGACTAAATCAAGCATCGATAAACGATAAATAATAATAAAGTTTTCGCCAACTAAGTCACGAGTACGTTTAACGATTTCAATAGGAAAGCGGATACGATTTTCATAACTACCGCCCCATTCGTCATCACGGTGATTGGTACGAGCAGCAATGAATTCATTGATCAAGTAACCTTCTGAGCCCATGATTTCAACGCCATCATAACCTGCATATTGTGCAAGCTTGGCACAGTTTGCAAAATCATCAATCGTTTGCTGAACTTCTGCTGAACTTAATGCTTTTGGTTTAATCGGATTGATTGGTGCTTGAATCGCTGATGGCGCAACAATATTTGCTTGATAAGAATAGCGCCCTGTATGCAAAATTTGCATTGCGATTTTTCCACCAGCCTCATGTACAGCTTGGGTAATCACTTTATGTTTTTCTGCTTCTTCGATGGTATCTAATTTTGTACCATGCGCAAATACAACACCATCATCATTTGGAGAAACACCGCCAGTTACAATCAGACTTACACCACCTTTGGCACGTTCCGCATAAAATGCAGCCATACGTTCATAGCCTTGAGGCGCTTCCTCTAAACCAATATGCATTGATCCCATCAGTACACGGTTCTTTAATGTGGTAAAACCCAAGTCAAGTGGTTGTAATAAATGTGGATAAGCTGACATGTTTTCTCCTTTGGCTAGCAATCTGCTTGCTAATGCAACTTGTTGCATAAAGTTATAAACAAGATTTGATTTTTATGCAACATATTGCATAATTCTGATGAGTCATTTTTTATTACGGATCATCATGTCACTTGCCCATGTTTTATTGACGAGCTTATTAGAGAAACCAAGTACAGGTTTTGATTTAGCTCGTCGTTTTGACCGTTCAATGGGCTTCTTTTGGAACGCGACTCATCAGCAAATTTACCGCGAACTTAATGGAATGCTGAAAAAAGGATGGATTTCTACATTAGAAGAACAAGCTGCCAATAGCCGTAAAAAAACTTATCAAGTTGAACAACTAGGCAGAATAGAACTTGCTGCATGGATTCAACAACAAAGCGAGCCTGCTCAACTTCGTGATGACCTCATGGTTAGATTAAGAGCAGAAGCACAGCTTGGCGGCAATAATATTTTGCCTGAACTTGAACGACATCTAGAACTTCATAAAGAAAAACTTAGTCTTTATCAAACAATCCATGACAAAGACTTTAAAAATAATGAACCCACTAATCGTGTCTTATTTATTCATAAAATGATTCTGGAACTCGGTATCATTAAAGAAATCGAATGGATAAGATGGTTAGAACAAATGATTCCTCAGCTTCAAAAGTTCGAACAAACAAACGAAATTGGAGAAAAATAATGCTGTTTTATACCATGCCTGACCAAGAAAAATTATTTGTACGTCGTGTGGGTGAAGGTGAACCTGTACTCGTACTTTCAGGACTAGGTATGCAAAGCTGGCAATGGCTTCCTTTTTTATTTGCGAGTCGCAAAAAATACGAATTTATTATTCCAGATTGGCGTGGTTTTGGTGGTTCAAAAGATTGTGCTATACCAAATACCGATGCCATTTCGAGTCATTGGAATGATATAGATGCACTTATTAAACAATTAAAATTAGACCAATTTATCCTGATCGGTTATTCCATGGGTGCAACCACAGCCATGCATGGTATGAAACATGCTGATTTAGGGTCAAAACTCAAAGCCTATTTACATATCGATCAAACGCCAAAGATTTCGGTCGATGAAACTTGGCAGTATGGGTTATTTGGTCAGAAACATTTGCAATTTAAAAACTTACTCCTTGATATTCAAACTTTATTATTGGAATACAAAGACGCTGTAATACTGGAAGATTTACCCAAAGAAATACGTTTTAAGCTAGTCAGTTTATGGGCTGGATTCATTGAGTTTCAAAGCAGCAACAATTACAGCCCTAAAATTTTCAAACTCGCATTACATCGCCCATTCTTACAAAAGTATTTACTCCCAATTCAACTTCTAGATTACTTGCTTTGGTATGTAGAGAACTATTTAAATCACGATGAAGATTATCGTGAAGCAATCAGTCATGTTGATTGTCCAACAACCTTCTTTATTGGTCGTGAATCTACGCTTTACCCTGAAACAGGACAAACACTGATTGCGAACTCATTAAGCAATGCAACAGCCGTTTACTTTGAGCGTTCAGGGCATACACCACTAATTACTGAACCTAGAAAATTTAGTCAGGAAATTGGCAATTTTTTACGAGAAACATAATTTACTTAGGCTATTTTTCACCTAAAAATAGCCAGCTTATTTATAAACTGGCTATTAAACTAATTTAATGACTTCTCATCTGCTCGGCCACATCCAGCAATAATTGTTCAGTTTTATCCCAACCTAAACAGCCATCTGTCACAGACTGGCCATAAGTCATATTGCAAGAAATTTTTTGATTGCCATCCACTAAATGACTTTCAAGCATTACACCACGAACTTTCGACTCAGTACGTTCTGCAATGATTTGCTTTAAAACATTCGGTTGTTGTAATGGGTCTTTGCCACTATTGCCATGACTACAATCAATCACTAATGCAGGTAAATGCTTATGTTTGAAATGCATCGCTTGAATCGAAGCCAAATCATAGTTGGTACCCTGATTTGAACCACGTAAAATTAAATGTGGTAAAGGATTTCCATTGCTATGCAAAATTGCAGGTAAACCTTGTTGGGTCATACCTAAGAATTGATGACCATGCAGTGCAGACTGAATCGCATCCAAAGCAATTTGGATTGAACCATCTGTACCATTTTTGAAGCCGATACTGTAAGGCATATGGCTAGAAATTTCACGATGAATCTGTGATTCACTGGTACGTGCACCAATTGCACCCCAAGCCAGTAAATCATCAAAATAACCTGTTGCCATTGGGCTTAAAATTTCGCTAGCAATCGGCAAGCCTTTTTCGATGAGTTGTAAGTAAAGTGCACGAGACTTTTCTAAACCAAGTTGTAAATCTGATGATCCATCTAAATTTGGATCATATAAGAAACCTTTCCAACCCACGGTAGTACGCGGTTTTTCAATATATGCACGCATCACCAAGAATATTTGATCTTTTACTTGTTCTTGTAGTTGTTGGAGGCGATCAGCATATTCGAGTACCGCGATAGGATCATGAATCGAACAAGGACCCGTGATCACCATTAAGCGATGATCATGCCCAGATAAAATATTCTGAATCGTTTGGCGATGTTTTGAAATTTGCTGCGCTAAAGTTGCAGACAAGGGATACTGTGCTTTGAGTTGTGATGGCAAGCTAAGTATTAATTCTTTTGAATGAGTGTGTGGTTGTGTCAAAGCAGTATTTAAAGCATTCATTTTCAATTCCTTTGGACTGACCTTCTTCGCAGTCCTATCATTTATTTGAGCAAGTGTGATCTAAGTGATGTTGATTTTTTTGCAAAGTAAAACCAAGAAATCTTGCTAAAATATGAATAATTGAATGTATACATGGTATTTCTCCTAAAATCATGATTGTTAAAGCATAAAAAAACCTGATCGGTGTTGCCGATCAGGTATTAACTGGTTGGGCAACCCTTTTTTGCTGCCCGAAACGCATCAGGCAACTACATATATTGCCAAAAATAAAAGTATGCGTTTGTGTTTACAGTATGCTTTAACATGTTTATTTCAAATATCTAAAAAACTGTTCCTAACACTTAAATTACGCACTATTTCAGCATTTGACAAGTGTTTTTGAAAAATATTTTGTAGCATTTAACGTACCAAACCATGTGGTTGTAAAATAATTAAGCTTGCACCACACAAAACAATCATTCCTCCTAATATATCCCATCGAGTTAATAACACCTGATCAACATAACGTAACCACATCAATGCCGTGAAAATATAGATACCACCATAAGCCGCATAAATACGCCCTGACGCAGCAGGATGCAAAGCCAGTAACCAAACAAAGACGGCTAAGCTTAACGCCGTAGGAACCCATAACCAATGCGACTTTCCTTGATTCAAAATTAAATAAGGAAAATAACAACCTAAGATTTCAGCGATTGCTGTGACGAAAAATAACCCAAATACTTTAAGTACTTGGGTTATAGAGAAAGAGAGTTCAAACATTAAGCAGGTTCAGCACTCGGGTTAATATGATCTTCAAATACTTCCAATTTTAAACCAATGTCTTTGCCATTTTCTGTTTTCACAGAAACCGCAACGTTACCACCATGCTCAGCAAGCTCACCAAATAAAATCATCTCAGCAAGTGGCTTTTTCAGATGCTCTTGAATCAGACGTTGCATTGGACGAGCACCCATCAGACGGTCATAACCATTAGCTGACAACCAATCACGAGCGCTTTGATCAACATCAAGTACCACTTGTTTCTCATCAAGCTGCGCTTGCAACTCAGTCAAGAATTTATCTACAACTGAGTCGATAATCGTAGTCGGAAGTGCTTTAAATTGAATAACACCATCCAAACGGTTACGGAATTCTGGCGAGAACGCACGTTTCATTGCATCCTGATTGTCCGCACTATGATCTTGTTCAGTGAAACCAATACTTGCGCGAACAATACTTTCTGCACCGATGTTAGTCGTAAGAACAATGATCACATTTCTAAAATCAGACTTACGGCCATTGTTATCTGTTAAAGCACCATGATCCATGACTTGTAACAACAAATTGAATACATCTGGATGTGCTTTTTCAATCTCATCAAGCAAGAGTACACAATGCGGATTTTTATGAATCGCATCTGTCAGCAAACCACCTTGATCATATCCAACATAGCCTGGAGGCGCACCGATCAAGCGAGAAACTGCATGGCGCTCCATATATTCAGACATATCGAAACGAACCAACTCGACACCGAGCAATTTCGCCAGTTGTTTCGTAACCTCGGTTTTACCCACACCTGTTGGACCTGCAAAGACAAAACTTCCCACTGGTTTATCTGGTGCTTTCAAACCTGCACGAGATAATTTGATCGCTGATGCAAGTGCTGTAATCGCTTCATCTTGACCAAATACAACACGTTTAAGATCACGTTCCAAATTCTCAAGTACAGTCTTGTCATCTTTAGATACTGTTTTCGGTGGAATACGCGCAATCTTAGAAACGATGTCTTCGATATTTTCAACCGAGATGGTTGTACCATCGACTTCAGCTTTCAAACGGCGTTGTGCACCAGCCTCATCAATCACATCGATCGCTTTATCTGGTAAAAAACGATCATTGATAAATTTAGCTGACAACTCAACAGCAGCAACAAGAGCTTTATCATCGTATTCAACATGATGGAAATCTTCGAACTTGCTTTTCAAGCCACGTAAAATTTCAATCGTTTCACCAATACTTGGTTCATTCACATCGATCTTTTGGAAACGACGAGACAAGGCATGATCTTTCTCGAATACCTGACGATACTCTTGGAAAGTTGTTGAACCAATACAACGCAAAGTACCATTCGCTAATGCAGGCTTAATTAAATTCGATGCATCCATAGTGCTGCCCATACTCGAGCCTGCACCAATGATCATATGAATTTCGTCAATGAATAAAATCGCATTTGGATTCTTTTTCAAAGCATTCAACAACTGTTTTAAACGTTTTTCAAAGTCACCACGATATTTAGTCCCTGCAACCAAAGCACCAATGTCTAAGCTATAAACTTCAGCATTCGCAAGTGGTTTCGGTGCCTTGCCATTTACAATCAGCCAAGCTAAACCTTCCGCAATTGATGTTTTACCTACACCCGGATCACCAACAAGCAACGGATTATTTTTACGACGTCGACATAAAATTTGTGCTGCACGCTCAATTTCTTTTTCACGTCCAATTAAAGGATCAGTTTTGCCCTTTTGTGCTTCGATATTTAAGTTAAGCGTGTATTGCTCAAGTGGCCCAGCATTTGCTGAAGCTGCACTTTCACCTTCAATATCTTCAACTTCTTCTTCAACTTGAATCTCATCTTTACGAGTGCCATGAGATAGGTATTGAGTCAAAGTTAAACGGTTAATTTGATGACGTTTAAGTAAATAAACCGCGAACGAATCTCGTTCTGAATACATTGCAACTAGAACATCTGCACCTTCAACCGTACGGTCACCACCACTCGATTGAACATGGAAAATTGCACGTTGCAAAATTCGATCAAAGCTCTCAGTTGGATGAGGCGCCTGTTCACTATTATCACCAAGTTTTGGGCTATGTTGCTCTACATATTCCTCTAATTCTTTACGCAATGTAACGATATCAGCACCACATGCTTTTAACGCATTGACTGCTGAATCATTATCAAGTAAAGCAAGCAACAAGTGTTCAACAGTCAGAAACTCATGTCTCTTTTGACGAGCCATGCTAACAGCCAAACGTAACGATACTTCTAATTGACGACTGAGCATGCAACCCCCTTATATTTTGTGCTTCATCTAAAAGGATAATATTAGAATAAGCTGGTATTAACTTGGTTTGTCTGAGGCTTTAAAGCGTTATCTAGTATACGTTTACAATAACACTTTACTTCATAATCTACAGTTAGCATTACTTGAGTATCTTGGTCAAGATTCAAAACAAAGTATTGTTGTAAAATTTCGATTACAAAGAGAATAAGACTTGCCTAGTCGCTCAAAAAGACAGCAAATCTATTCTTTATTTATGAAAGCGTATTCAACCTATGAGAAATTTTAATATGCTATGATCTTAGTTAAAACCTAACAAATCATGTATAGGTTGAATATAAAGATTGTCAGTATATTGATTCATATTTTTAGCACAAAACAATATATGTCTTAATTTACCGCTTAAATCACATATCGAAAGATAGCCTTGTTTTCTAAAGACCCATTCGCGAGATATGGTTACTGAAAGTGATATTCAGCAGCTTTTTTACGCTTTCACTCTTAGCTCATGAGCCATATATGACGCAAGTGCATTGCTTTTTTAACACTGTTACTCGCAACAAAGTTGCTCGTTTTGCGCTCGGAACAAAGCTTTGCTTTTTTAACGCTTTCACTCCCAACACAGTTGCTCGTCTTGCGCAGCTAAAAAGCTTCGCTTTTTTTAACGCTGCTCAGGTTCGATCTGACACAATAATGGATGGCCTTGAGATCGTGCAAAGTTATTCACTTGATTCGCTTTTGTTTCTGCAATATCACGTGGATAAATACCTGCTGTTCCTTTGCCTTCATAATGAACTGTCAACATCACCTGACTTGCTTGATCAAGATTCATTCCAAAATAGCTTTGTAGTACCTCAATAACAAAATCCATCGGTGTGTAATCATCATTCAGTAAAACAACAGCGTATAATGGCGGTTTTTTTAATTCAGGTGGTGCTGTCTGAACAATGACTTCACCATCATGATCCTCTTGCGAGTCACTTAAACGTGGATTTAAGTGCCAATCGACATATTCAGATTGATGAAAGGCATTTTTCACTTCACTTAAATTCATTTGACGTTTATATCTTCGCATATCCAGTTCTTACTAAATTTTATTGGGCATTTGCTTCAGCTTGAGGAATTTCTGATACAAAAGCAGAACTCACATCAACAGGTTGACCACGTTGCCAACTAAAGCGTTTAATCACTGGTGTAGCTGAACCAGATAAGCGAACTTCAATAAACTGAGGTGTGAAACCTTTAGGCATGGTCCAGCGCCCAGTCAACCGTTCAAAATCATCGAAATTAAAATTGGCATCTTCTAATGGCACAACCAAAACTTCAGTATCTTTAATTAATCTTAACTCAACACTACCAACAGCTCGACGTTTATTTGGGCTTACTTGAACCAAGTCCAGTTGATATTCAAAAGCATTTTCGGGTAAAGATTTAATCGCTAAATTTTGTACAGTTAAGCTAACACCACCACGTTGTCTTAAAATTTCACGATAAATGGCGTTCATACTTTCAAACTGAGTTTTATCAGCATTAGCTTGATTAATACCTTTAAATAAATCATCGGCATTACTAACCGCCATATCACGTTCTTGAACAGCAGCATTTAAACTCTTACTAACAGAATCCAAAGTGGTTTTTTGCTTTTGTACAACATCAACAAGTTGTTGAGCATCTGCATCATAACCAACAACAGTCAAACCTTGACGATGCCCAACAGTATATCCCAACATAAAACTACTACCAATCAGTAATGTAGCAGCAATCACTAAGGGCAAATTCGTCTTGAGGAATTTATTTTTTTTAACGGAACTTTCTGGTGAAGTAGTCGGTTCAGCGTTTTCCATCATCATCTCTATCGTTATGATTTACATCAAAGCACACATTTAAATCCAAATTTAAATGTGTGTGAAGTAAAAAAGCGTTTTTTATGGTAATAAACCAATACCTTCTAAACCAGCAGCTTCATCAAAATTGAACATTAAATTCATATTTTGAATCGCTTGACCTGCTGCACCTTTCACTAAATTGTCTTGCGCAACTAATACGATCAATTTATTTGGTTGAGGTTGATATAAAGCAATACGTAGCTCATTTGCACCGCGCACACTACGTGTTTCAGGCGAACTATTTGCTGGCATTACATCAACAAAACGTTCATTTTCATAGAAACGCTCATACAATGCTTGTAGATCTATATTCTGAGCTTGCTCAGTTAAATCGACATAAATTGTACTCAACATACCACGAATCATCGGTACAAGATGTGGAACAAAAATAAGATGATTAAATTGTCCCTTTTGACCCGAAATGTTTTCTAAAGCTTCAACAATTTCTGGATGATGACGATGTCCAGCGACACCATAAGCTTTAAAATTATCAGCATTTTCACTGTAAATCATGCCTAAACTAGCTTTGCGACCTGCGCCCGATACACCAGACTTTGCATCGATGATAATACTTTGCGGATTGATCAATTTTTCTGAAGCTTTTAGTAAAGGAGCTAAACCCAACTGTACTGTTGTTGGGTAGCAACCAGGATTACCAATCACTTGAGCTGTTCTAATTTTTTCACGATTTAGTTCAGTTAAACCATACACTGAATCGACTAATACATCTGGACAGCTATGTTGCATGCAGTACCATTTTTCAAATTCAGATAGATTTTGCAATCGAAAATCTGCAGCAAGATCAATTACTTTAACATTAGAAGCTATCAACTCTTCCGCATGTTGCATTGCAACTCCATGTGGCGTTGCAAAAAAAACAACATCACACTGCTTTAATGCATCTAGGTCAAGATCGGAGAACGCTAAATCTGTATGCCCTCTTAAGCTTGGAAACATATCTGCAACACGTTTTCCTGCTTCAGTTCGAGATGTTAAAACACGTACTTGGGCTTGTGGATGCCTTAATAAAAGACGTAATAATTCGACGCCTGTATATCCAGTTCCACCGACGATGCCAACAAAAATCACGTGCTCTACCTCAAACTATAAATAGTGGTTGTAGTATGGCAGTTTGACGCCATTTCCACAATCCATAACCCTATAAGTTATATAGCATTTCTAAGTTACAACTTGAGGGATTGATTTTGTATCTAGCTAAAGTTAGTAAAAATATAAAAATTTCTAAAAACAAAAATGTAAATTTAACAACTTATTTTTCACTTAACTGGTCGCTATAACATTAAAAACAGTGTAAAAGTTCTGTCAAATTGTTTTATATAAATTCAATTTTACCACTGGTCAAGAAATACTATTGAATCATCTAAGTATTCGCATAGAATAAAAACCATGCGGTAATAATAAATTTCATGGATGCTAAATTTTGGAGAGCTGGAATGCCTTCTTTGAGATCAAAACAAAGATTAAATCAATACATCAGTTTAGGCGTAAGCAGTATTTTTTTGCTTAGTCCAGCTTTTCTAGTAGGCTGTGGAAGCGGTGAAAGCGAGGCAAAATATGTCCCACCCACTCCAGAAGTTGTGATTCCAAAGCCTAAAAACTTCGATATTAAAGTTCCAGTAGAAATGCGTGATGTTATAGTCAAAGTATATGATAATTTTGATGATTCTTTAGTCATAGAACAAAATGTTAGTACTACTTCAAATCTCAGTATTACCTTACCGAAAGTACTTAATACGGATCATTTGTATAGAATTGAAATATCTACTACACCTAATTCATTAATTTATGATTTTCTCAATGGCCAATATAAAAACTTCTCTTTAACTTTTAATGCTTTAGTAGAAGTTAATACTAGCAATTTAACGCAACCAATCTATATAACCCCAAGCTCTGAAGCAATTTATCAACGTGCTATCGTAAGATCTGGTCAACTCCCTACAGACATCATTAACTCCAAACAAGTTAGTGCATTACAGCTACAATTTGCGACTAATGATGTCAACAGTGCCTTATTAAATGGCTTTTCAAATGTTGATTTACCAAACTTATCATCAAGCACAATACTTACTATTTTTAAATCAAATAACCTAACTGTTGCTACCATCAATAAATATATTAATACCTATTTAAACTTTGGCTACATTCAACAATGGTCAAGCTCCAACCCTGAAAATGCATTTGTTGAATTTACCAAGAACTTAGCAATCGATTTAAAAGATGGTTATTTAGATGGGAAAAAAATACATGGAGATCCTAGTCCACTTGTTTCATTAATTGACCCAGCCCCTGAAAATACAGATCCAAATAAAAACACTTTAATTAACATAGCAGAAAATCAAAAAAATATTAGAGATCAATATGCTGGATTATTAAAAAGTGCAGTACTAAAACTCGCCACAAAGTATGAGCAACAAACATCTAATCCACTTGGATATATACAACTCGAACAAAAAATATACTCAGGTACCGATCCAAAAATGCAAGCTACAGATGTTTTCAGAGTAGCGGGGGCTGGTGACTATAGAAGAGCTGTAGGCTTTGCCGTTAATAGTTCAACATCAAAATGTCTAGATTCAAATTATTTATGCCAATCTGGTGTAACCGGAATTAATACTGTCTTTAATCCCAATTTACCTTCTATCGAATATTTAATTGGCAGTTACGAAGATAAAATTAACGATTGCAAACTAAATATCAGAGCTAACGGCGTTTTAGAACTACAAAAAGGTACTCAAATCTTCACTTCTAAGCTTGATGGGGATAGTACTGATAATTTAATGCTCATCAATAATACAGGTCAAGATTACCTACTCAATAGTAGTTCTACTGACATCGACTTTACTTTACAAAAGTACAAGTTTATTCAAATAAAATTAAATGGAAATCAAGTATTAACTGCTAGTGCAGGTCTAGATACTCGCAAGGCACCTGATCAACTACAAACAACCCAACTTGAATGTAGTTTTATTTGATTTAGTACCACCACGCAGGCAATTGAATACTTTTTAATTGCCTGCGATTTTCGATATAACTTTCATCATACTTCGCCACTTCACCCCAAAACGCTGCACTATGATCAAAATACTTCGTATGTGCTAATTCATGTATACACACTGATCGTACATTATGCATCGGCATTAATACTAATCCCGCGTTAAGCATAATGTCATGTTTTGAACTACAACTTCCCCAACGTGTCTTTGGCTTTCTCACCGTGCATTCGCCATATTGTAAGCCCGTCTGCTCACTTATTAAGTTTAAATATTCTGGTAAAAACTGTTTCGCATATGCTAATACAGCAGCTTTTAAAGCTAATTCAGGGCTTTCATTTCGAATAAATAAAATATGTTGTTCCCAGTTAAATTTAAAAATATGACGTTGCTGTTGCTGAATAATTTGAAATGGTTGCAAATGATAAAATAAAACAAGTTGTTCAGGAAAATTTATAGTCTGATTAAATTGTTCTTGTTGTTTATTCCATGTCTCTAATAACCATTGTTCAGACTGTTGCAGAAATTGCTGAATCTGCCGCTTTGTAGAAAAGATAGGGGCTGTTAAACGAATACCTGTAGGTTCAACACGCAAACGCAAATTTCTCGCTCTTGCATGTCGAACTACTTTAATTTCAGGCAATTGTGTTTCAAGCGAAACTGATTGCATTACTGTGCCGTACGTTCTTCAATACCATTATTGGTTGCAACAATCGCAATACTAGCTGCATTCAAAGCAAAAATTCCATTGGTTACCACACCTGGAATATTGTTGATCGTTTTCTCTAAATCAAGTGCGTTCAAAATATTTAAATTAAAAACATCTAAGATAACGTTACCATTATCAGTAACAACACCTTCGCGATAAACAGGATCACCACCTAAAGCTACGATTTTACGTGCAACTGCAGAACGCGCCATTGGAATGACTTCGATAGGAAGTGGAAAATCACGACCTAATTGCTCTACCCACTTTGAGTCGTCAACAATACATACAAATTTCTTAGCAATTGAAGCAACGATTTTTTCACGAGTTAATGCAGCACCGCCTCCTTTAATCATATGCATATGACGGTCAATTTCATCTGCACCATCGACATAGGCATCCAAACCACCTACCGAGTTCATATCAACCACTTCGATACCTAATTTTTTAAGACGTTCAGCTGTTGCATTAGAACTTGCTACGGCTGCTTCCAATTGCAACTCTGGTAATAGATCAATTAAAAAATTAACAGTACTTCCAGTTCCTACGCCCAAAATGCCGCCTTTAGGCAAATGTTTCAATGCTGCTTTTGCCGCAGCTTGTTTTTTTTCATCTTGGGTTGCATATAGACTCATGACTTCACTCAACTATTTTGACATTTGCTGCAAGAAAACAGCGCAAATGCACAGGGGTTTGCTACAATGATTGCCTATTTTAAACTGTTATAGGGAAGATGAACATGCTGTCTCGTGTGGTACGACAAATTTTACAAGCAACGGTTTATGACGTTGCGATTGAAACACCGCTTGAAGCAGCTCCACGAATTAGTCAAAAAATTAACAATAACATTCGATTTAAACGTGAAGATTTACAACCTGTATTCTCTTTCAAGCTACGCGGTGCTTACAACAGGATTAGCCAACTTCCTAAAGATCAACTCGATCGAGGTGTGATTTGCGCATCAGCAGGTAACCATGCACAAGGTGTTGCACTGTCTGGAAAAAAATTAGGCATTCCAGCCATTATTGTCATGCCAAGCACGACCCCTGACATCAAAGTACAAGCGGTTAAAAACTTAGGTGGACAGGTTGTTTTACACGGCGATAGTTTTGATGTTGCCAATAAATATGCCAAACAACGTGCAGAAGATGAAGGATTAGTTTTTATCCCACCTTATGACGATGAACTCGTGATTGCTGGTCAAGGAACGATTGCCAATGAATTATTGCGCCAATGGCGTGATGTTGAATATGTTTTCGTTGCTGTCGGTGGTGGCGGGCTCATTGCGGGTGTTGCAGCCTATCTTGGTGAAGTTGCGCCACATGTCAAAGTCATTGGTGTTGAATATGAAGAATCTGCGTGCCTAAAAGCTGCTCTTGAATCCAATGAACGCGTGATTCTGCCACATGTGGGTTTATTTGCGGATGGTACAGCCGTTGCTCAAATTGGTGAATTGCCTTTTGAAATGATCCGCCTATCTAAGTCAGATAATTCTGGTCCAATTGTTGATCCAACAATTGTTACGGTCAATACCGATGAAATCTGTGCCGCAATCAAAGATACCTATGATGAAAATCGCAGTATCGTTGAACCATCAGGGGCGATGGCCTTAGCTGGGATCAAAAAATACGTTACCGAACATCAGCTCACTGGAAAGAACATGGTTTCAATTGTTTGCGGTGCAAACATGAACTTTGATCGTCTCCGTTATATTGCTGAACGTACTGAATTGGGTGAACGTAAAGAAGCAATCTATGCCGTCACCATTCCTGAGCAAAAAGGCGCATTTCTTAATTTCTGCCGTGCTCTACAAGGTCGTAATATTACTGAGTTTAACTATCGTGCCAGTGATGATAGCCAAGCTCAAGTATTTGTTGGGATTAGCTTAAAAGGTGGCGAAGTTGAACGTCACGAAATCCATGAATTACTCAAGCAACAATATGATGTCGATGATTTATCCGATGATGAAGTTGCAAAACTGCATATTCGTTACTTAATTGGTGGTCATGCCAATCTTGAAAATGAACGCTTGTTCCGTGTTGAATTTCCAGAGCGCCCAGGTGCCCTACTGACTTTCTTGGAGCGTCTAGGTCCAACGCATAACATCACCCTATTCCATTATCGTAATCATGGTGCAGCCGAAGGTCGTGTTTTAGTCGGTTTACAAGCAACTGATGCAAAACAAAATCCAGATGGGCTGATTGAAACCTTAGAGCAAATCACATATCCATATGCCGAAATTAGCGATAATATTGGATATAAACGCTTCCTTAAATAAATCACCTTATCATTTAAAGCCGACATCATGTCGGCTTTATTTTTACCCAGTGATCTTGATCTTTTATATGTGATCGCAAACAAAATCATTACAAACAGATCAATTAATCCACCTTAAAATGAAGAAAAAGACATTTTTATCATTTAGTTAAGGATTGTTATGGCACAGTTTGCAGTCATTGGTTTAGGTAGTTTTGGAGCAACTGTTGCCTTAGAACTGACTAAACTCAATCATGATGTGATTGGGATCGACACCATTAAACGAAATGTAGAGAGCTTAGCTGATCGCATTACCCATGCTGTGATTGCAGATGCAACCGATGAACATGTATTAGAAGAACTGAATATCCAAAATTGTGATGCCGTCGTGGTCGCGATTGGTGAAGATATTGAAGCCAGTATTCTTTGTGTTTTAAATCTAAAAAATTTAGGGGTGGATAAAATCCTCGTTAAAGCCAAAACTAAAGCCCACCACACTATCCTCTCCCATTTAAACGTCAGTAAAATTATTCACCCTGAAGAAGATATGGGTGTGCGGGTTGCTCAAGCGTTAAATTATCCCATGGTTAGCCGTTATATGGCTTTGGATGATGATCGTTATATTGTCAAAGTTCCAGTACAAGCAAAGCTGAATCATGTGAATTTATCGGGCATCCTAAAACAAGAACCCAATATCAAACTTTTATTACTTAAACGTGATCAACAAATTCTATATGAAACAGATGTGAATTTTACTCTACAGGCTGGAGACGTACTTATTTTAGAAGGCTCGCTCAGCCATCTCCGAAAGCTTTCAGGATGTTTTGTATAAAATGACGATAAAAATAAATACTCAAAAAATTTTTAACTTAAGTCCACCCTCCTTATTAGCGATTGGGTTTCTAAGTTTTATTATCATTGGAACACTATTACTCAAACTCCCTATCGCCAATAAAGGCAATTTGAGCTGGATGGATGCCTTATTTACAGCAACATCGGCTGTAACCATTACAGGTTTATCTGTAGTGAATTTAAATGAGTCTTTTAATCATCTCGGGCAAGTTATTATTCTTTTATTAATCCAAACAGGTGGTTTGGGTTTTATGACTTTTGCTATTTTGGCAGCCTTAAGTCTAGCGCCTAAACTCGGGCTCAAACAACAAATGATGGCACAAGATAGCTTAGGTCAAACCAGCTTATCTAAGGTTACCTTTGTGGCAAAAGGTGTGGTGATTTATACACTTTTTTTTGAACTGATTGGCGCTATTATCTTAAGTACTTCTTTTATACCTATTTATGGCTTTGACCGTGGATTATATTATTCAATTTTCTACAGTATTTCTGCATTCAACAATGCGGGTTTTTCGCTATTCAATAACAGCTTAATAAATTTCCAAGGTCATTATCTTATCTGTTTAACCATTAGTACGCTATATACGTTAGGTGGAATTGGTTTTCTTGTTTTAATTGACGTTAAACAAAATAAACGTTGGAATAAACTTACACCGAATAGCAAGCTAATCCTCAGTGCAATCGCAACACTAAATATTGTGGCTTTTATTTTGATTTGGCTTTTAGAAGCCAACAATCCACTTACTTTAGGTTCAATGAATATTGGTGAACAAGCCATGAATGCTTGGTTCCAAGCGACAGTACCTCGTTCATCGGGATTCAATACTATTGATACAGGGTCGATGGAACACAGTACAACACTGCTCACGATGCTATTGATGTTTATTGGTGGCGGTTCACTGAGTACCGCAGGTGGTATTAAAGTTGGTACTTTTGTAATATTGCTGTTGTGTGTGATTTCATTTCTACGGCGTAATGAAGAAATTCGTATTTTCAATCATTCAGTTTCGCAGGAAACCACCTATAAAGCGCTTGCCATGACAGCAATTACAGGTATGTTAGTGTTTATCGGCTGTTTCACAATTTTCTTACTTGAACCTAAACTGGATGTTTTAGATCTTATGTTTGAGGTTGTTTCGGCTGCATGCACTGTTGGGTTATCTCGTGGTGTTACAGGTGAATTGCATGACGGTAGCTTATTTGTTTTGAGCTTATTGATGTACACAGGTCGACTTGGGCCATTAACACTCGCCTACCTGATTGCTACACCAAAGAAAAGTCGTTTGAAACATGCAAATGCCAATATTCAGATTGGGTAGTTGATTGTTTTTTAAAAGATATTGATCCGCTCAATTATATCATTTATATTCATCGTTTCCGTATAAAGATAGACATAACTATGGCAATTCGCAATTTTAACAGTAAATCATAACTTACATACTAGATAAAAATTATCTATTCATACTGAACGTATTACTTCTGTTACCACAAGCTTACATTTTAAGCTTGTTCTCTTATTTTGTGCCATTTTTACCTTATTTATAGGATTCCTTTTATGAACCAAGAAGAAGTATATGCTGTATTTCAGCAAATTCATTTTTTTAATACTCAATTTCACGACAGCAAAGATCAACCACATTTAAAAGATTTTCACGAATTAATGCGAACCAGTAAAGATCGTTGTCAGTTGATGCTGCTCAAATTTGCTTCACCTGAATTAGTCTGGCTGAAAAAAGATACAAATGCTTTGGGGAATGAATATTTGATTGGTGCTGTGGGTCTAGCCGATACAGCAGCCGCACATATTCCCTTACATACATTGCAAGATGGTTTGTCTAAAGAACAGTTACGAGCTTGGAATATTATTTAATTTTTAACTTAGGGAAATATCCTGATGGAACAACAAATTAGTTTAACCGCATTTATAAAAGATTTTCTTTGGAACAACTTTTGGCATATTAATGGCATTGCATGGCTACTCATTATTTTATTTATTCTTTTTTCATTTTTTTGGGTTAAAAGTATCATTAACAAAGAGTTATCAACTCCATCTAAATTTGCTCCTAGTGTGATGACAGCAGCAGGCTTATTAGGCACATTTATCGGTTTGACTTTCGGGTTAAAAGATTTAGATTTACAAGACCCTAAAGCAATGCAAGATTTAATTGATGGCTTAAAATTAGTTTTTGTTTATTCTTTAGTTGGTGTCTTCTCTGCAATTTTATTCATGTTATTGAATATGATTCCAACAGCAATGCAAAATCGAAAAAATAAAATACGTTCAGATCAAATCAAGCAAGATGCTAAAGCACATAATCAGCATATCATCAGCTTACAAAAGAATCAGACTGATGCCTTAAACCATTTGATTGAACTACAAGGACAACAACTCGATAATCAAAAATTAATGCAGCAAGATATTGCCAAGTTACAATTTGATAATAACAATGAGGAATTAGGACGAATCATTACACAAGGTATTGTAAATGGTTTATCTCCTTTACTCATGGAAATTAAAACAGCCGTTGCCGACCAAGGTACGGAAGCGATTAAAAAAGTTTTGGAAGATCTAAAAACTGAAATTCTCATTCCAATGAAAGGTGCTTTAGATAATACCAATACTGCTTTAGAAACGACTAATCAAGCAGTGAAAGATACTATTTCTGCCATTGAAGAATCTCAAAAACATAATACTAAACTGATTGCTGCGGTAGATGAAGCATCTGAAAAAATGCAAACAGCCAGTGAAAAAATGAATGGTTTAGTTGATAAAATTGATGGCACTGTTCAACACATGGACGAAATTCAAACTGAACAAAGAGTATCTTTGGATAGGTTTAATACTGATCTACAAGAAAATCTTAGCAGAATTCAGCCTGCAATTGAAAAAGGACTTGAAACAGCAAGTACCAGTTTAACCACTGCAATTGGAGCAGCAGCATTATTAATGCAAACTAGTATTTCTAATGCTTCAAATGAGATGGTCAAAAATATTCATGCTGCTTTGAATGAATCAGGTCAAAAACTAGAAAAAGCCGTCACAATTGCAACTACTGAATTAACTCGCTCGGTCACAGCAACCATTGAAAAACAAAATGAATCTATTAATGAATCATTTAAAAAATTCGATGCAGCTCAAGATAAACTCAATACTATTTTAAATACATTCTCTAGCGATATGAATGGTCATTTAGATCGTATGGCGACTGAATTAGAAGCTGTGGGGAAAAACGCTGAAAATATGATTAATTCAGCATCAAATAATTTAGAGAAAACGTTAGGTAATATTGATAATAAACTTCTCAATACGGCTAAAGTTTTAGAAGTATCCTTAGAAACATTCCGTATTCAATATCAGGAATCTTTGACTTCTTATCTCAATCAACAAACAGAAAACCTCAATGGTTTCCTTGAGCGTCAAAATGAGCAATTAGAACAAACTATTGGCGAACAACGTAAAGGTTTAGTTGAAATTACGAATAATTTAACTGAACAATTTAAGTTTATGGATGCCAAACAACGTGAAGTGAATACTGAAATTAATCGTTTAGTTTCTCGTATTGAAGCTATACAGGAGGCAATTATACCGAAAGTTCAAAGTATTGCGAAAGAACTAAATAAAGGTGAAGAAATATTAAGCCGTGAGTTAAGGCAATCTACTGCACATTTAACTACTGTTTCAGAAGCCTTAGAAAATATGGGGCGTAATTTACCAGAAGAATTTGCTAAAGCATTTAAAGAATTGGATAAAACTTATCAAGATGCATTTAAAGACCTTGATTCAGGTTTAAAACATGCTGTCAATAATTTAGGCAGTGCCGTAACTGGTGTAAATACGGCATTAAGTGCTTTAACCAATGCAGTACAACTGCACGACACTTTAAATCAACACTAATCAAAGGAAAATATCATGCTAGATGAAAATGAGTTTTCCGAACATGAAAGTGAATCTGCCACATGGATTGCTCTTGCCGATCTAATGACTGGATTAATGGCGATATTTTTAGTGATGTGTATGATTATCATGACCAATCAAGATCGTACACGTATTTTAATCATTCAATCAATCTCGGAGATTGCCAAACAAAAAAATATTAATATTAAAGTTGATCAGCAAACAGGAGATATTAGCATTACTGATAGTATATTGTTTGACTTAAATAAATCTACTTTGAACGAAGAAGGTAGAAACTTTTTAACAAGATTTGTTCCTATTTATAGTCAAGTATTATTTGAAAAATTACCTTCTGAACAGAGTAAACAAGTTTCTCGTATTATCGTAGAAGGACATACTTTGTTAGGCCCTACAGGTCAATATGCACCGAATATGCAGCTTAGTCTCAATCGAGCTTATGCAGTCGCCGCATTTGTTGAATCAATGCCAGATTTTTCTCATAAAGATGAGTTTTTAAAAAAACTTACGCCAGTTGGGCGTGGTTATTTAGATTCAAAGCCCTATAACCATCCAGAAGACCGAAAAGTAATTTTTACATTTCAATTTTCTTCTAAATTAAATCAACAAGAACTTATTTCTAACAGTTAAAGAGAATATCATGCTAGATGAAAATGAGTTTTCCGAACATGAAAGTGAATCTTCTACATGGATTGCTCTTGCCGATCTAATGACTGGATTAATGGCGATATTTTTAGTGATGTGTATGATTATCATGACCAATCAAGATCGTACACGAGTTTTAATTATTCAATCCGTAGAAAAGGCTATGAAAGAACAAGGTATTCCTGTTGAGATTGACCCCAAAACTGGTGATATTAGCATTGCCGAAAGTATTTTATTTCCTTATGCCTCTGCACAGCTTTCACCACAAGGACAATATTTTTTAGAGGAGTTTATTCCTGTTTATAGTAAAGTACTATTTAATGACCTTAGCCCTGAACAATTAGAACAGGTTTCCCGAATTGTGGTTGAGGGACACGGTAGCCGTGATAATAATACTAGTGCTGACTACGCAAAAAATATGACATTAAGTTTAAACCGTGCTAATGCTGTTGTACAGTATGTCAATAATATGCAGTATTTCCCAGCTAAACTACCATTCTTGCTAAAACTTACTCCTGTCGGTCGTGGCAATATTGATGCAAAAGATTATGATGATGCCAGTGACCGTAAAGTGGTGTTTAAATTCCAATTTGCATCGGAATTATTTAATACCACTAAAGATGAGCTTGTTCATTCAGAAAAAAATAATACTAAGAGTACCTCTATTTTCCCTAAGCCTTTACCTGTATCAGGAACGGTAAGAACATTTCATAGTCCAGCCGAAAGTATATTTTGTGGTTTCTTTATTCCATCTGATGAAAATATACCAACTAGTGTACGTTGCTATATTCGTGATGAATACAAATTTAATCTACCTAGATTAACAGATTGCCCTGTGCAAAAAAATGTATCTTTTACCCTGTGGGATGATATTGCGGAAACTCAGATACGTTGTAATGTCGCAGATAAAGTTGAACAAACAATTTTTGCTAATCGAAATAATAAGCAACAAGTTTTAGGCTATGGTGAAAAAATTAAAGCTGGTGGTATAGAATGTTGGTCAAGAGGAATTGGAATGACCTGTACCAATTCAAAAGGGAAAAGTTTTTCTATTGATGGTAATGGCATAAATCGCACACAATAGGTTATTGAGGTAAATATGAATTTTATTCGTCCAAATTTATTTGATTTTGCCAAAAACAGTACCTTAAAAAGTCAATTTAAAGGAACAAAAAGGATTGCAAAAGATTTAGGTATTCATTTTGATGATGCTGCAATTCAATCCCTTAATCCGCAAATCCTTTTTGATCAATTAACCAAAGGAAAAATTAATTTAGAGCTCATTCAAGTTTTTGCTTTAATGGGTTGGGAAAATCACCAATGGACGAGCAAAAATGGTAAAACTGCGATGCGAAACTGGTGGTTGTCCGCTTTGGATAAAGACCAACAAGGTGAATCTGTTTTTCGTCAGGTCATGTTATTACGGACGATTCTTGCAGATACAGAACGCTACCCTGCGCCTAAAAATGTGATTCAAACCTTGCGAACAGGTTTGGAAGATTTGATTCAATCAGGTGAATGGAAATATACCCATCATCTGGATGTATTGCAGGTACTTATTACCCAAAATGCTAAAAAACTGGCTGAAATTGCATTTAAACAAGAAAAATCTGTGATTGCTTTAATGCAAGAAGCAGGCTTCCCTCAAAGATTGCCAATTGTACAGGAAGCCGAAGTTAATTGGTTAGATCAATGGATTGCTTCTACAAAGTCAAAACGACAGATTCTACGACCAGCTTTAACCCAGATTTTAAACCCTACATTATCTTTGGAACGTCAAAAATGCTTCACTCAACAGATTCTAAATTCAACTACTTTACCCAAAGAGATTAGTGCATTAGAAAAACAGGTTGAGAACTTCCCCGAATTAGTCACATGGCTATCTACTTGTGCTAGAAATACAGAGTTTCAATCTGAACTGGTATTAAAGCACAATGAAAAGCAACGGTTGGCTTGCTGGATTGGTACAGGAAATTATGAAGCATTGCGTAAAATATTAATTGATATTGCCAATATTTATGATCAAGATACAGCAAATAAAACAGCCAATCGTTATATTTTTTGGAAAAACTATCAGGCACTTTTTCAGGAAGCATGGTTACTTTTACCAACAGCAATATTTGATAAAACTAACATCCATCTGAATAACATTAAAAAAATATCGACTTATTCCTATCCTGTGGTCGTTTTAAAAGTAATGGATAAATTTATTTTTCAATCATTTTTAGGAGATGCTTCACAAAATGACTTATTAATGACAGATGATATTTTTCAAGTTGAAAGAATACTTCATCAAAATATAGTAGATTATGAACAATTAAAAAATTTAAATTTAGTGCTTATACATGATCATGCTTTTAAATGGCAAACCGACTTAGCTTATACACTGGATAAACACTTTAATATTAAACCAAAAGATAAAATTGTATATTATATGGAGGGTAAATCACGTTATAGTCACTACTTACAAGAAGTAAATGAGAGTTACTTCAAACTTGAACGTGAGGATTGGAAAAATCTACCGCGTTGGGTGAAAAATAACAAGCATGATAACAAATACCCAGTACAGGTATTTAATCGAGCAGCCTTAACTGCCAAGCGTTACAATCTTATCTAAATTGCAAAAGATTCAGCCTAAAAACTGAATCTATTTATTATAGGAGACAATCATTAATCTCAAAAAAGCATCATTTATTTTAACTTTCAACCACAATCACCTGCCGACAAATTCCATCGGCTTGGCGTTGTTGTTCAAACATACTTTTTGACATCACTTCAAAATGATCACAGAAACTAATCTCTTGTTCATCAATTGAATAAATCAAAGATTGGTTTCCCACACCGTGTAAGGTGTCATAAAATACAATCACAAATTTACCTGCTTCAAACGCCTGTTGAATCTCTGCATAAGTCAAGGCAGCCCGAATGGGAATCTGTAGGCGTTGTGCATCAACATAACTGTGCTGTTCTTTCTCATCAATATTTGGGTCAGGGTCAGTATACAATGACACTTCAAAGCCTAATTTTTTCAGTGCCACAGCCAATGCTATGGTAAAAGTTCCGTCTTGTTGGTCATGGCGACATAACTGAATCAGGTCAGCAATATCAATATGACTCTGATATTGCTTTATAATCAGCCAGACCGCAAACACCCCACAATTTGCCTCAAGCTGCAATAATGGCTCTGGAATATTTAAACTCATTTAATACCAGTTCATTAACGACACACCCAAACCTGCATAGGTTGCACGGTGGTTATAATCAATCAGGCTTTCACCATATCCATCAAAGAGTTGTAGATGTCCACGTAACTTACCTTTGATTGGGAATGCCCAGTCAAATTGCACAGCACCATGCGAGCGATCGCCACCTTTTAATGAATGACGTAACATTAGCGAGAAATCATTATCATCATGGCGATAAAATGCTGTTAAGTCTCCACGCCCCATATAATCCTTAATATCAGGATTATTATCATCTTTGGCATTTTCTTCGACACGGTACCAAGGACGTACCATCAACGCAAAATTATCTTTTTCAAACCCTAAATTAAAAATTACACGGTTCCAACTACGTGATAATGGATCAGAACGACCATTAGATTGATGATTTAAAGTCACACCTAACAGACGCGCATTTAAACCTAAAATTTCATAGTTGGTTCTGAACATCAAACTTGCTTCAGGCTCGTAATTGGTCTCACGAAATGGACGTGATTCCTCAGAGTTGTAAACCTGCCAACGTGAAGACTGCGTATACCCCAACCAGACATCACCATTATTGCCTAAAATATTTTCTAAGGCTTTCGTTTTTAAAGAGATTTGAAACTTAGCTTCTGTAGAGGTTAAGTTTTGTTGATCTTTAACAGTATTGTTTGGATTGGGGCTACTAGGAAATTCATTCTTATCGCTGGTCCAAAATGCAGGCAGCAAATAAACGGGTTGATAAGCACGAATATTCCACACACCCAGTTTACTTTCTTCAGAAAGTTCCCAACGGCGATCTAATAATGAAATATTTGGATCAAATTTAGGCGCAGCACCTAAGATGTGCAAATCACTTACTTTTTGAACAACCTTATCACGCAAAGTCGTAGGTTCAGCTTTTTCATTTTTGTTTTCTACCGATGGAGTAGCTACCGCAATGATTGGTTCGGCTGCTTGAACTTGTGGTGCGATAACTGTTGGAGCTTTAAAAAGGCTATCATAACAAGCTAAACGATCTGCATTTGAAGCCAAAGCGACACAAGCCTCTACTGTTGCTGGTGCTGCAGGTGTAGTTGTCTGCGCATTGACCATAGAACTAGCTAAAGCGCTCAGTGTCATAACGACACCAAGCTCCAAGTGACCCAGCTCAAAAGATTTGAACGCCATAGATATCTCCAACTTTTTATTTTAATTAACTTGCTGAATATTAAATCCAAGTGCTTGTAGCTCATCACGTTTAGCAAATGGCGCAACGACTGCTTTTACTGGTTTTTGTTCCAATAAATATTGTTTTGCAACACGCTGCAAATCTTCCAAATTCACACTTAATAAGCGCTCACGTAAAACTCTACGGAATTTTGGCGTACGTGCATGCAATAATGCATAACAAGCAGTAATTGCTTCGCCAGCAGGTGAACCAGGTTTGTCCATACCTGCGACCAATCCAAGAATTGCCTCTTCAAGTTGATATGGTTGCTGTTCAACGTTAAATAACCATTGCACACTTGCTTCAAAATCATTAAATGTTTCAACTAAGCGTGGATCGCGATAACTATAAAAACGGAATGAACAAGCATTACCATCATAACTTGCTCCACCACCGTAAGCACCGCCTTTTTCACGAATGGCACTATGTAAGAAACCATTACGTAAATACGCAGCCAATACCATCAATGGTGCTGCATCTGCATGTGCAACATCGACGGCTTGATAAGCAGAGCAACAGAATTGAACATTTGTCTGAATGAGCCAAGCTTCTTCATTTTCTGTATTAATTTGCTCAACTTTGGTTAAGCTTACAGGTGATTTATCGACAGCCAGTTTATCCCAAACGTTTTGAATCTCTTCAACTAAACGATCAGATTGATGTTCTTCGCAAACCAATAAAAACTGTTTAGGTGCTTGTAATAACTTACGATGGATTGCTTGTAACTCAGCGATTAAAGCTTCATAAGCCGTATCATCCTGATCAATCTTATTGACCAAGTGAGTAAGCCAATTCAATGCGCCTAAACCAGTATTATGATAGTCACGTCGAGCTAATGCACTCATTTGACGAGAAGCAATTTGCATTGCATAACTATGCCCAGAACCAGACAAGCGCGACTGCCAACGGGTTTTACGTTGTTGCAATAATTCAATAATGCGATCTTTTTCGTCAAAACGAAGCTGCTCAAAGGCAAGTTTCAATAACTGGATAGAATCTAACTTTTGCGTAAGTGATTTTGTCGTCAGTGTTAACCAAGCACTAATTCGATCTTTATCATCCACTTTACTACGCAAAGATGCTCCCATGCCCAAACCACCACTTACAGCCGTTTGGATTTGTTGGAATTCTAAATAATCATGCTCACCTGCGCCAACCTCACCCATCAAGATAGAAAGTAAGTTGAAATAAGGCGACTGTACGATTTCGTCTGGAATCTGAATCAAAACTTGTTGATAGTAAATGCCATTCGTACCTGCATGATATAAATTTAATGGCGTGTCTAAACCATTACTAATAATCTCACGCAGTTGACCTTGAACAATATGCAAATCCGGAGGTACATCTTCCAAACCGACTTTAGGAAGTAACTCAAGATCATCAGCTGTGTCTTGACGTTCTTTTAATGCTTCAGTTTTTTGCTGAATTTCAATTTTTTGATCTTCTGTCAAATTAGCAGTAATTTCAGCCAAACGTGCTTGTTCAGCCTGTTGCTCTTTTACTGATTTGGTCGCATCTGGCACTAAGGTCATTTGTACACGATGCGGATTATCTAACAAATGGGTTTGAATTAAATTAGACAACCACATTGGGTCTTTCAATTCTTCTTTCACTTGCTCAATTGCAGAATCCACATCCCAAACATGGATTGGGTCATTATGGTGAATTGCACTACCTAGACCATTCAAAATAAGGCTTAAACCATAAGGCGTACCATCACCGTTGATCTCACGTTGATGTAATTCTATTTGATGTAAAATCGCATCAACCAAATCACGGTCAATTGGTTTTGAAGCAGCCTCTTTTAAAATATCTAAAACACCATTTTTAAATGTTTCAGCATGTTCTTCATTCGAGCCTTGTACGCCACAATAGAACGTCATTTCAAAGTTACTATCATCAACTCCCATCAATGGACCCGTTGACTGTGCATAACCACAAGTTTCTAAATAATGACGCAACGGCGACGCTGAATTTTCTAATAAAATCCCTTCTACTAAACGCATACCTAAACGTAATTTAATGTCACTGGTTTCAGGGAGTAACCATGACATCACATGATAAGTTTTATCTTTTAAGTCTTCGCTATCAACTGCATAGCTTTCAGTCACTTCTATTGGTGCTAATAAACGTTTTTCAGGTTTTGAATATAATGTTGTACCCTGAGAAAACTTATTTAATGCTAATTTTTCAAACTGCTCCTGTAAATCATAGGCAGTTTGATTACCAAAAGTCATAAAGACTGCATTACTTGGGTGATAATGTGTTTTATAAAAATCAACAAGCTGTTCGTAGGTTAAATCAGGAATGTCTTTTGGATCACCACCTGAATTATAGTGATAGGTCGTTTCAGGGAATAAATGATGTGCCAATTGGTGATAGAGCTGATCTGTAGGTGAACTCATCGCTCCTTTCATTTCATTGAACACCACACCTTTATAAACAGCTTGATCATTCTCTAATTCAATTCGAATCCCTTCTTGAGCAAAATCTAAAGGATTCAAATTTGCAGCGAATGCAGCATCTAAATACACTGACAATAAATTCTGAAAATCTTTTTTATTCTGTGTCGCAAATGGATAAGCTGTCCAATCTGCTGCTGTGAATGCATTCATAAAGGTATTTAATGAACGGCGAATCATTAAAAAGAATGGGTCGCGTACAGGAAATTTTTCAGAACCACATAAAGCTGTATGCTCTAAAATATGAGCTGTTCCTTTAGAATCCATCGGTTGAGTTCTAAATGCCACCAAAAATACATTTTCATCGTGATTTGTGGCCAAATGGTAGTGAACAGCACCAGTTACTTTATGTTTATATTCTGAAACTTGAATATCGAGTGCTTCTACATGGTGTTGACGTAATAGCTGAAACGCGGGATGAATGGTTTGAGTAATGCTTTCAGTAACATCTACAGTCATGTGATCTCCAATTTATCTATTTAAATAACACTAATTTAATATAGAGAGTCTACCGAAGAATACACATGGATATCCATGTAAATTGGTATGTTTTTGTAGAAAAATGCAGCGAGTGACATAAAATTGATGTCAGATATTTTTTAATTCCAGTCCTTGAACATTCAAAATAATAAGCATGGAAAGCTCACCGTAAATGAAGTGAATTTTCTTCAACAAACTACTGTAATCTTGAGCATTCGTGTAAACTTTGCTTTTTGATTTTTTAATGTGATGACAAACATGACAACTGTTGATCTTTTTGCAATTGGTAATGCGCTGATTGACCAAGAATTTAAAGTCTCAAATGAGTTTTTAACACAGCAAGCTTTGCAAAAAGGCACAATGCAGTTGACCGATGGTGAAACTCAGGCTGCTTTATATCAACAATTACAAGACACCCAAAACTATAAAGGTCAAGCAAGTGGTGGGTCGGCTGCAAACACAACTGTTGCATTCAGTGCTTTAGGTGGTACAGCTTTTTACGGATGCCGTGTAGGTAATGATGACCTAGGTTCAATCTACTTGAATGGTTTAAATGAAGCAGGTATTAAAACCGCTGCACAATCAATTAGTGAAGGTGTAACAGGCACATGTATGGTTCTGATCAGTCCTGATTCAGAACGTACTATGCACACATATTTAGGCATTACCGCTGAATTAACTGCTGAACAAATCGATTTTGAACCGTTAAAAGCTGCAAAATGGCTCTATATCGAAGGATACTTATCGACAAGTGATACTGCTCGTGTCGCGGTTAAACAAGCACGTGAACTTGCCAAAGCACATGGCGTTAAAATCGCCCTCTCACTGTCTGATCCTGCAATGGTGCAATATGCACGTCAAGGCCTAGAAGAGTTATTAGATGACGGCGTCGACTTGTTATTCTGTAACGAACAAGAAGCGCTAATGTTCAGTAATACTGAAACACTTGGTGCAGCTATTGAAGTTTTAAAATCAAAGAATCAACATATTGTCATCACTCAAGGCGCAAATGGCGCAGTCATCATTGACCCTGAACAACAATTCCATGTTGCTGGTCGCGAAGTTCATGCCGTTGATACTAACGGTGCTGGTGATGCTTTTGCTGGTGCATTCTTATATGCCATTAACGCTGGTTTAACTTTAGAAGCTGCAGCTCAACTGGCTATTTTAATTTCTAGTGAAGTTGTTGCACAATTTGGTCCACGCTTAGCCGTTGAAAACTATGCCAAATTATTTGAACAATTTAAAAATTCTCAACAGGAATATGCTTAAAATGGAAAAAATTTGCATGACTGAGGAAGTTCCAGATCGTGAGTCTCGTGCATATGACACCATGAAAGGAACAACAATCTTTATTACTCAGAAAGATGGTAGCTTTTACGCTTATCAAAATGTTTGCCCACATTTGCAAACTGAACTTGAGTATTTAGAAAATCAATTTTTAGATCAGGATCGTGAGTATATCCAATGCTCAACTCATGGAGCATTATTCTCAGTAGAAACTGGTGAATGTGTTTCAGGACCATGTCTAGGTGAATTCCTTGAAAAAGTAAATTTGGAAGTACACTCTGATGGTGGTATTTATATTGACTAATACCTAGATCATGAATTCTGCGATGACTGAGTTTTTTTTAAATTACTACCTTATGCCATTTCACATGAGCGTAGTGGCTTTGATTTTACTCAGCATTGCAGAAACAATTGGTATTTTTATTGGGTTACGTCCAAGTCATCTCGTAAAGAAAATGACACCAGAGTGGTTATTAAATTCACCGCTATTAGATGTAAAATTTTCTAAATACTTAATATTTGTATTTTTACTCATTAATTTTAGTTTTGCAGGTTATTTTCTAGAGCTTTCATTTTTTGCTTTACAGCACTACTTTATCTCGCCTTACTATCTTTTTGTTCCTGCTTTGATTATCGACATCTTTTTTACAGTGTTTATGATTCATTGTCTTGACCAAGTGATTAAACCTAAAGTCACGCATACGCATATCAATTTAGTGGGTCGCTTAGCAACAATTTCAACGGGTAATGCACGCCCAGGCTTCTCAGCTCAAGCACGCGTTCGAAATGAGTTTGGCCAACTGTATTACGTGCAAGTTGAACCAGAATACGGCGAATTAGAATTACAATCACAAGTACTGCTGATCAGCCAAAAATCAAATTCTCACTATATTGCAAAAAAAATCTCTATCTCCAATAAGTTATTTACTGCAGACTAAGACCTATTTAGTTATAAATTTTGATCACCCAACTCAAAATTACAATATGTTACAAAAAGAAAATTTATAAATATTGCAATTCCCTCTTCCATTTTCATCAATCTATTGATCTAACTTTCAGACCAAAATGAAGGATGATATTTCACACATTTTTTAAACCAAACTCTACCAATACACTGGGTTTTGTGCAGAATCCATTATAAAAATTACTTAATTATGTAATCAATTCCTTAAATGATTGTAAATATTATATTTTTTATATCCATACTATTTTAGTTGGTTTAATTTTTCTTAAATTAATTATAAACCAAACCTTTTTAATCAGATTTAAAAATATAAATACAACTGTTTTAATCAGTTTTTTAAATTAATTCATATTATTTTAGTTGGGTAATAATAATATTTTCAAAATTTGATCAAAATTTATATAATTAATTGATTTTTATAAATAATATTACATTAATTCATTTTAAAGCCCTTAAAGGTTTATTTTTAATGAATTTTATTTAATAATGTTTTACATGTTTTTTAAATATGAGGCGAAGTTCTATGAACATGAGTTCTCAAGATCCAAATCGAAGATTAATCAGAGAAATCACAATCATTCTTATTATTAAAGTTGTGCTTCTCATGGTGATTAAACATATCTGGTTTGATGCCCCAACGATTCCAAAAGATTTTAACAATGAAGTTGCCGAGCGTATTGCTGGCGATATGTCCAAAACTCAGGAGACACGTTGATGATTTCTGAAAGCGTGGTCGATCTTTCGCGGTTCCAATTTGCAATGACCGCAATGTATCACTTTCTTTTCGTCCCTCTAACTTTAGGTCTAGCTTTTATTCTTGCCATCATGGAAACCACTTATGTGATTTCTGGTAAAGAAATTTACAAAGACATGACCAAATTTTGGGGGAAACTCTTCGGGATTAACTTTGCCTTAGGTGTAACTACTGGTTTAACGATGGAATTCCAGTTTGGTACCAATTGGGCTTATTATTCTCACTATGTAGGCGACATCTTTGGTGCACCGCTTGCAATTGAAGGCTTAATGGCTTTCTTCCTAGAATCGACTTTTATTGGTCTATTCTTCTTTGGCTGGGATCGTCTTTCTAAAGTTCAACACTTAGGTGTAACTTGGTTAGTGGCGATTGGTTCTAACATGTCAGCCTTGTGGATTCTCATCGCAAATGGTTGGATGCAAAACCCTGTTGGTGCCGCATTTAACTATGAAACCATGCGTATGGAACTTGTAGACTTCGGAGCGTTGATTTTCAACCCTGTTGCTCAAGTTAAATTCGTTCATACCGTTTCTGCTGGTTATGTAACAGGCGCGATTTTTGTTCTTGCGATCTCAAGTTACTATTTACTAAAAAAACGTGACTTGCCGTTTGCACGTCGTTCTTTTGCGATTGCTGCAATCTTTGGTTTAGCATCAAGCTTATCTGTAATCTTACTCGGTGACGAATCAGGTTATGAGCTAGGCGATGTTCAAAAAACTAAACTCGCTGCAATCGAAGCTGAATGGCACACTGAACCTGCACCTGCTGCATTTACATTATTTGGTATTCCTAACCAACATGAGATGCGTACAGATTATGCAATTAAGATTCCATATGTTATGGGTATCATTGCAACACGTTCTACAGACAAACAAGTCACTGGCTTACATGATCTGATGAAAGAACACGAAGTACGTATCCGTAACGGTATGGTGGCTTATAGTGAGTTAGAAAAGCTTCGTGCTGGTGATCGCTCACCTGAACTTATGGCTTCATTTGCGAAAAATCAAAAAGACTTAGGTTATGGTCTGTTATTGAAAAAATATTCTCCAAATGTTGTTGATGCAACTGAGGATCATATTAAAGCAGCAACTAAAGATACAATTCCAAACGTAGCTGCATTGTTCTTCTCTTTCCGTGCGATGGTTGCTTCTGGCTTCCTGATGTTATTGCTATTCATCTTAGCAACTTGGGCTGTTGCAAAACGTAATGCAGAGAACAAACCTTGGTTACTTAAATACGCTCTATTTGCGCTTCCTCTTCCTTGGATTGCAGCTCAAACAGGTTGGTATGTAGCTGAAGGTGGTCGTCAACCGTGGTCTATTGGTGAAATCTTGCCTACACACCTCTCTGCATCAAGTGTTAGTACAGGTGATGTATGGGGATCAATTATTGCACTTGCTGCGTTCTATACAGTACTTCTCATTATTGAAATGTACTTAATGATCAAATTTGCTCGTTTAGGTCCAAGTTCGTTGCATACTGGTAAATATCATTTTGAAAAACTAGCTGCAAAAACTGGGGAGGCTCAATCATGATCGAATATGAACTCCTAAAAATTATTTGGTGGGTATTGGTTGGTGTATTACTGATTGGCTTTGCCCTCACTGATGGTTTTGATATGGGCTCAATGGCGCTGATGCCATTTGTAGGTAAAACTGATTCTGAAAGACGTGCTGCAATTAATACGATTGCACCACACTGGGATGGTAACCAAGTTTGGTTTATTACCGCTGGTGGTGCACTTTTTGCCGCATGGCCAATGGTTTATGCTGTCGCTTTCTCTGGCATGTATTGGGCATTACTACTCGTTCTATTTGCGCTATTCCTCAGACCTGTTGGATTTGACTACCGTTCTAAATTAGAAAATACCCAATGGCGTACTTCTTGGGATTGGGGTCTATGCATTGGTGGTGCTGTACCAGCACTAGTATTCGGTGTTGCATTTGGTAACTTATTTTTGGGCGTACCATTTAGCTTAGACGATACCTTACGTTCTCAATACACAGGCAGCTTCTTTGCATTATTGAATCCATTTGCGCTGATTTGCGGTATTGTGAGTTTATCAATGTTATCTGCTCACGGTGGTGCATGGTTAATGCTTCGTACTGATGGTGATCTACATAACCGTTCGGCTAAAGCAACTCAAATTATGGCAATCGCATTCCTTGTATGTTTCTTAGCGGCTGGCGCTTGGTTATTCTTTGGAAATATCTCAGGCTATAGTTATGCTACTGCTGTTAATACTAATGCTGCATTAAACCCACTTGCAAAAGAAGTGGTAACAAATGCAAACCATGGTTGGTTGAATAACTACTCAACCTATCCAATTACTATGGCTGCACCAATTGTTGCAATCCTAGGTGCATTATTGGTTATTCTTAGTGCTGGAAAACGTAAAGCAGCTGCAAGCTTTACAGGTACGAGTCTGATGATTGTGGGTGCAATCTTAACTGCTGGTTTTGCATTATTCCCATTCTTATTGCCATCAAGTATCGACCCAACATCAAGTTTAACGATGTGGGATGCTGTTTCTAGTCACAAAACTCTTGGTGTAATGACTGTTGCTGCTTGTATTTTTGTTCCTCTCATTTTGATCTATACCTCTTGGTCTTATTACAAAATGTGGGGTGTCATCACTAACAAACACATTGAAGAAAATTCACATAGTTTGTACTAATGAGGAGATGTGAAATGTGGTATTTTGCATGGATTCTAGGCATTTTGATGGCATGCTTCGCAGGTGTACTCAGTGCGCTCTATATCGAACACCATCAAGATTTAGATGAGGAATAATAAAATGGCTGAAGCAATGACAACACCGAAGAATAGTAAAGCTCAAGTGCTTGCAATGACCGTTTCGTTTCTGTTGGCATTGCCACTTGCTGCTATTTTATTGGTACACCCATCATTAATGTTAGATGCCAATGGTCACTACAACCACACTATGCTGATGCTCGTCATGGTCGGTATTTCTGGCGGTTTTATTCATGGTGTTGGGTTTATACCAAGATTTTGGTTATGGAAATGGTTATTTAGTCCTTATATTGCATGGCCTCTGATGATCTTAGGTTATTATATTTGGATTGGTAATTAATCTTTAACAAATCAAATAAAAAGAGGAAGCATGGCTTCCTCTTTTTATGTCGTTTAGAATCATCATTTAATAATGCACAAAGTAATTACAATGTAATTTAAAATATTGAATAGTAAAAATTTTAACCAATAGATTATAAGATTACCTTTTTCATTTCAATTAACTGAATTGGCACCAACGGCTGACCTACATTTGCATTTACAGGATAAGGCTCTATATGACCTGTAATCTGATAACCACGACGCTGATAATATGCGATTAATTCAGAGCGAACATCCAAGACATACATAATTAAATCTCGAACTTCCAAACAACTCTGTGCAACATATGCTTCAACATAATTGAGCATTTGTTTGCCATATCCTAAGTTTTGAACCGATGAATCAATCGCAAAAGTTCCAATTTCAACAGAGTTATGATCAAGACTGAGTCCAATACAAGCAACTAACAAACCTTGTTCATTCTCGCCAACAAACAGTTTAAAATTTGATCGGTTCAAGTCTTCACTCAATTGCTCATTGGTAATGCGTGTTCCATCTACAAATGCTTTTTCAGTGGTCCAACTTCGGTCAGATTGAGCCCGATAAGCCAAATTGATTAATTCAACCAATTGCGCTACATCATCAATATTTGCATTTCTAATGTTTAAAGACATTTCTATTTTTTACGCTCAATAAAAAACCGATGATAACATCGGTTCTTTTACAGTGGAGCAATTAGTTCGTTTGCCCTGCTAACCACGCCATAAATTTTTGACGCTCAGCTTTCGATGCTTTTTGCCACAACTCTACTAGTTGCTGATCTGTGGTTTTTATATTGCCCGATACTGCCGTTGTTGCTGTTACAGCAACAGGTGCTACATTTGTTGTCGAAGCTGCATATACGGGTGCAGGTTGATTCACGACATTATTTTTGTTTTTTTGCGTTAAATCTAAAGTACGACCTAGCAAACTGTTACCTGAAAACCACGGTTGAGCTTCATTATTTGCACCTGTTTGCTGTACTACAAGTTTTTTGCTTTGATCATATAAAGCAACCGTAGGCTGTTCAGCAAATTTTTTTGCTTCACTGAAGTCTTTTGGAGCATTTACGAGTGCCAAATTATAAGTTTGATTATCTTTAAGATCTGCTGTTTGAATTGTTACCACACCAGATTTCACAATATCGTGTTCACCATTTAAGTGTTCAAAATATTCACGATAACGAACATTTACCGTTAAGTTCCCAGGATCAACCTGATAGTTATTTTTCTTTGAAGGAATTAAACCATTATTTACTTCTTGACCATTTACCGCAAGAATCACGATTTCTTCAGGTGCAGTGATTGTGACTGCTGAAAAAACTGAACTACTCAATAATAACCCGAAAGCAGCAACACCAACTCTTAAAGACATTAGACTCTTCTCGATATAAACAATTTATGAAATCGTAAGCACTATGCTCTGCGATTATGACCATTTTATGACATAAAACAAAACTGTCTATTCCAACAATTTGGCTTTTTTAAGATATATACATTAGTTTTAATGCTAAGCGCCATAGTTCTTTTGGCGAATACAAACCTTAAATAAAAAAAGAGCACATTGAGTGCTCTTTTTAGTGATACGTATATTTACTTAGTTAAAAGTTTTGAAACGTGCAGCATCATCCATATAGGTTTTTTCGCCAGCAGCTGCTTCAATAGAACCGAATACTAACTGGGCACGTAGTTTCCAGTTTGATGGAATATCAAAAGTTTCAGCAACTTCGGCATCCACGATTGGATTATAGTGCTGTAATGATGCACCAACACCAATTTCAGATAATGCAGTCCATGTTGCGAACTGAGCAATCGCACTTGAATGTTCAGACCAAACTGGGAAGTTATCCGCATACAGTGCGAATTGCTCTTGTAAACCTTTTACAACATCTTGATCTTCATAAAATAACGCTGTACCAAAACCTGCTGAGAAACTATCAATTTTCGCGCTAGTATTTGCAAATGCTTCTGCTGGAACCATTTTACGTAAAGTTTCGCGAACAATTTCCCAAAGTTTATGGTGTGATTCACCATATAAAGTTACAACACGTGAAGTTTGTGAGTTGAATGATGATGGGCTTTGTTTTACTGCTTCGCGAATTGTTTCTTCAATCGTTGCTTGGTCAACTGTAAGATTTTTACCAATTGCATAAATGGTACGACGTGATTTAATGCTATTTAGAAAGTTACTCATGTTGTTATTCCTACTATACCTTTAAGGCGTTATCTTGGATTGAATGTAGTGTATAACGATACATTTTTTAGGAATAGTCTAAAAAACATGACAGATCGTTTTATTTTTGAAACAATGCTATTTGTGAACTATAAAAAAACTCCACATTGAGTGGAGTCTTTTTAACATAAACTAATTACTTATCAGTTTCAAATAATGCCGCAACAAATGATTTTGCTGAGAATGGGCGTAAATCATCAATCTTTTCACCGACACCAATATAACGAATTGGCACATGGGTACGGCTCGCGATATTAAATAACACACCACCTTTCGCTGTACCATCAAGTTTAGTAATCGTAATACCAGTTAAGCCAACCGCCTCATCAAACAGTTGCACTTGGTTAATTGCATTTTGGCCTGTCCCCGCATCTACAATTAACATAATTTCATGCGGTGCAGTTGCATCGATCTTTTGCATCACACGTTTAACTTTTTTCAACTCTTCCATAAGATTTGATTTATTTTGCAAACGACCTGCTGTATCTGCGATAAGAACATCAATACCCTTTGCACGCGCACTTTCAAAAGCATCAAAGATAACCGATGCACTATCTGCACCATGCCCCTGAGCGACAACTGGAATATCGTTACGTTCACCCCAAATTTGTAGTTGCTCAGTCGCTGCAGCACGGAAAGTATCACCCGCCGCAAGCATGACTTTTTTACCTTCACCTTGTAAACGTTTAGCCAGTTTACCAATGGTCGTCGTTTTACCTACGCCATTTACACCCACCATTAAAATCACATAAGGCGATTTATTTGGATCGATATGTAATGGTTTTACACGTGGCGCAAGTAATGCAACCAACTCTTCTTGTAATGCTTTGTAGAGCGCATGCGAATAAATTAAATCTCCACGCGCAGTTCTTTCAGTAAGATTCGCGATAATAGTTTTGGTCGCATCGACACCAATGTCGGCGATGAGTAGCTGTTCTTCAACTTCTTCTAATAACTCATCATCAATTTCTTTGCCACCAATTAAGATATTGACCATACCATCCGTAAAGCTACGGCGCGTTTTAGTCAAACCATCCTTCATACGACCAAAGAAACCTGTTGACTTGGCTTCTTCTGTAACAGCAGGAACAGATGTTTCTTCCACAACAGCAGATGATGGCGTTTCAACAGTAATTTTAGCAACTGGCTCAATAATGGGAACATCGACAGCAGGTAAACTTGGTAATGTGACATCGTCATCTCCGATATCGGCATTTATCAAGAATTTATTTTGCATATTCGATTGCTGTTGCATGTCGATTCCTTGAGAAAAAAAGCAGCTTTTTTAAAAGATGGTCAGTCTAGCACAAATTGATTTCTTTTTCCTGACTAAGGCAAACTGTTCATTTATAAATAGAAATGAGTCGATTAAAACTTACTCATCTTCTTGTGCCATCGCTGGATACTCTTTGATTCGACTAGATTCAAATTGATAAGCGTTCAAAAGCTTTAAATAATCCTCACGGCGAATCTGAGAATTTTCCAGTATATGTACCGCCATTTGTTGTGTTTTAGGATGACTGGCTTGCTGTGAAAACTGAAGTACTTGTTGATATTGCAAAGGATTGACAGGAAGTTTCAATGCATAAAATGCAAGGATAAAAATAGACAAAATAATGATACTGACCAAAGCATTATAAAATTGGTCAATTTTCAACCCTAATTTGGATTGTAAAAATTTATGTTTAGAAATTATAGACAGCATAATCTACCTCGAATTAGATGTAGTGTATGTGTCTAGCTCGCTTAGGACAAGTGTAGCGTTCAATAATTCACCACTAGTAAGTTTATTGAACGCTCATATGATATTAATCAACTCATCAGCGAACGGACAAAGGCGAAATATAGAATGAATGCAATAATCACGAGTGTCAAAAATATAGCAAACATCCCTACACCACTTTCAGCATCAGCTGGATGTAAATCATCATCATCAGCAATACGTTCCAACTCGCCATTGTAAATATCATAAAACCGATCTTTTTGTTCAGGGCTTAAATGACTTGCGAAATCGTAAACTCTTTTACGCTGTGCTAAACAATAGTCACCTAAGTGAATCTCCTGATGAAAGATTGCCTCATCGAGTAATTTACGGTGATGGTGAGCTAAAGCAATAATTTGGCTTTCTGCTGGCGGTACATCAAAGCTGAAGCCATCAATTACATTTGACATATTATTCTCCTTATCTATTTCTATTATTTTCACTTTGATTTTACTTAAAAATATTTGCGAGAAGTGTTTAATCGTGTAAGCTTACAAATTACATAATGACACGCAATATACTTGACAATTCAAGTAATGTTGTCATAATTATTTCATAATTCAGAGTTATAGTGACTTAAGTTCAAAGTAAAGTATCTTTGAATAGAATCTGAAGTAATCATAATTAAAATAAGGAGTTATATATGATTCAGCATTTTACACAACATGAACTAGAGCATGTGTATGCCAATGCAGTAAATACAATTCAATCGCAAAAAAACTTTCTAGATGCTGTGAAAGAGCTTGAACAAGTAGCTCAAGCAGGTCACGGTAAAGCAGCATTATTTTTAGCGGAACTGTATTATCAAGGTTTTCGAGTAGAACGTGATTCTTTGAAAGCTCAATATTGGCAAAAGTTAGCAACAATGCAAGCATAAGAAAACGTCACTCAGGTGGCGTTTTTTAATACCTCCTTAAAACGTACAACATCACTCCCTCCCAAGGTCTAACTTGCGCTGCATCAAAGCTTTGATTTGCTCAGGTAGTGTTAACTTTAATAAAAAAAATATTTCTAGAGTCTTTCTGAATTGCTTTTATCTGATGCAAAGATTGAATAATCAAGATGATATTTTGACCCAAAAGAATATTTGCTTACGATTTAGATCAATTGTTTAAACATAAATGCCATATAAATTTCTTATAATTAAACATGAGTTTAAATAAAATTAGTTTACGAACATGTATCGTTTTAATAATTTCCAACCAGTATCACGCGAGTTGATGATTAAAATTTCAATTCTAAAAACAATGATGTATTGTGGCGTACTTTGGGGTTTATATCATCAAGGTTGGGCAATCAAGTCCGATCACGATGGTCATGTATTCCCATTTTGGTTGAATGGCGTACAAGCACACCGTTACGCAAAATCAAATTGGAAAAATTATAAACCACGTAAAATTACACCTAAAGATTTTCATGAATCACTATTACCAACCTTAACGCGTTTACAAGTAGAGCCTGCTTTATTTAATTCTTCGCATCGCAAATTCAAACTTTCGACACAACAAATGCAGCATTTCTTTTTTATGCAAGAACCAGTTATGGCGTAATAAATTTGCCCACCAATCATGATGACTTTTTAGACATTCACAAGAGAAAGTTATCATTGTTGTGCATTTAGGACTTTGCAATTAAAAAAAATACCGTTAAGTTAAATGAAAATGACAATACAACAGAGGTAGATAAACAATGACAAGCGTTGCCCAAGTCATCAAAAATAAAGCTGTACAATCAATTTTTACAATTTCGCCAAATGCGACTGTACTTGAAGCAATTAAAATTATGGCGGACAAAGGTGTAGGTGCACTGGTGGTTGCAGAAGATGAAAAAGTGGTTGGAATTTTCTCTGAACGTGACTATACCCGTAAGATCGCCTTGATGGAACGCACCTCAGAAAGCACACTTGTCTCGGACATTATGACATCCAAGGTCATTTCAGTCGGCTTGAACCATACGGTAGAAGAATGTCTACAGCTCATGACCGATCGTCATTTACGTCATTTACCTGTATTGGATCAAGAAAAGTTGGTGGGTTTTATCTCAATTGGTGACTTGGTGAAAGCAGCAATGGAAGATCAACGCGTTCTTATCGAACAACTTCAACAATATATTTCAGGCTAATCGCCGCAAAAAAGGGCAATTCAAATTGCCCTTTTTTATTGTATGACTAATACGTCATTACGCTGCTAAAAAGCCTTGAATTGCAGGTACAAGACGCTTCAACAATTCATCAGCCTGAGCTTGAGTCAGGTTTAATGGTGGTAATAAACGTACTACCGAACCTGCCGTTACATTAATAATCAACTTATATTGATCACGTGCAATAGCAACTAGTTCAGCACAATCTTTTGGTAATTGAACACCAATCATCATACCAAAACCACGCACCTGTACATTTTGATCAATCAATTGAGCTCGTAGTTGATCAACAATATAGGCTCCAACCACGGCTGCATTTTCAACGGCATTTTCATTTTCAAGCGTATCAAGTACAGTGTAAACCACACGTGAGCCAAGTACTGTACCGCCATATGTTGAACCATGGCTGCCTGCACCGAGTAAGCCTACCGCTTTACCCTGTGTCATTACTGCACCAACAGGGAAACCATTTCCTAAACCCTTCGCAGTGGTCATGACATCAGGAATAATGTTCGTATGTTGATAAGCAAAGTATTTACCTGTACGTCCATTCCCTGTTTGAATTTCATCAAGCATCATTAACCAATTATGCTGATTACATAAAGCACGAACTTCCTCGAGGTAACTAAAACCCTGCGGTGCTGTATTGACACCACCTTCACCTTGAATTGGTTCAATCAAGATTGCAACGATATCTGGATGATTGATAGCTGCCTCTTGAATCGCTTCAACATCACCAAATGGCACACGAATAAAGCCTTCAACCAAAGGTGCAAAACCTTCTTGAACTTTTTTATTGCCTGTCGCAGATAAGGTCGCCAAAGTACGACCGTGAAAAGATTGTTCAGCAACAATAATTTTAGGATTGCTAATGCCTTGTTTAGAACCAAATTTACGTGCAATTTTGATCGCACCTTCATTTGACTCAGCGCCACTGTTTGAGAAGAAAATTTCTTCCATTCCAGAAACTTGTGCAAGTTTTTGAGCTGCAGCAGTTTGCCAAGGAATTTCGAATAAGTTACTGGTATGCACTAAAGTTGCAGCTTGCTCAGCAATCGCTTCCGCAATCACTGGGTGTGCATGCCCTAAACCACAAACAGCAATACCTGTTAAGGCATCCAAATATTCCGTACCATCCGCTGTATATAAATACGCCCCTCGTCCTCGTACAAAGCTGATCGCTTGGCGACCATAAGTTGCCATAAGATGTGATGGTTGATCAGGTTGCACAGGAGCAAGAGTGATATTAGTCATAACAAACTCAATCTATCATTAGTTGTGGTGAAAAAAGTTATATAAGCAAAAACTTGAGTAGATTGAAAGCTCAAACTCACATTTATATAAGAAAAATCTTTAGCAATAGCCGCAAAACTGTTTTTCAGTATATAATTTACGAAGATTAGTTGAGGATCTATCTATGACGGAACAAGCGCGTGATACAGTAGCGTTAATTCGTGATCAAATTGCGAAACACCCTGTTTTACTTTACATGAAAGGCACTCCACAATTTCCGCAATGTGGTTTTTCTGCGCGTGCAGTTGAAGCACTTAGCCAAATTGGTCGCCCATTTGCCTATGTAAATATCTTGGAAAATCAAGATATTCGTACAACATTACCTCAAATTGCTAACTGGCCTACTTTCCCACAATTATGGGTAAACGGCGAGCTCATTGGTGGTAGCGATATCATGCTTGAAATGTTCCAAAATGGTGAGTTAAAGCCATTAGTTGAACAGTATAGCCCTGCTCCTGAAGCATAAGCTAAAAAATGAAAGCCAATCAAATGATTGGCTTTTTTATTACAATGAGTTTTAGTTTAAGCTAAAACCAACATACCGAAACATACCTTCCACCCCTAAATCGGCTTTGTAAATTTGCATGTTTGGATAGTCTGCCTGAGTGATCGTCTCATAAATATTCATACTTGGATCTTCATGAATTTCATCAACCGACTGTGGTAGAACTTCTTCAAAACGATCAGCAATAAATTCAAAACCTAAATCCATAGCCATGAATAAAGTATGCTCACACGGCTGAACATACTGTTCTTGTTCGCAATCTAAAACAGCTTGATGACAATATGGACATGCAATGTTTTGAGTCGCATCGATAACGTTTATAAGTTGATATGTCATAATTTTAAAGCATAGAAAATTTGGATTTAGTTTAAAAGAATATGATCTGTGAATCTATCTGAATAACAGGGATTTAAATTATGGCAACACTTGAACAAGCGATTTCACTAGCTGCAAAACAACATGAAGGGCAAGTAGATAAAGCAAATGCCCCTTATATATTGCATCCATTAAGAGTCATGTTAAATGTTCCTACAATTGAACATAAAATTGTGGCCGTTTTACATGATATTTTAGAAGATACAGAAACAACGATTGAAGATTTATACCAATTCGGTTTTCAAGAGCATATCATTGACGCAATCGTCGCACTCACTAAAAAACAAGGAGAAACTCGTCTAGAAGCAGCTCAACGAGCGCGACAAAATCCAATCGCACGTGTTGTTAAATTAGCAGATATCAATGACAATATGGACTTATCTCGCATTCAATCACCAACAGTCAAAGATTTTGAGTGTTTGAAAGAATACCAACAGGTTCGAGATTTATTACTCCAAAATGTTTAATAATCTCTTTTATAATGATTCACCCTAATCACAAAAGCTGGAGTTTATAGCGTAATGCTAACGGATTTAGATGATTTTTATTGCTTTGCCCTTGTTGTCGAACATGGTGGTTTTAGTGCGGCTGAAAGAGCAACTGATATTCCTAAATCCAAATTAAGTCGCAGAGTTTATAATCTCGAAGAACAGCTGGGTGTACGCTTAATTCAACGTAGTTCACGACACTTTGCCGTTACCGATATTGGTATGGATGTTTATCGTCATGCTCAAGTGATGATGAATGCAGCCCAAGCTGCACATGATGTTGTCAATCACTTAAGTAGCGAACCACGCGGTGTAATTAAAGTCAGTGTTCCAGTTGATATTGCACAAAATCAAATGGCGAAAATATTACCGAGCTTTTTAAAGAGGTACCCTGAAGTTCGGGTTCAAATGATGGTAAGCAATCGCAGAATTGATGTAATTAACGAAGGCGTTGATCTCGCCTTACGTGTTCGCTCTAAGCTAGACGATGACCCTAATTTAGTTTTGCGTCAGTTTACAGCAATTGAGCAACGTCTATTTGCTAGTCAAGCTTATTTAAATGAATTCGGTCATTTAACAACGCCAGAACAATTATCTGAGCATCGTATTATCAGTATGTCCGAAGAACATCTAGATCAACACTTTTTATTATTTGGACCTGAAAATCAACAAAAGAAAATTAAAGTAAATCCTGTCATTATGGGTTCGAATTTGTTGATGCTCGCGGAATTGGCAAGTCAAAATTGTGGAATTGCTTTATTACCAGATAGTATTGCACAAGATTTCACAAAATCAGGGCAATTGGTCAAAGTTTTACCTGAATGGACTGCCCCACATGGTATTTTCCATGCCGTTTATCCATCACGTAGAGGTCTATTACCCGCTGTACGAGTCTTTATCGATTATTTAGTAGAACAATTAACAGAATCACCGAATAAAAAAAGAGCTTGAATCATTCAAGCTCTTTTTTAAATACATTATACCGCTGGATAGTGTCCTGTTCCATTTGGCCAAGGTGTTAACAACTCAAAACCATCATCAGTAACAACAATCATATGTTCCCATTGCGCTGATAAGGACTTATCTTGTGTCACCACAGTCCATCCGTCATTCAGTTCTTTCACATGCCGTTTACCAGCATTCACCATCGGTTCAATCGTAAATACCATACCCTTTTTCAAGGTCATGCCCTGTCCTTTTTGACCATAATGCAAAATATTCGGCTGTTCATGATAGATACGACCAATACCATGACCACAATATTCTCGGACAATACTATAACCTTCACGTTGCGCAACAGATTGAATTGCATAACCAATATCACCAAGTGTCGCACCTGGTTTTACCGTATGAATCCCTGCAAGCATGGCTTCATAAGTTGTTTCCACCAGTTTCTTGGCTTCTGGGCTCGGCTCGCCCACAAAATACATGCGGCTGGTATCCCCAAAATAACCATCTTTGATTACAGCAACATCGATATTTAATATATCGCCATCTTGCAAAATTTTCTTTGCGGAAGGAATTGCATGGCACACTTCTTCATTGACTGAAATACATGTCGTCTTGGTAAAACCGTGATATCCCACATTGGCTGGAATCACCTGCAAAGTATTTACGATATAGTCGTTGCAAATATCGTCTAAATATTCAGTTGAAACGCCGGGCTTAATATAATCACCAATCATTTCTAATACTTGTGCCGCTAAACGTCCTGAGATACGTAATTTCTCAATATCTTGCTCAGATTTAATCGTCACAGTAGAAGCTCTCATTCGAGATTTTCCTTATTTAAATATAGGTTAATGCAACATGCAGATTCATTTTTGTACTGCATCTCGTATTTCAACAGTTGTACGCTGTCGTACAAAAATCTTCAATCGTTTTAAGATTGAACGGTTGCTATTATTTTACATTTAATTTCAATCGGCATCATAGTAAAAAAGTATAAAGGGCTATATTTTTTACTTTTAAAATCTTTTCAATAAATTAAGTTTACCAATGCTAATTATATGATTTTAATCATTTCTTATTAGACAAAAATAAACCAAATTTCACATAAAATTAGTTTCAAATGACTACAAATTTGTTCTAGAATCCGCACTTTTATTTTATACCTCCCTTTTATGAACCATCTTCGTACAGGAGATATTATTGCTCTCGGTTTCATGACCTTTGCACTCTTCATTGGTGCTGGCAATATTATTTTCCCCCCTATCGTTGCGCAACAAGCAGGTGAGCATGTTTGGCTCGCTGCTTTTGGATTCTTAATTACCGCAGTCGGTCTACCTGTAATTACCATTATGGCTTTGTCTCGTATGCAAGGCTCTATTGAAATTATCAGCTCGCCACTTGGACGCTTTTTTAGCTTACTCCTCACGATTGTCTGTTATTTGTCTGTTGGACCATTATTTGCCACACCACGTACTGCAACTGTTTCTTATGAAATAGGATTTGCTCCATATTTTGGTACATCAAATAGCAGTCTACTGATTTATAGTGTTATTTATTTTACACTTGTCACTGTGATCTCGCTTTACCCGAATAAATTATTAGATACAGTAGGTCACGTCTTAGCTCCTTTAAAAATTGCTGCTCTAGCGGTTCTTGGTATTGCAGCAATCCTTATCCCTACTGGCTATATTTCTCCACCAATCCATAAGTATGTGACTAGTCCTGTTTCTGAAGGCTTCGTAAACGGCTATTTAACGATGGATACTTTGGGTGCCTTAGTCTTCGGTATTGTGATTATTCAAGCGATTCAGTCTCGTGGGGTGACAGATTCAAAGCTGATCACCAAATATGCGATTATCGCGAGTTTAATTGCTGGTGTAGGTTTAACACTAGTATATATCAGCCTATTTAAACTTGGATTAGGTAGCCATGAAGTTGCGGCGAATGCAGCGAATGGTGCAGTAATTCTGCATGCTTATGTACAACACGCCTTTGGTGATCTAGGTTCGTTGTTTTTAGCTGGTTTGATTTTTCTTGCCTGTATGGTAACTGCAATTGGCCTTACCTGTGCATGTGCAGAATATTTCACTGAATTAACAGGCTTACCGTATAAATTATTAGTTTTTATCTTAATTGGATTTTCATTATTAATTTCTAATTTAGGCTTAACAAAACTAATTGCGTTCTCTGTTCCAGTGTTGAGTGCAATTTATCCACCAGCGATTGTTGTGATTATGATGAGTTTCTTCTGGAAATATTGGAATAAACCTTCAACTGTCGTGAGCTCTGTTACTGCTGTTGCTTTTCTTTTTGGCATTATTGAAGCACTCAAAGCGGCTGGATTCTCTGAACAACTCCCTCAATTCATTAATAATTTACCGTTGAATGAACAGAACCTTGCTTGGTTATTGCCTTCATTGGTCGTACTCGTTATCGCAATTGCTGTAGATCGATTCTCTAGCAGTACTGCTTCTCAAAATTGAAATGATTTGTCGTTAAAATGATGTTTTACCCAAACATAATTTTAGCTATACAAAAAATGTTCTTTTATCCAACTTACATTTTTTGTTTACGACAAATTATTTTTTTATCTTATTTGTATCTACCTCTACCCGTATTATTCACACTGTATTTGATCTGAATCACAAAAACATCTTTTCAGCAACTTTTTCAAATTGTAAAAAACCAATACCACTATTCATAATAAAAATAATCTTAATACACCCAAAAAATGTTTAATCTATATAGAAATCAATACATTCATAAATTTATTTAAAAAATAGTGAAATTAGCTATTGAAATACTAAAAAAATCAAAGTACAACTTTAATCTTAATTCTGACAAAAACGATTAGCTTTTGTCATCACTACTCAAGGAGGGATGGAGATGTTCTCATTACATTTCAACAAGCAAGTCTTCATTGACACTCTAAAGACCAATGATTCCATCGTATATGCAATTACGACATTTGCATTAATGGCGACGCTGTTATTGCAAGGCACTATTAAGGGTAATTTAAAACCTGAATATTTTGCATACGCTTTGATCGTCTCTTTAGCCTTTTGTACGTGGGGGATTATTGATCGAAAGTTTCGACAGATAAGTGCTGAGCGCCAAAAGAATTTTTAATATAAGAAATGGATGAGTAATCATCCATTTTTCTAACTGGTAAATTTTAAGATTGTTCCTAATAGTAATACTGCTGTAGCACCTAATTCGACCATTATTAAACTCAACATTAAAAATGTCATACACCATCTTGGAATCGACCACTGCCCCAACTTATGCGGTTGCTTAAACTGATTCGTTGTATCTTTTAACATTCCATGAATGATATAGACCAAAATTGACATTGAGAAAAAGAATAAATTCGCCACAACGCAAAATAGACTCAAACTATCCGATAAACTTGTAAAATAACTTAATGCAGCCAAGATTAAACTCGCAGCGGCATAAAGCAAACTACTGCGATGTGCAATATCGACATAATAATGTGCACGTGCAAGCTCTGTATTTCTAATTTGATAATACTTCCAAACACCAGTTAGCATCCCTATCCAAAGAAATATTCCACTAAAAATGATCGCCAATTTGGTTGCACTGGTTAAAATTAACATTCCCTTTTCCCCAAATTGTTTTTCCAAAAATAGCTATATTACATAAAATTTGACTTTTAAGTCATTTTTTAAACGAGTTTCTTTTTGGAACTTGTATAAACTGGAAATATGTCTAGACAAGAGTATTTCTCAAATGACTACATTTGAATCATTTTGGATCAGTTGTAAAGATGGTTACCAACTTGCAGCGCAGTATTATCCAGCAAGTGATGCCACTAAACCATTTCCGATTCTAATTTGTCCCGCAACAGGTATTACCAAAGCTTTTTATCACTCATTTGCTGAATGGTTAAATCAACAAGGCTACAAGGTCTTAAGTTTTGACTTTAGAGGAATAGGTCAATCTTTACATGGGGCACTGAAAAATTCGAATGCCAGTATCAATGATTGGGGTTTATTAGATATTCCCGCAGCCATCGAGACCCTCTTAAACCGCGCTCAAGCTGAACAAGTGATTATTTTGGGACATAGTGCCGGTGGTCAATTACTTGGAATCAATCCTAACCATCAACAAGTTGCTAAAGTTGTCGCAATCGCTGGTTCAACAGGTCATGTAAAAGGCTTAAAAGGAAAAACTAAACTTCTTGCTCCATTAATGTTTAATGTCATTTTCCCAATATCCAGTGCTATTAAAGGATACGGTGCAACACAATTTATTGGTATGGGTGAAAATTTACCTAAAAATGTAGCAAAACAATGGGCTGAATTTTGTAGTCAACCTGGTTATGTCATGAATGCAATTGGTAAAAGTATTTTTGCTGATTATCACCAAGAGATTGTCTGTCCGATTACATCAATTTGGGCAAGTGATGATGAAATCGCAACACAGGCAAATGTTAAAGATTTACTCAGACTTTATCCTAATGCTCAAACCAATTTGATTGAATTGAAACCACAACAATATGGTTACAAACAAATTGGACATATGCTGATGTTCAAAAAATCACATCAGAAATTATGGCCCGTATTAGAAAAAGAACTGAGAATGTAATCCCTAAACTCACAGCTTTACCCTTTTGCGCATCTAAATTTGTAATCCTATTTAGATGCGCCTTTTTAATTTACAATTATTTACATAAACTATGAATGACACAACTAAGTAGAAGTTTTTTACAATGAATTATTTTTTAACAATATAAAATTAAATAATAAAACTACATTTGTATTCTTTTTAAGCAAATTAATTAACTAATAATGATTAAATGTGATAAAGAATGTATTTATTCAACTTTTTTAGCAGCACTATGGATTTTAATTTTTAACCAAATGTTAAATTCAAATATATGTATTTAATTTGTTTTTTTGATTATTTTATTTTACAAATGTAATAATTTTAAAGCTATATGACATTTTAGACAGAATCTTTTATAAAAAAGTCACGTCATAATTTGTATTTATTTTCTACAATACATTTGTTCTACAAATAAGCTACAATGCAACACTGTAGAAATACAATTGGGGTAAGATGGATAGGTAAGACCATCATTAATAACAGTTTTATGTAGTTTACATGATGATACCCCTATCCTAAGCAAAGATGGTTATACAACCATTTTTAGGAAGATTTGTTATAAATGGAATGTTAGAAAAATTAGATTTCATCATTTTTCTAGCGTATAAATTGTAGACATTTCATGGAATTTAGGAGTTGCATCTGACAACTCTGTGTAACAAGCATAGGAAATAACTTAATGCCTAAAAAATATGCGCGTTTTTTACCTACATCAGAAACATTTAACTTAGAAGACTTTCCTTATTTCTGGATTTCTCAAGTAAATGCACAGTACGTTCAAAATATCGATAATGTACTTAAGAAGTATGGTTTAGACAACTCTCGCCGTCGTATTTTAATTGCATTGAATGTCAAACCACATGCAAGCGTGTCTGAACTTTCAGACATGGTGATTTCTAAAATGTCTACAACCACGAAAATCGTATATCGCCTTAAAGATGAGGGATATATTGAAACTTATTCATGTAAAGAAGATGGTCGTATTACTCGCGTTTATCTTACTGATAAGGGTACAGAAATGATTACTAAAATTAATGATCTAACCTCTGTAATATTAGAACAATCATTTGATGGATTAACGCCGTTGCAAATTGAAAAGACGATGGAAATTTTAAAACATATGTTTAAAAATCTTGCTCGTTGATTGATAAAATATAAAAAAAGGTTTCTTATTAGAAACCTTTTTTATTTAGAAAAGATCAAACATATTTAACTGGGGTGTTTGTTTTGCTATTTTTGCCTTAGGTACATGTAAACATTCAAACTCTTCGACTGGAAACCCTTGCATAAATTGAATCATTTGATGTGGTTGTTTTAAACTCAACCAATCATCAAGACGATCATGTGGAATGATGACAACTGAGCTTTTTATATCGCCAGGTTCATGAAATTCTTTCATCATCGGATGATCGACTGCGTCCATTGTAAGCATCGCTGCTGAACGAATAATTTGATTATTGATTTTACAAATTTCATAAAGTGCAGCAATAAAAAAGGCTCTGCCATCTTTACGCCTTACACCCCATCGTTGAGGTTTATTTCCAATATATTTACTTTCATAAAACTCAGTGACTGGAATTATACCGAACTTGCATTTATAAGCTGCCTCCTGAAAGCTTGGTTTCTCAAAAATGGTCTCATGTCTAGCATTATAAGCACGTTTAGAGCTGTTAATATCCTCTGCCCATTTCGGCACTAAACCAAATAATACTTCTCTCCACTCCAATCCATGTTCAGATTTAAATAATAACGGTGTTTTATAACTTGGATAAATCTCATCGAGATAGTTAAAAGGAACAAGTGGTAGTTCAAGTTGTTGTAATTGCTCAAGTGTTACTGGTTTGTAGTTAGCACACATAAAATCACAAGCACCTTACTTAATAAAAAAGCCTCCGAGGAGGCTTTTTATTTTAGATGAAATTAATCACCTGTATAACCTTTAAGTTTTAAACGCGCAGCGTGTAACAATGGCTCTGTATAACCAGAAGGTTGCTCAGCACCTTTGAAGATCAAATCAGCGGCAGCTTGGAATGCAATACCATCAAAATTTGGTGCCATTGGTGTATAAAGCGGATCATTGGCATTTTGCTGATCAACAATCACAGCCATACGTTTAAGCACTTCTTCAACTTGTTCTTTCGTTACGATACCGTGACGCAACCAGTTTGCAACATGCTGAGAAGAAATACGTAAAGTTGCACGGTCTTCCATCAAACCAACGTTGTTGATATCTGGAACTTTAGAACATCCAACACCTAAATCAACCCAACGAACAACATAACCTAAGATACCTTGACAGTTATTTTCAAGTTCGTTGTTTAGTTCTTCTGCTGTCCAGTTAGTTTCAGGAGCAAAAGGAGGTGTTAACAAATCATCCAAAGTCAACATATCTTCAGCAGCCAATTCGTCTTGACGTGCTTTTACATTAATTTGATGATAATGCATTGCATGAAGTACAGCACCTGTAGGTGATGGAACCCATGCACAAGAAGCACCCGCATTTGGATGCGCTGTCTTAGTCGCCAACATATCTTTCATGCTATCTGGTTTTGGCCACATGCCTTTACCAATTTGCGCTTTACCTTGTAAACCACAAGCCAAACCAATTGCAACGTTACGATTTTCGTAAGCAGCAATCCATTTCTGAGCTTTAACAGCTTCTTTACGTACCATTGGCGCTGCTTCCATAGACGTATGGATTTCATCACCCGTACGATCCATAAAACCAGTGTTAATGAAAATTGTACGGTCTTTTGCAGCTGCGATACAGTTTTTCAAATTAACTGAAGTACGACGTTCTTCATCCATGATACCGATTTTGAGAGTTTTTGCAGGTAAACCGAGTGCTTGTTCTGCACGCTCAAATAATTCAACTGCAAATGCAACTTCTTCTGGACCATGCATTTTTGGTTTAACGATATACATAGAACCTTTACGAGAGTTCTTATTTTCGTTTTCGCCACGAATATCTGTAATTGTAAGTAATGGAGTAACTAATGCATCCATAATACCTTCAAATACTTCTTGGCCATCTACAAGGATCGCAGGGTTAGTCATTAAATGACCAACGTTACGAAGAAGCATTAATGAACGACCATGTAGCGTTGTAGTACCGCCAATTAAGTTCTGAACTGTACGGTCTTTGTTTAATGCACGAGTAATGGTTTTACCATTTTTCTCAATTGACTCTTGCAAGTCACCCTTCATTAAACCTAACCAGTTACGATAGCCTTCAACTTTCTCTTCTGCATCAACAGCTGCAACTGAGTCTTCTAAATCTTGGATCGTTGTAATAGCAGCTTCTAGAGTTAAATCTTTAACGCCAGCCGCATCAGTTTTACCGATTGGGCTATTTGCATCGATATCAATAATAACGTGCAAGCCATTATTTAATAAAACGATTTCAGTTGGGTTTGCAGCATCGCCATTAAAGCCAACAAATTGAACTTCATGAGCCAAAGAGGTTGTTGAACCATCTTTTAAAGTTACAACTAAACGATTGTGATCAACTGCATATTTAGTTGCATCGGCATGAGAGCCTTGAGCAAGTGGGAATGTTTGATTAAGAAAATCTTTAGCGAAAGCAATTACTTTATCGCCACGGACTGGGTTGTATCCCTTACCTTTCTCTGCACCATTTTCTTCAGAAATTACATCAGTACCGTAAAGTGCATCATATAATGAACCCCAACGTGCATTCGCAGCATTTAAGCAATAGCGTGCATTACGTACTGGCACAACAAGCTGAGGACCAGCTAATAATGCAATTTCTTCATCTACATTTTCAGTCGTTACTTGGAAATCAGCAACTTCTGGTACTAAGTAACCAATCTCAGTTAAAAATGCTTTATACGCATTTAACTCAAATTCATTATTACGATGCCATTCATCAATCTTAGCTTGAATTTCATCACGCTTAGCTAATAGTGCTTTATTCTTTGGGCTAAGATCGACAACGACTTGCTCGAAATTTTTCCAGTAAGTTTCACTGTCTAAACCAGAGCCTGGTAAAGCTTCATTTTCGATGAAATCGTAAAGTTCTTTAGCAATCGCTAGCTTGCCTTGTTGAATACGTACAGTCATTGTCTTTCCTGATGATGCTAACTTTTTATAACAAGAAACCTAGTATACCGATTTATACTAGCCTGAATAGTAATATCACATTGCTAAATAGTAAGCATTTTCTTAGTCTAAGTATTGACAAATATAATTTTTATAAACACCAAAACCAAGTTTTGATCTAGCTACTTCTATTCTGCGACATACTCACTTTTTAAAACTCATTTAGTTATAACAAAATTCAATTAAGAATAAAGCTTTCTCTATATGAATTTATAAAAAAGACATTCCTGAGAATGCCTTTATAATTTATGAAGTTTTTGAAACCTGAATTTGACGATGCTCTGAATGCAGATAATCATCGGATTGCATTTCTAATAAACGTGAACGTGTTCGTTCAATTTCAAATGCTAATTTTTGACCTTCATAAAGATCAATAATTGAATCTTCTGAAGTTAAAAGTAATTTCACACCACGATCATAAAACTCATCCACTAAATAAATAAAGCGACGGGTTCCTTCTGAGAGAAAATCAGTTAAATGCGGCACGTTACTTACCAGTACCGTGTTGTAAATATTAGCAATTTCAATGAAATCAGCTGGACTACGTGGTTTAAAACATAACTCAGAGAATTCACACCATAATACATCTTCTGTATGCCCAAGCGTTTCTACAATACGATTGTTAATCATGATAGGTGTATTAAAGAGCGTTTGTGTCTGTGTCAGCGCTTGAAAACGCTCATACATCCATGATTGAGCATCATTACTCAATGGATGTTTGAATAATTGAGCCTGCTTCAAAACACGCAAACGATAATCAACACCAGCATCTACATTCAGAACCGTACAGTTTTTTTGAACCAATTCAATTGTAGGAAGAAAACGGTCACGATGGATACCATTTTTATAGAGACCTTCTGGTGCAATATTAGACGTTGCAATCAACGTGACGCCACGTTCAAATAACTTTTGAAATAAATCACTAATAATCATTGCATCGGTCACATTTGATACAAAAAACTCATCAAAACAAATGACAACCGCATTTTTATAAATCTGATCAGCAACAGAATCTAATGGATTACGTTGACCTGAAAGCTTATTCAATTCTTTATGGACATGTTGCATAAAATGGTGAAAATGCATGCGTGTTTTGCGGCGAAATGGAACTGACTCATAAAATTGATCCATCAACCATGTTTTCCCACGTCCTACACCACCCCACATATAAACACCTTTTGGGTAGGTTTGACGACGGAAACGTCTAAACGCTTTCTTTGAGGCTTTATAACGAGTAAGCAACTCTTTCCATACTCGATCTAACTCTTGCACTGCCTGAGCTTGAGCTTCATCTGGCATAAATTGACCTGATTCGATTGCTTGAGCATAACGCTCCGCAGGTGAGATCGGCATAAATGAAGTGCTATGTGAGTCTGGTTTAGAATTTAACATAAGGTGTTATTACAATTTTAATTGGTGAAAATTATATCGAACATTAAGTCCAAAGGCATTAGATTTTAGGCTTAATTATCATGGAGTTTAAACATCATAATGTACCATTTTTTAATCATTTTAATGATTACGATTATATTGTCTTGGACTTTGACCAAACCATCGTTTAAACGCATGATTAAATGCAGCAGGTTCAGAATAACCTAACATTTCCGCAACTTGCTCAATTGAATACGCACTATTTTCAATAAACTTTAATGCTTTATGCTTAATGAGCCTTTCGCGTATTTCCTTATAACTTGTTTGCATTTGCTGCAATTTATGTCTTAGAGTCCTCTCAGGAATCTTTAATGCACATGCTGTTTCAGACATGGTAGGTATTACACCATTTTGCATTTCAAGATATTCCTCGACATATTCTAAAATGGTCAACTTTGCACGGCTACTTCGCTCTAATTTATTCAGATCTTGTAGGCATTTTTCTTCATAGACACGGTAAGTAAGAACATCAGCAGATGGTATTTTTATATTTAAAATGTCAGTATTTTCTGGAATAAAAGAGGCATGCTGACATTCAAATTTTACATCCTGACCATAATAGTCTTGATAAGCCATTATTAATTCTAATTCTTTAGGTGCTTTAAAAGGTAATTCAATACGAATATTAGGGATTTCAAGCCCCATCATTTTAAAAATATCTTGTAAGAACTTATAAGTTCCTGAGATTTCAGATTGAGCACGAAATAATCCTAAATGTGTATTTAAATCAATTGGTTGATAATGAAAATGGATGTAATCTTTTTTAATATTTAGTTGTAATGAACCAAACAGATGTGTCAATTGCTGAAATCGCACACCATTTAACAGAGCTTTATGTAAAGTATCGCTTGTAACAAGCAGCATCAAGAATGGGCCATACCCTGCAAGCGCATAATGTTGACCAATGATTAAGCCTTGTTCAGGAGAAATATCTTGACTAATATACTGTAAAATATCCCATTCAATTTCATCTGGAATAATTGAACTCGGATCTAAAGCTTCGGCTTGTATTCCCATGTCTGCTAAACGAGCATCAACATCAATGCCCACATGACGCATGCCTTGAATTAAATACATCAATCCGAGGATAGATCTCTTCATAATTCCGAATGTAATTCCCAAAACTTTAACGTTGTACTATAAAAATACGAATAAATGAATTGCCGAAATGATCAAGTTTTGCGTCTATACAATCATATTTAATCTCTACAAAACCTTTAAACTTGCATAAAATTTAGATGTGTAGGGCATGGACTATGCGTGATGTACCCCAAAATGCTATTCAAAAAACTAAAGTTGCAATTATTGGTGCAGGTTTTGGTGGTTTAGCAATGTCTATTCGACTATTACAAAGTCAAATGAATGATTTTGTAATTTTAGAAAAAACCAATGACGTTGGTGGCACATGGCGTGAAAATCAATACCCGGGTGCTGCCTGTGATGTTCAATCACACATGTATTCACTTTCGTTTGCTCCCAAAACAGATTGGTCAAAACGTTACGCTGAAGCTGATGAAATTTTTGAATATATCCAAGATATTACTCAACAATATAGATTAAAAGATTATTGCAAATTCAATCATGAAGTTACTCATGCTGAGTTTGATGAAAATCGTAATGTTTGGTTATTAGATTTTAAAGATCAACCATCCATTGAAGCTCAATTTGTTATTTTTGCTTCTGGTCCCCTACACGTTCCGCAAATTCCTCACTTAAAAGGAATTGAAAAGTTTAAAGGTAAAGTCTTCCATTCTTCACAATGGGATCATCAATACAGCTTAGAAGGTAAATCTGTTGCTTCTATTGGTACTGGTGGTAGTGCAATTCAATATATCCCCGAGATTGCACAAGAAGTGAAACAGCTTTATGTATTCCAACGTACTGCCGCATGGGTCATTCCACGTGATGAACGTAAATATTCACAATTAAGCAAATCTTTATTTAAAGCTTCAAATATTTATCGTCAAATTCATCGTACTCGTTTGTATTGGAGCAACGAATCACGTGTCGTACCTATCGTACAACCACAGATCATGAAATATGGTCAAAAGCTTGCAGAAGCATTTATCCGCTTTCAAGTCAAAGACAAAGAGCTCGCTAAAAAACTTACACCAGACTTCGTTATGGGTTGTAAGCGTATTTTGATTTCAAATAAGTACTTCCCAACGTTCAACCGTAAAAATGTTGAATTAATTACTGATAGCGTTCAGGAAATTACAGCTAACGGCATTATTACCAAAGACGGTAAAGAACGCCAAATTGACTGCTTGATTTATGGTACGGGATTCATTACTGACCCACGTATTTACTTAAAGCATTTCGATTGTGTTGGTCGTAATGGAATCGAACTTAAGCAAGCTTGGAAAGATGGTGCAGAAAGCTACTATGGTGTTAGTACGAAAAACTTCCCTAACCTATTCCAACTCTTAGGTCCAAATACGATTTTAGGTCATAACTCTATTATTTTTATGATTGAATCTCAAGTGAATTATATTTTGCAATTGATTCAAACCGTAGATAAAACAGGTTCTCAAGCTGTTGAGATTAAACAACAGGTACAAGATCAATTTAATAATCGTGTGCAGGAACAACTCAAAGGAACAGTTTGGCAAGCAGGTGGATGCAGTAGTTGGTATCAAGCAGCCGATGGTAAAAACTTCTCATTATGGCCAACATATACTTGGAAATATTGGTTAGAAACACGTAAAGTAAATGTCGCTGACTATAATTTTATTCATACAGCAACAAATGCAAAAAACAATGCAGCCTAACCAATAATTCTTCATAATAAGCAGGTTATTCGTAACCTGCTTTTTTTTATGCAATCTTTTGTTCTTATCTTCCAAATTTTTATCGCAATAAGCTTAGGCTATTTTCTCGCCCGAAAACTATCACAGCGAATTAAACAATTTGTATTTAAAATTTTACCCTATTTTTCTTATTTATTATTAATGAGTGTTGCATTTGAACTGACTCAAGCTTTGAATCATATCTCAGATCCAGCAGCAATATTACCACCTGCATTATTAATTGCATTTACTACATCAGTTGGTTCTTTCTTTATCTGTCTGATTACTTACAAACTGATTGATCGTCAAAGCATACAAGGAAAAATTTCATTACACCTCTTTATCAATGCACTCAATAATATCGCTAAAGCATTTCTAGCATTAGGTTTAGGGATTTTACTTGGAATACTAGTCACTCAATCTAATCTACAAATTGCATTTAATAGTTGGTATTTATTACTCATATTTATCTTTTTGATTGGCATTGAGCTTGCTTTTACGCAATTTGATCGTAGTTGGTTAAGTTGGAAAGTACTATTGGTTCCCGCCGCAGCCTTTGTTGGTTCATGCTTAGCAGCAATCGTGAATTATTTAATTTTATCTAATCACTTTAACTTAAATGAAATAATGGCTTTAGCTCAGGGATATGGATGGTACTCAATGTCTGGCATTCTATTCACTGAATTACATTCAGCACGACTTGGTGGCATTGCCTTATTAACCGACCTCTTCAGAGAAATTTTCGCCATTCTTCTTATGTATTGTCTAGGCTGGCGTTTTCCACGTTCAGCGATTTCAAGTGCTGGAGCAACCTCAATGGATGTCACCCTTGCAATGGTTAAACAGTCATGTGGCACGCATTACGTACCACATGCAATGATGAGCGGATTAATTTTATCGCTTCTTGCGCCTTTATTAATCAGCCTATTCTTAAATCTCAAGTTCTAAGGTATTTATAAACTAAATAAACTTAGATAGACGCCAAAATTGACTTCAACATTTCTGTTGGACGTTCAGCCTTTGTAATCGGCCGACCAATCACTAAATGCGTCGAACCATCAAGCATAGCTTGTTTAGGTGTAACGATACGTTTTTGGTCATCTGCATTTGACCCTTCTGGACGAATGCCTGGGGTAACTAATGCAAAATCAGCATTCAACATTTCACGAAGAATCTTAGCTTCTTGTGCTGAGCAAACTACGCCATCCAAACCACTTTCTTGAGTCAATTTAGCTAAACGTTTGACATGCTCTACTGGCTCGATGTCTAAACCAATATCACGTAGATCTTCACGCCCCATAGAAGTTAACACAGTAACTGCAATTAGTTGTGTTTGATAATTGCCTGCTTTGAGTCTTTCAACACAAGTTTCCATCATTTTTCGACCGCCAGACGCATGAACATTGACCATCCACACACCTAGATCTGCCGCAGCACAAACAGCTTGAGCAGTTGTATTCGGAATATCATGAAATTTTAAATCAAGGAAAACTTCAAAGCCTTTATCTTGTAAAGTTTTAACAACACTTGGACCTTCATGAGTAAAAAGTTCCTTGCCCACTTTGACACGACATAAAGCAGGATCAAGCTGATCCACAATCGTTAAAGCGTCATATTCGCTTTTTGCATCTAGTGCAACAATGATACTCAAGAGCGTTTCTTCCCAGTTGATTCAAAGTCGCTATTATAAATAGGTTTTAATTTAAGTGTAAAATTTCATTCAACACATTTTTACTTCTTACATTTAAGTTGCAACAACAAAACTAAAACATACCAAATAGTAAAATTTGATTAAATTTTAATCATAAAATAAATTAAAAACGAATAAGGTTAAAAATGAAAACGATTAAAACTGCAATAGGCATAAAAAGGCATCAATTTAGTCACCATCATTTTTTAAGATTTTGAAAAATCGAGAAATACCCATACAACAGCGCTTAAAATTCTTGCCCAATCTTGCTCACTTTATAATGAGCTTTGCGGGTTTAAATAAATATGTACTGCCCTTTAATTTTCCGCAGAATGAATATCAAGAGGCAATCAATGTTCACTGTAAAGAAGATGCTAATCATTAGCCTTGGTATTTGCATGACCTAAAAACACTCGAACTCAACAATAAACAAAAACTTACCAACACCCTTAGATTTATTTGGTGTGATGACATGTCACCTAGCCGTAAACTATCTTACGAATTAATAGGCTTGGTCTCGAATCAAACGTTTTTGAAAACATGCCTATAACGCGAGAAATGAATGAAACTGCATTAATCGTAGTAGAAAAAGTTTTAATGGTTTTAATCAATTTATGGATCAGCTTGAATTGAACTTGAAAAATGAAATTAAAATTAATTAAGTGTTTTTTAATCAAAAACTAAAAGGGCTACTTCAATTGTGAAATAGCCATTTTCAATACTAAATAGCAATTCAACTATTAGATCTTATCATTCGGATAAACATCTAAAACAGTTTTTTCATGTCTTACGCTTGCAGCAGCTTCTGCGGCTGCTTGCTGAGCAAGTTGGATCTGCTCTTTTCTGAGGTGGTCAATATCTTTACGTAATCGTTTAATTTCCCAATTCGTTTGGAAAACACGAAATACTTGAACACCTAGAAGCAAACCGACCACGACACCTAATGCCAAAGTCAATAAAAGCAATAAACCTAAACGCATTGCAGGAACTTGAGTAAACAATAGGTTTACTTCTAATTCTGCTGGATTTTGTAAAACTAGAGCAAGTGAATAACCAAAAATGGCGATGAGTAATGCTATAAGAATATAACGCATGAACACCTCAATTTTTTATTAATCAAAAGTCTCGTTTACTGCATCACGAAGTGCTTTACCTGGTTTGAAATGCGGTACAGCTTTTGCTGCAACATCAACTGATTTACCAGTTTTAGGATTACGCCCTAAACGTGGCTCACGATGATGTAATGCAAAACTGCCAAAACCACGAATCTCAATACGATCGCCACTCGAAAGTGCTTCAATCATTTGATCAATCATAATTTTAACTGCATCTTCGACCAACGGTTCTGCCAAATGAGGGTTTTTAAGGGCAATCCGTTCAATCAAATCAGATTTGTTAAGTGCGTCAGTAGTCATCGTTGACCTCTTTAATTATTGCTACTTTTCAATATTTTAATAATAACCTGTTTAAATACAAAACGGTAGCGCAGTACATCGATACTACGCTACCGTTTGCAGTATTTTTGTATAAAAAGGTACATCTCTGTTACAAGAAATGTACCTTTTAACAAATTACTTCATTTGAGCTTTAATCAAATCACCAATAGTCTTAGGACCATTAGCTTCTGAAACTTGAGCTGCTGCTGCTTGACGAGCATTGTTCACAGCTTCTTTCTCTTCAGCTTCGTCTTTCGCTTTGATAGACAAGTTGATAGAGCGAGATTTACGATCAACGTTGATGATCTTCGCTTCAACTTCTTGACCAACTTCTAAGAATTTAGTTGCATCTTCAACGCGGTCACGGTTGATTTCAGAAGCTTTAAGCGTTGCTTCGATGTCATCAGCTAATTTAACTGTAGCACCTTTAGCATCAACAGCAGTTACAGTACCTTTAACTAAAGCACCGCGCTCGTTCGCAGCTAAGAAATCATTGAATGGATCGCTGTTTAATTGCTTGATACCAAGGCTGATACGGTTACCTTCAGCGTCTACAGATAAGATAACTGCTTCAACTGTGTCACCTTTCTTGTAACGACGGATAGCTTCTTCGCCTTGTTCGTTCCAAGAAATGTCAGATAAATGTACTAAACCGTCGATACCACCAGATAAACCGATGAAGATACCGAAATCAGTGATTGACTTGATCGTACCAGAAACTTTTTCGCCTTTTTCATTTGCTTTAGCAAACTCTTCCCATGGGTTAGCACGAGTTTGTTTGATACCCAATGAAATACGACGACGTTCTTCGTCAACTTCAAGAACCATAACATCAACTTCGTCACCGATCTGAACAACTTTAGATGGGTGGATGTTTTTGTTTGTGTGGTCCATTTCTGAAACGTGTACTAAGCCTTCAACGCCTTCAGCGATTTCTGCAAAGCAACCGTAGTCAGTTAAGTTAGTTACACGTGCTTTAACGATAGAACCTTTAGGGTAACGGCTCATGATCGCTAACCATGGATCTTCGCCTAATTGCTTAAGACCTAAAGATACGCGGTTACGCTCGCGGTCAAATTTAAGTACTTTAACAGTAACTTCTTGACCAACTTCAACAACTTCTGAAGGGTGCTTGATACGCTTCCAAGCCATATCTGTGATATGTAGAAGACCATCGATACCGCCAAGGTCAACGAACGCGCCGTAATCAGTAAGGTTCTTGATAGTACCTGTAACTGTTTGACCTTCTTCAAGTTGAGCAAGTAATGCTTCACGGTCAGCTGAAGATTCAGCTTCCATAACTGCACGACGAGAAACTACAACGTTGTTACGCTTAGCATCAAGTTTGATTACTTTGAACTCTAACTCTTTACCTTCAAGGTGAGTTGTGTCACGGATAGGACGAGTGTCAACTAAAGAACCTGGTAAGAATGCACGTACAGGACCAATGTCAACAGTGAAACCACCTTTAACCTTACCAGAGATAACACCAGTAACGATTTCGCCGTCTTCAAAGATTTTCTCAAGTTTAGTCCAAGTTTCAGCACGTTTCGCTTTTTCACGTGATAAAACTGTTTGACCCATACCGTTGTCAAGCGCTTCAACAACTACGTCAACAGTATCGCCAACTTGAACTTCAAGTTCACGTTGTTCATTTAAAAATTCAGCACGGTCAACTACGCCTTCAGATTTAAGGCCAGTGTCAACAGTAACCCAGTCAGAATCGATACTAACAACAGTACCTTGGATGACTGCACCCTTTTCAACGTTGAGGTTTAATTCACTTTCTTCAAAGAGGGCTGCAAAAGATTCGGTCATGATATACCTGATAAAGTCCGCGGTCTTGGATCAGACAAGGCCGGTTTAGTTAAGTTGTTACATTGTCCAAAAAATCTGATCAAGCAATGCTTCAACTGAAAATAAAATGGTCTATCTATTGAATACGGCTATCGATATAGTTCACCATTAACTGAAATACTTCATTGATGCCTATTGTAGAACTATCAATGATATACGCGTCTTCAGCTGGCTTGAGCGGAGCAACAGCTCGCTCCATATCTCTTTTATCTCTAGCCTGTATGTTAAATAAAATGTCGCTTATTTTAGCATCAAGACCCATACCCTGCAACTGTTTTACTCTACGCTCTGCTCGAGATTCAGCCGATGCTGTTAAGTATATTTTAGCTTGAGCCTCTGGAAAAATTGATGTCGCCATATCTCGTCCATCAGCTACCAAACCAGGGGCTTGAATAAATGCACGTTGGCGCGCAAATAATGCTTTTCTTAATTCAGGAACAGTTGCAACTTTAGAGGCATATTCTCCGACCTGTTCAGTACGAATGGTATTTGTGACATCTACACCTTCTAGTAAAACAAGAGTCGCAGCCTCAGTCGTTTTAAATTCAATATCTAAATTCGTTGCGTATTCAACGCATTGACCTAAATTAGAGTCGATTTGATCAAGTAAGCCACGTTGAAACAATGACAGCCCGAGTAACCGATATAAAGCACCAGAGTCTAATAGATTAAAACCATAATAAGCAGCTATTTTGGCTGCCAAGGTCCCTTTACCAGAACCACTAGGACCATCAATCGTAATAATATGAACTGTCATTCCCGTCTCTTATGAAGCAACTGACTTCGCTAACTTTGAAAAACCTAGTGTAATCGCTGCTTTGAGTTGTGCAAGAACTAATTTACTTACAAAAGGCGCTTTTGCTGTAAATTCAATCTTGTAAGTCACTAAAGTAATAAACGGTGTGATTTCTTTAAAATCAATTTGCCCGAGATGGTGTTTAACCAAAGGATTATTAATCAATTTATATTCAATACGTTTATTCTCTTCTAGTAATGTGATTTCTTCTTGAAGAGGCTTGATTGGTCCAAAGCCCATACGGCGAATTGAACCGATTCCATCTGGACGCTGAGGATCAGCAGAATCTTTTACACGTACAACTTGTAAAGGAGCAAATGCTTTACTATAAGTTGCGTGCTTTGACAATAAGTCAAAAACTTCAGAAATTGGTGCGTTGAATTCTTTTTGTATGGTGATTGCGTTACGCATAACTTTGCCTTTTTGATTTAGCTAAAATCTTCGGAGGCATAGTTTGCCACAACTAATGAGACATTTTTAATCATTTAAGGACGTTTTTAATAGCCGAGTTTTCTTTTTTTCTTCTCGTCTTTGTTTAAAAAATTCACTTAATTGCAATGAACATTCAGCTTGCATACAACCTTGTTCAAATACGAATTTATGATTGTAATAGCCATTTTCTAATAATTGTCGAGCACTGACCAACGAACCAGCCTTAGGCTCTGTCGTAGCAAACACTACTTTTTTGACACGAGCATGAATGAGTGCGCCAACACACATCGTACAAGGTTCAAGCGTCACATATAATATAGCATCATCTGGTAAACGATAATTATTCAATGATTGACAAGCTGCACGTAAAGCTTGAATTTCAGCATGGGCGGTAGGATCAGATTGTTTAATTGGTGCATTATAACCAGCACCAATAACTTTCTCTTGACTCACTATCACCGCTCCAACAGGAATTTCACCCTGCGAAGCAGCTAATGCAGCTTGCTCATAAGCAAGCTGCATCCAATATTCATCATTAAAGTTTTCTGAAGTTGTGACGTCTATACTCATCGATTTTAAGCAATAACACCATATTGTCTTAATAAAGCATTCCAACTATCAATTGTAGTTACTGGAGCACAATCACATAAAATATCTTTCAATGTAATCTTTTCCGCTGCTTTCCATTCTGGTGATAAGTCTTTATCAACTAAACGTGCACGGACACCCTCAACAAAATCTGGATGGCGGATTTTCCAATCAGAGATTTGTGATTCTAGTGCAAAAACTTCATCCCAAGCATGTCCTTGCTTACCCCATTGCCATAGCAACCATGTAATCGCAGCAGTACTTGGAGAACCTTTTTGCAGATTCTCACTTGCCTGACGTAACCAATCACTACTTGCATCACTCAAACCAATAATCGCTTGATAGTCATACTCAAAACTTTGACCACGACATACGCTATGAATCACATCGATTGAATTTTGTAACGGACCTGATGATACAGGGCGATGTAGACTATTTAAAGTATCATCGATTGCACGGAAAGTACCCGCAGGATAATGATTCCAATCCACATTCAAAACTTTTTGAAGAACATTATCTCGCTGTGCTTCACAAATATGAGTTGCCCAACCAATGCTAAAAGCACCAGCTGAAGTCATGATTGAACCCGTTAAACCTGTAAACAGCCCAATTTGACCACGATCTGCAAGGAAACGACTCCCCCCTACATCAGGATAGAGGCCAATATTGATTTCAGGCATTGCAAGACGTGAATAAGGTGTAACTAGACGAAATGGCGCAGCCATGAATAGGCCTAAACCACCACCCATGACATAACCTTCACCCCAAACTACAATTGGCTTAGCATAGTTATGAAGCAATAAATCAAGCGCATATTCTTGTTCAAAAAACTTATTTGCCGTATCTACTTCATTATTAATGACAAGTTGACGGAGTTTACGAACATCACCACCTGCGCAAAATGCTTTCGGTGTGGTTGAATCAAACCAAATTGCTTTAACACTGTCATCTTCATGAAAATATTCAAATACTTTCAATAAAGCGCTCACAATTGACTCATCAAGTGCATGTAAAGATTTTGGTCGGTTTAAACGAACAATACGCCAACCATTTTTAGCGTTTTCGATGATTAAATCTGGGTGATAACTATTTAAATCGGGAGAATTCATTATGCGTCCAGTTGCCAGTCTATTGGCTCAATGCCATGTTGTTTCAAATAATGATTTGTTTTAGAAAATACTTTACAGCCAAAAAAACCACCTCGGTTTGCAGCAAGTGGTGATGGATGAGCTGCTGTTAACACTAGATGTTTATTTCGATCAATGCGCTGTCCTTTACGTTGTGCATAAGCACCCCATAAGATAAACACAACATGCTCACGCTGTTCATTTAACACATCAATTACAGCATCAGTAAATTCTTCCCAGCCTTGCTTTTGATGAGAAGTTGGCTGTCCTGCTTCAACAGTGAGTACACTGTTTAATAGCAATACCCCTTGAGCAGCCCATTTACTTAAATCCCCATGACGTGAAATCGGCACTGTGAGATCAGTATGTAATTCATGAAAAATATTACGCAAAGATGGTGGTAATGCAACCCCTCTTTGTACAGAAAAGCTTAGACCATTGGCTTGATTAGGGCCATGATATGGATCTTGACCCAATATCACGACTTTTACATCCTGTAACGGGGTTGTATTCAATGCATTGAAAATTTGCTTGCTAGGTGGATAAATCGTTTTCTGAGCAAGGATTTGTTGCTGTAGAAACTCTCTTAAATGATCCATTTTCTGACTGAGTAGAAATTCTGACAAAGAGATTTTCCATGACTCATCCAACTGAACTTTATTAAGTTTTTCCTGCTGCTGTTCAGTAAATTGCATCAACATTCCTTGAAATAACGACCCCAACATTTAAATCTTGCTGACTTAAATGTTAACTTGTAACTCTACATTTGGATTTTGGAATTTAATTCCATTTTTCAGATTTTCATACATTTGAGGATCACTCCACTCCACTTGTACTTGCTCTGAAAAAATAATTTGGTCTAGGCTAAGTAAACCCATTTGCTCATTTTCAATATCTTCTAAAAAACTTTGTGCGTAACCTGTATCAGTTTCATGCACGATCACTGAATAGACCTCAACATCACCCTCACCATTCTGTGTTGTGGTTGAAGCGAGCACCTGTTGCGCTAGATAAAAGAAAATCCTTGAAAACTGTTCAGCTGATGGTGAAACTGGCAAGGCAACCCAACGTGCACTAAAAGTTTTACACGCTTGAATATATTCAGGATCATCTTTTTGCCAATAACAAATTGCGTGATCAAAACTGTCAAAAAGCTCTTTAATCACACCTTTTAATAGACCAAAATCATAGACCATTTGCCCATGATCTAATTTTGAGGCTTTTAACAGTAATTCAACTTTATAACTATGCCCGTGAATCGAACGCTTACAGCGATCTGATGAACAATTACGTACAATATGAGCATTTTCAAACTTAAATAATTTACGAATTAACATGCACCAAGCTGATCTATATCTGCAAACAGATTTTATTATAAAGCAAAAAAATCATCGGTGGGATTGATTTTAAGCCTTGTGACTATTCAATAATCCAATCTATACAAAGACTAGAATGGTGCAAGACTTCTTGAATACACAATCACTTGTTTATCTTTTCTCATCATTAAGCTGTTAAATTGGCGCTTACGCTCATTTAGCATCACTTCAATTTGAGCCGTAAAATAATTTGACTTACTATCTAATAAAGATGCGGCATCCGTTTTACTCTGTTCATCTATCCCAGAAAAAGCACTTAATTTCCATAAATCATCTACATTATTAAAATGCGTTAACTCAGTTTCCTTGATTTTTAATTGTTGTTCGATAGCTTTGACATCTACTTTAGGATCAATACTAGCTAATAGTAATGCAGGTGCTGTATTCATATTCACCTTAGTCTGTTCAGGTAATGCCGTGACATAAGGTTTGATCAAATCGTAGTTTTTGCCTTCAAAACCTCGTACAAGTTTTAATTCTTCTATACTATGAAACTTGGTATTCGGCGTTAAATATGCAGGATCTAGTCCTTGGTAATAGCTACTCTCCGCACCCATTGCGCCAGTCACTTCATCATTTGTGTCTTGCCAATCAATCACAGCTTGACTGAGTTCAGCAGGCAGACCTACACGTTGCAATAACTTTTCAAACCAACGTCGAGCAGAATCATCAACTTGATTGCCATCAGCCTTAACCAAATTATTTAGATTAAACTTTCCTGACTCATCTAGTAGTTTTCCTGAGACTGATCCATCTTCTACGGGAAATGATGGCATCGGTTTTGCCCAGTTTTCCTGTAAATGATCAATACTACTACCATTATCGCTATCTTGAATGAGTAACTCTGAAAAAAAAGCTTCTGCACTTTTTGCATACAATAACGATTGATCCTGACGCATCAAATAGCCCGTATTTTCAGCGGTATTGGTTTGTCGTTTTGCAATTGTTGCAGCCAAAATCGTTGCTAAAGCAACCATGACTAAAATCGTTAATAAAGCTACGCCACGCTGAGATGAATAGTTTTTCATGGTGGTGAGTTATTTCCCAACAATTGATTTGCATTCAGTAGACTATAAATCCACTCGTAATCCGTGCCTGCAACACTAAGCTGTATTTTTATGCCTAATGGTAATTTTTTTAACTCATTAATATTATTAGGATCACCAATATTTTCAGGCCATTGTGTCAGTTCCTGTGGATTCATCACGATTACTTTAAATTGATCTACATTTTCTAATAAGGTACTTGAGATGGGTTGTACCCGATTTGGAATATTTAGATTTGAATATTTGAGTCGATAAACTTTTTTCTGTGTTGAATCGTAGCGATATTCAATACGTTCATAAGGTGACAAACCTTGTTTCAACGGATCGGACACCCCTGCTTTACTAAACATAAAACCACGATCATTTAGCACCAAAGCGGCTTGTAATTGTCGACCATCATTTGCCGTTAATGGAATAATTTGCAGGCTATCTCTTAGAATCTGCTGATAGGCATCTTGTAACGCAAATAAATGTGTTTCATGCTCTGCATTACGATCTTTGACTTTTAATAAATAATCAAAAACTTTCCAACCAAGCATTGAAAGTACGGCAAAAATAGCAATTGCAACCAGCAATTCAACAAGGGTAAAACCCTTTTTAATTTTCATCATGTTCTAGCTTTTGCTGGATAATTAAAAAACACCATATTGGTGATGCCCGCTTCAACTTTACCTTGCTCAGTATTAAATAAACTTACTTGTAATTCGATACGTTGTATTTTGGGGCTAATTGTAGCCTGTGCTTTTTTATCAATCTGCCAAGTCTCGCCTTGAGAAGTCACCTGTTTCGATTGCGTTCCATCCAACCATTCTTGATTCATTTCCATCATTGCAATTTCATTCATTGCAACGAACTGTGCTTTTGTTCGCAAAATCGCACTCGATGTAGATTGTGTATATTGCATGGCAATTTTTGTTAATGCAATTGCAGCGACAGCAAATATCGCTAAAGCAACCATTACTTCCAACAGGGTAAATGCTTTAATCTTCTTCATTTATTTTACCCAAATGATCTATTTGAAACTCATGTCCAATTGGCTGTTGCTCATAATAAAATTGAATACGGACAGGCTTAACTTCACCATTGCCAAACCATATGAGTTGCGGTGCTTTACCACCTAATAAGTCCTCATTTCTCGCTTTTCGATATTCTTCAGCATTTAAAGTTTGAATACTAAAAGATACGCTAGTCGGTAGCTCTCGAAGTTTAAACTCTTTATACGGCTGCCACGTCCGATCAGCTTGCTGAATTTGCTCATGGCTCTGATCATGATACTCAAACAAATTATAGCGAAATGGTGCAACGTCAGTCGCATTTTGAGTATTTAAGGCAAAAACTTTAGCTTGATCCGTTGATTCTTTATTAATCTTTTTTAAATCAAGTATAAACATTTCTCTGGCTTGCATCGCTCGACGTTGATCTACACCACCAATATTCAGAACAACCAAAGATGTCATAATCGTCATGATTACAATCACCACCATGATCTCAATGAGGGTAAAACCTTGTTGTAATCTATGTGGTGATTTCATTTTATTTATCAGCCATTCGCTAAATATTCAATTTGTTTTGGCAAACCTAAAGCTTGATCAATATAAGCCACACGTAAACTATCACGTGAACCTAAATAACGCTGATAAAAGCTAGAATTCAGAATAACTGCTGCACCATAAGTCAGAGACCAAATCGAAGCCAAATAATCACGCGTTGTCATCGTGCTATTTATATCTAATAAATAACTTTCTGTCATACGAATGATAATACGTAAACGTTGACGACGAACTTTATACAATTCACTAAATAATAACTGAATACCTTGACCCGTCGTAGAGAGGCGTTCTTCAATTTGATGAAATAAAGCAGTACGTTCAGGATGATGTAAATGGTGTAGCATGAAAAAAGCTAGATGCTCAGGGAAAGCTTTCTCTGTATCCTGAATCATTTCAAGCAGCATTCGTTCATTACGAATAATCAGCAACATATACAATTCATCTTTGCTCTGAAAGTGCTTATATAATGTGCCTTTAGCAAGATCTAATTCCGCCGCTAAAGCGTCCAAAGTCATGCCTGCTTCACCATTTTCTAATAGGAGTTGCTCAGCGATCTGAAAAATTAAGGCTTCTCGTGCTCTAAACTGAGCTTGGCGATCCATTTTCACGTGATAACTCTCTTTGCTAATACAACTAAACCGTTTACTTCAAACGAAGAAGATTCTCAAAATTCTGTGTGGTAATCATACCTATTTCTTCAACTGACTTGTTATATACATCCGCTAACGCCTTTGCAACATAAGGCACATATTTAGGCTCATTGGTTTTACCCCGATAAGGCATAGGTGCTAAATATGGGCTATCCGTTTCAATTAACAACCGATCAAGCGGCACTTGTTTAGCTACATCACGTAATTCTTGTGCATTTTTGAATGAAACAATACCAGAAAAAGAAATATAGTAACCACAATCTAAAACAGCCTTCGCTGTTTCCCAATCTTCGGTGAAACAATGCAAAATACCATGTGTGGACTGCTCTGCTCTTATAATATCGACGGTATCGTGTTTGGCTGATCGTGTATGCACAACCACAGGTTTTTTTACAATTTTTGATGCATGAATATGACGGGCAAAACATCGTTTCTGTTCTGCAATAAAATTTGTACTGTGATAATAATCTAAACCTGTTTCCCCTAATGCCCATACCTTATCAGACTGTGCTAGCTCTACGAGGTAGTCTGTTGTTGCTCGTGCCATAATATGATCATCCTCGCATGGATGAACACCTACAGAATAACCCACGTCATCATGTCGAGAGGCGATTTCAGCCAATTTAATATGATCATCTAAATCAACTGAGATGCCCATAAATTTTGAAACACCTGCAAGGCGAGCTTGGGCAAGCGCTTGATCTAAACTCCCATCGTAAGGACTTAGATCTAACATCGTTAAATGACAATGGGTATCAACAAACACGCTTATTTCCTATCAACTTACATCGTAAAACTTGGACGATCCATCGCTTTTGAACCAGCCAACAATCTCTCAGCCTCATTTTTGTAATACACACCTTTTTCACCAGCAAGCTGAATTGCAAAACCTTGTGGTTTAAAATGTGTTTGTTTATGCGAAATCCAAATCACCTTACCCGTTAATGGGATTTTTTGTGACTGCTCTGGTAAAGTCGCTAAAACAAAAACTTCCTGTCCCATTTTTACGGCTTGTTTCGTGGAAACAAATAAACCGCCACCTTGCACAAAAGGCATATAACTTGATTGCAAAGTTGCTTTATCAGGAATATTGACCTGTATAATTCCGCCCATCATTTGTGGTTGCATAACATTCCCCTGTCAAATACAAATAGTTTGAAATATCTATATTTTCATAGCATTAGTAAATTTTTAAGCATATTTACATGCCTCTCAAATTCAATATTTTCTACCGTCAATTTAAAAAACTATAATTACTGCTATTTTAATTATAGGAAACAATCCGACAAACAACAAATAATGTTTGAGGAAAACTGTTCGAAAACAAACAAAAAATGGTTTTTATTTAAACAAATATAGCCTTCGATGAATCACGATTTCAGAGGTGATCACCATAACGAAAGCAAATGCTTTTTGGCTATTACAAAATCAAGCATTCAATCAACATAAAAGATTTTAATACCCTATCTAAACCACATGCATCAATTGAATAAACAACTGATCTAATACCAACTGTGTTTGTACATTTTGCTCAACCATCAATTTTTTCTGTTGCAGGTCAGAATAAATTTGAAATAAGCTTTCCAAGTCATAAAGCTGTGCAAGCTGTGTTAAATCTAAGTCTTTATTTCTCAAAGATTGATTTAATTTTATAGCGACTAAATCAGCCAACAAATATTCAAACATTGTCATAAATTCAGAGAAACTCAACTCTTTCGACCACTTGCTTGAATAACTTAAAGGCATATTTTTTTCTGAGACCAACTTAAACCAATCTTTCAAGAATAAATCTCTTTTATGCAACCAATCGCTCTGATTAATTTCAACGGCAGTCAATGGCATGCCATTTGCGAGATTAAGCAACAAATCAATGTGTTCAGCTGAAATATTCGCTATTTGCTGCTGAATAAAGTTTTGTGCATCTTGGGTATCTAGACGGTCTAAAGCGAAATGCTGCAAACGGCTTCGAATCGTTGCTGGTAATTTCAAGTAATGATCCGCCAATAGAATCAGAATAACCCTTTCTCCAGGTTCCTCTAAAGTCTTTAGCAATGCATTTGCGGATGCTATATTCAAAGCCTCCGCTGGCTCAATCACAACGACTCGCCATCCATCACCAGTCTGTTGAACAAATGGTAATAAATCACGAATCTTTTCGATTTTTATCTTGGCATTTTGCTTTTTATTTTCTTCATCTGTGGTGATATGGACATAGCGAGGATGTGTATTAGACTTCAACCAAAGACAACTTGTACATTCACCACAAGCTTGTTCGGCTTGTTTGTTTAAACATAATACCCATGCCACAAAACGCTCAGTAAATTGATATTTCGCGCAGCCATGTTTACCATAAAAAAGTAAACCATGACCTATATCGGGAAAACGCGTTGTCAACAACGCCCATGTCTGCTTGTGCCAAGGATAAACGGTTGTTGACTGCATACTCATCATAATTATTCAAATAAACTTACTGGTAGCGCATTTAAACGCTCTAGATCAGCTTGTGTATCTACACCCGGAGGCAGATTGGCTTCAGCAATATCGATCGCAATACGATGACCATTTTCTAATACGCGTAATTGTTCAAGACTTTCTGATTTTTCAAGATCGCCTTGTTCCCATGACACATATTCTTGCAACAATTTAACACGATATGCATATAAACCCAGATGACGAAAAGCACGATCATGCAGCTTTGGCTGCTGTAATTTTGCACCATCACGATCATAAGGAATAGTTGCTCGACTAAAATATAATGCTTCTTTACGATTACTCATCACGACTTTGACGATACTATCGCGCTGGAATTCATCTAATGCGTGAATAGGCTCGCATAAAGTAGACATTGAGCAATGCGGTTGATCAACTAAAAGCTGAGTAACTTGTTGAACCAATTGAGCAGGAAGTAATGGTTCATCACCCTGTACATTGACAATAATATCGTTTTCTGCCCAGCCTTTTAGACGAGCAACTTCACTCAAACGATCTGTGCCTGACGGATGATCGGCACTGGTTAAAACCACATCAATTCCTTCCGAACGACACACTTCTGCAATACGCTCATCATCAGTCGCAACACATAAATCATCAAAACCTGCAACTTTCTTCGCTTGATCTACCACACGCAAAATCATTGGACGACCATGAATAAGCAAAAGTGGTTTTGCAGGTAAACGTGAACTCGCAAAACGAGCAGGAATGACAATATGTTTCATGTTAGAACTCTAAGAAAATTGGATACCGACTTGTTGCAATTGTTGTTTCAATAAATCATAACAGTCTGCAGATAAAACCGCTTCAACAGGCACAACCCAAATCGGAATATTAAATTCTGGGTATTGTTTCAATAAAACCTTAAGCTTTACCGCATCTTTTTCTGTGGTAATAATTGCATCTTGATTATTGAAGGTGAGATCATCGATCTGATAATCATAATGATCAGCAAACTCATGTGTTTGATATTGCTTCACATTCAATTGATTTAAAGTTTGATAAAATCGTTGTGGGAAGCCAATACCAACAACCACATTAAAATACTGATTTGGATCAAACACATTTAAATCTTTATTTAAATTTAACAGATATGGCTGACCAATCGCTAAATGCATATTCCTTTGTGATTGGGCAATTTTAGTATGTTCAATGACCGTACTTCTATTTAGGCGTGATTTAGGCTCACGTAGATACCCTTCAGGCAGCAACTTTTCATTCCCCAAACCACGATTTTGATCTAGAACAATCCATTCAATTTGACGTGCTAATGCCCAATGCTGCAAACCATCATCGCTAATAATTAAATCGAGTTTTTCAGATTTCAATAATAATTCAATTGATGCTTGACGATTTGGCCCAACCGCCATGGGTACATGAGTAGATTGAACGATTAGGCACGGCTCATCACCAGCAATATCTGGTTCAGACAAAGCATTCACCAAAACTGGAAAAGGTCCTTTGCCACCATATCCTCGACTAATTACACCAACACGAACACCTTGTTGCTGTAAATATTTAACGAGCTGAATTAATAAAGGTGTTTTCCCACTTCCTCCAACCGTAATATTACCAATAATCATCACAGGAATTGGGGCTGTGTATTTTTTCTTAAGACCAACCTTATATAAGGTTTTATTTAATTCAAAAACTAAGCGATACAATAATGATAAAGGACGCAACACAATCAACCACGACGCTTTTGTATTCCAAGCATCTTGTACGTGTTGCGCAATAGACATTATTAATTTTCCTCAAAATTACGTTGATGCAATTGATAATACACGCCATGTTTATCTAGCAACTCAGTATGTGTACCCTGCTCGATAATTTGTCCTTTGTCCATTACCACAATAAGATCTGCATTTTCAACTGTAGATAAACGGTGCGCAATCACTATCGTCGTACGACCTTGCATCGCTTCATCAAAAGCTTGTTGGATGAAGTATTCAGACTCATTATCAAGCGCACTGGTTGCTTCATCTAAGATTAAGATTGGAGAATCTTTTAAGATTGCTCTGGCAATCGCAATACGTTGACGCTGACCGCCTGAAAGATTCAAACCTTGCGCACCAAGTATTGTGTCGTAACCCTGTGGCAAATTCATAATAAAGTCATGCGCATAGGCAGCTTTTGCAGCTGCAATAACCTGTTCATCACTTGAGTCTTGAAGCTGACCATAAGCAATATTGTCACGCACAGAACGATTGAATAGTACAACCTGTTGATTGACTGTCGCAATTTGTGAGCGAAGATAAGAAAGCTCTATCTCTTGTACAGGAATATCATCAAAATAAATTTGCCCTTCACTTAATTCTTGAAAACGCGGCAACATATTTACTAATGAGGTTTTCCCTGCACCAGATCGACCAACCAAAGCAATGGTCTGACCTGCTTCAATATCTAGACAAAAATCCTTAATTGCATGTGTACCATCTGTATAACGCAGATTAGCATGATCAAATTTAATATTGCCTTTCAAAACCGGCTTAAGCTGACCATTATTTTCTTCTTCTGGCATGTCAAGCAGTTCAAATACCGAATGCGCTGCTGCCAAACCACGCTGAAGTTTCTCATTAATATCAGTTAAATTCTTCACTGGTTTAGAGATCAGACCTGCCGCAGTAATGTAGGAAACAAACTCTCCTGCTGAGGTGTCACCTAAAACCTGTGGGCGAAGCGCTAACCATAAAATAATTGCCATTGCCATAGACAATAGTAATTGTATGATCGGGCTATTAATATTCTGCACCACAACCATTTTTAGGCCACGACGAAGGTTTTCCTCAGAAGATTTGTAAAAACGTTGCTGCTCAAAAACCTCACCCGTAAAACTCTTAACCACCGAGTTTCCATTAATCGTTTCTTGTACCACATGGTTCACATCGCCCATCGTGTTTTGCACTTGAATTGACAACTTACGCATTTTCTTAGATGCGATTCTGACCAATATCCCAATGAAAGGCATGAAAACCACGATACATAGAGTCAAACGCCAGTTGGTATAGAGTAAATAACTCAACAAACCAATAACAATTAAACCATCTTTAACTAATGTTTGTAGAGATTCAGATGATGCTGCTGTGAGTTGTTCGACGTTATACATCAATTTTGCACTGATATGACCTGCACTGTTATCAAGATAATATTGCGCAGGTAAGCGCAGTAATTTAGCATAAACTTCTTGACGAATACTAAATACCAAACTACGTGAAATAACTGCTGAAAAGTATCCACCTAAGAACAAACCAAGGCCACGGAAAAACATAAGTAAGACAATTAAGGCCGGGAACCAATCTAAATTTTCGCGACTACCATTTTGGATTGCATCAATAATATATTTCAATAACTTTGCGACAGAAACCTCTGTCGCAGCGTTGATTCCAAAACCAAGTAAGACAAATAAGGCAACGCCCCAATAAGATTTTAAATATGATATTAAACGGACATAAACCTTAAAATCCTGATTCACTCAGTAAAACCTCTAGTTGGAACTTTGGTGCTAATATTGACATTAACAAAGCCGAGTTGACCTGCCACATCCATTACACGAATCACATCTTCATGTTTTGCTTTTGCATCAGCTGCAATAATAAACATAAAATCACGACGATCCTGTGCAGCCTGTTTAATCGCAGTACTGAGATCGGCACTATCTTTGGTCGATAATGCTTGACCATTCACAGAATAATGTCCCGTGGAGTCTACCATGATTTCAATTTTGTGATCGAATTGTTTAGGTGGAACACCTTGAGCATCTGGTAAAGTAAGATTTATACGGCTTTGCTGACTAAATGTGGTAGATAATAATAAAAACACCAAAATGAATAACATACAGTCAATCATTGGCGTCAAATTGATATGAATATCTTCAACTTGAGAACGTTTAAATTTCATAATGTCACCTATGCTCAGCTTGCACGGCGATTTTCTTGCACATGAGGTGCTTTTTTGTAGAAAAGTGCAGCATGAAATAATGTTGATTGTTGTTCTAACTCAGCAATATATTCATGTACTACACGTTGAAAATAACGATAAGCAATCATTGCTGGAATCGCTATCAGCATACCTACAGCCGTAGTAATCAATGCTTTAGAGATACCAGGCATCATCATGCTTGCATTTCCAGCAGAACCGATATCAATCACTAAAAACGATTCAATAATACCAAGTACTGTTCCTAACAAACCAAGCAAGGGTGCAATCGCGCTCAATGTACCTAAAAAGTTAATATTTTTTTCTAGATAGCTGATTTCTTGCGAAGCTGTTGCTTCCATTTGTGCACGCGCAAACTGCTCACCTTGATCTTGATGATCATAACCAGCTTTTAAAATACGACCTAACGGACTTTTTACAACGTCTTCTTGCTCTAAATGTGAAATAACATTATCCACATTTGAGCCTTGAACCAGTAATGCTTGAGGTAAAACTTGTGACCGTCTTAAGCGAATATATCGCTCAATTGTAATAGCAACCGTAAAAATTGATGAGAGAATAAGCGGTAGCATTAACCAACCACCCGCTTTCACAAGTTCCCACATATTATTCCCCAATAATATTTAAAATATAAAAGGACGCACCTTAAATATTAGTTAGGTAAACAAATATTTAAAATTCCATCCAACTCATCCAATGAGTGATAATGAATGACCATTTTTCCTTTACCTTTTTGGTTATGGTCAATTTTAACATTTGCTCCAAAACGTTCCGATAGTTTCTGAGTCAATTGTTCAATATCAGGAGAAACCTGCACCTTTTCCTTTGCAGGCTTTGGTTCACTCCACTCACGTACTAACTGTTCAGTCTGACGCACTGATAATGCTTTTTCAATTACGATTTTAGCAACATCCATTTGCTCTTTTGCTTTTAGGGTCAGAATGGCACGAGCATGTCCCATATCAAGTTGACCTTGTTGCATTAAGTCCTTAATTGGATCAGCCAAACTTAATAACCGCAATAAGTTACTCACCGTAGTACGAGCCTTACCTACTGTATCTGCGATTTCTTGATGACTTAAACCAAATTCATCATGGAAACGCTGCAAAGCTACCGCTTGATCAATTGGATTGAGATCTTGTCGCTGAATGTTTTCAATTAACGCCAATGCGATTGCGACTTGGTCATTTAAATCACGTACAATTGCTGGAATTTCAGCCAAACCTGCTAATTGGGCAGCACGCCAACGGCGTTCACCTGCAATAATCTCATAAGGGTGTTGTTCATCATCTACTGGACGAATCACAATCGGTTGCATTACGCCATGCTTCTCAATTGATGAAGCAAGTTCCTGTAAATCTTGTTCTTGAATAAAACGGCGTGGCTGATATTCGCCACGTTTCAGTAAATTGACATCAATTTGCTTGAGTTGACCATGATCCAAAGCCTGTGCTTCAAGTTGCAATTTCTCTTTTTGAATTGAACCCAATAGTGCATCTAAACCACGACCTTTAGCCAATCCGCGTTTTTTGATGCTCATACAGCACTTCCTTTTTTCACTTTACTTTTCTTCAACATTTCTGCAGCTAAATTCAAATATGCAACTGCACCTTTTGAGCTTTTTTCGAAATAAATCACTGGTAAGCCATGTGCTGGCGCTTCAGCCAAACGAATATTCCGAGGGATCACCGTTTCGTATAACTTTTTACCAAAATATTGCTCTAACTCAGCAGACACGTCACGGGTTAAAGCATTACGAGCATCATACATCGTACGTAACACCCCTACAATTTCCAAGTTTGGATTCAGGGCTTTTTGTATACGATCAATTGTTTGTGTCAAATCTGCCAAACCTTCCAAAGCATAATATTCACACTGCATCGGAATAATTACACCATTGACCGCAGCCAAAGCATTCACAGTTATCAAACTTAGGCTTGGTGCACAATCTACAATAATATAATCAAATGCTGAATCTACTTCTTGTAACGCATTTTTGAGAATAAACTCTCGCCCTTCTTGCTCGGCAATTGCTAACTCAACGCCAGCAAGTTCACGATTTGCACCTAAAACTTTATAACCAACGTCAGCTTTCTGAATTGCTGTTTCAATTGGCACTTCACCCAACAACACATCGGTAATCGAGTAAAGTAAGTCATTCTTTTGAACGCCAGACCCCATAGTGGCATTACCTTGAGAATCCATATCAACCAATAAGACACGTTTCTTCAAAATCGCCAAAGAAGCAGCAAGATTAACGGCTGTTGTGGTTTTTCCCACGCCACCTTTTTGGTTTGCAATCGCAATAATTTGAGCCATGATTACCCTTAATATTTTTTATTGAATTCGTTGAAGTAAAAGTAAATGACGTTGTTCATCTAATCGCGGCACACGCAACTCAATCACTTTGCATGAATACTGTTCTTTGATCTGTTCCATTTCATCAGTTGGAACCAAACCTTTCATTGCCGCAATAATACTCTGCTCATGCATATAGGGTTGCGCTGCATCTACAAAATCAGTTAATGAAGCAAATGCACGACTAGTAATGACATCAAACTGACCAAGTTCATCAATCGTGTCTTCATTTTCTACACGTGTTTGAACTGCAACAACATTATCCAATTTTAAATCGGCAATAAATTGCTTAAGAAAACGAATTTTTTTTCCATTTGAATCTAATAATACACACGAGCGCTCTGGTTGACATAATGCAATGATCATGCCCGGCATTCCACCACCCGTGCCAACATCTAATAAACGTCCTTGTGGCAAATCATTTAAAATACTTAAGCTATCTAATAAATGTTTAACCAGCATTTCTTTCGGGTCACGAATCGCTGTCAGGTTATATGCTTTATTCCATAGCACGAGAGCATCTTGATATTTCAATAAGAGTGTTAGCGCTTCCTCACTTAGGTTTAAACCTAACGCTTGACTACCTTGCTTTAATTCTTGAAAAAAAGGATGCATAACAGTGCGACATCTCGATAAACTTGCCGTGCAGTATACCCATTTCTGATGCAAGGCACAGTAGGACTTGTTGAACGATTATGCAGTTAAACATTTTCAAACCTGATAAACTGCACAATCTATTCAGTTTTTTGTCTTTCCTTAGACAAATTTAAGGTAAATAAGACAATAACCTATTACGAAAACTTATTTTGCTTAATTTGTTGATCTAGCTGTTCCAAACGTTCAGGTGTGCCAACATCCACCCAAATCCCTTGTAATTTTTCAGCTGACACTTGTTGTTGTTGCATCGCTTGCTTTAACAATGGCGCTAGAGGTCTTTTACCATTTTCCAAACCATTAAACATCTGCGGAGCTAATACTGCAATACCACTATAAGTTAAGGCTTCACCTATTTGTCCCTGCTCAAAAGTATGGGCCAAATTATTAGACAAGATAAAATCACCTTTCTGGTGCTGTGGTGGATTTTCAACCAATACTAAGTGTGCTTGCTTATCTCCCAAATGGACATTTAACAATGACGAAAAATCCATCGTGGTCCAAACATCACCATTCACCAAAATAAAAGGTTCATCACCCAGTAATGGTAAAGCATTGATAATACCACCTGCAGTTTCAAGCCCTTCTCCTTCATGAGACCACAAAATCGTCACACCGAATTTTGAGCCATCTCCTAAAGTAGTTGCCAGTTTTTCACCCAACCAAGCGGTATTAATGACAATCTCTGTAACACCAATCTTTTGCAACTTTTCAATATGCCAAACAATCAGTGGCTTTCCACCTACTTCAAGCAAAGGTTTAGGTGTATGTAAGGTCAGAGGACGCATGCGATTCCCTAGCCCTGCAGCAAGAATCATCGCTTTCATTATGCTGCAACCTCGTAATCGCCATATTTCGCAATAAATTTAGGCATGACCACGTCACGAATAAACTGCATAAATTCATTCAGCTCATCATAACCTTGGCTTTCTTCAAGCAAATACCACATTACTCGTGGTAAGTCTTTTAAGTACCCAGATTTACCATCGCGCTCAAACAGACGAACAAAGATACCTAGAATTTTGAGATGGCGTTGAATTGCCATCAAATCTGCATCTCGCTTGAATTGCTCGAAACTACGATTTTCTTTCGCTACAGCTGGTAATAAGTTATAGAACACCTCAAACCATTCGTAGACACGCTCAGCATTCCATTGTACATAAGCATCACGTGTAATCGAGATCAGATCATAGGTATCTGCACCAATGACTGCATCTTGGAAGTCGATCACACCTAATACTTGCTCGTTTTCTATTTTCATCAAGTTACGACTATGAAAATCACGATGCACAATCACTTGTGGCTGATGCGTCGCCTCAACAGCTAAAAAGTCAAAAGCTTGTTCAATCGTTTCTAACTGTTGCTCTGTAGGCTGAATATCTAATGAAGGCAACATCCACTCTGTCAGCAAACGCATCTCTGTCATTAATTTTTCATAAGAGTATGCAGGCAGTTGTTCAAGACCGTCGATTTTTTGTAATTCAATCAACTGTTCAAAGCTTTGTGCATAGTATTGGTCAACAGTTTCATCTGTTAGTAAGGTTGAAAGAACAACATCACCAAAATCTTCCAATAGTAACAATCCCAAAGTTAGGTCTTTAGCAACGATATGCGGAACACGCACACCATTTTTGTCAAAAAACTCGTCAATACTTACAAATGGTGCACAATCTTCTTTTTCAGGTGGCGCATCCATCAGCATATATGTTTTGTTTTGTAACTTAATTCGCGCATAACGGCGAAAGCTTGCATCTCCAGCCAAATAATTGATCTCGAATTGATCAGATTGGAGAGTGGCTTGGAGCCAAGTTTGTATCAATTGTTCACGTTGTGTATTCATTTGCAATAAAATCTAAAACTAGCTGAGATTTTGAAAGCTTAAGTGTAGCCACTTATCAACTTTTTCTCTATGATGCGACAATAATTAATTGTGAATTAGCGTACTGGTTAATGAGACAATGAAACATCAGTTTAAATTTAATCCTTTAGCAACAGCTATTTTGACACTCTTGTGTGGCAGCTCGATCCAATCAGGTTTCGCAGCTCCAGCTGATGCTGTCTCTACGCTTGACAATAAACAGCTGAAAGCCACTATCCAAAAAAACCAAGATCAAGACAGTTATCCTGGTGAAAAATTTTTTCAGCAATATTATGTCGACAAATCTGCACCAGAAGCACAATTACGAGACAATCGTTATTTAAGCTCATCTTTTTGTCAGGGAACATGGGTTACACCAATTAATCCCGAAACAAAGGCAAGTAATTCCAATACAACGACTTCCGTGATTACCGCTGATTATGGGCATTACAACCCAACTGGCGATTCTGTTCTACAGGGCAATGTCGTGATTGATCAAGAAGGTCGCACCATTCGTGCAGATCAAGTTACGATTGATTCAACCCAGACACACGCCTCCGCTCAAGGTCGAGTACAGCTTGCTCAATCAGGCCTACTCACTCAAAGTGACGCAATAAATTATAATTTAAAAACTCAAACAGGTGATTTGAACAATAGTTTTTATATTTCTGAACAGCAACATGCTCACGGACATGCAAGTCAGATTAAACGACAGAATGAAAATTTAGTTGTATTGAAAGATGCAAGTTATACCGCTTGCCCTCCTGAACAAAAACCGGCTTGGAAAATCCAAGCTAAACAAATTGAACTTGACCAAGCAACTGGTCGTGGCGTAACTCGCGGAACAAAACTGTATGTAAAAGACGTGCCTGTTTTAGCCGTGCCATATTTCAATTTTCCAATTGATGACCGTCGTACCACTGGTTTATTAAGTCCAACTTTTGGTTATAGTAACGAAAGTGGCGTCCAACTGACTGCACCTGTATACCTTAACCTTGCACCAAATTATGATCTTACACTCACACCAAGTTATATGAGCAAACGCGGTGCAAAATTAGATGCCGAATTCCGTTATATGACTGAAAGTTTTGGTTCTGGACGTATTTGGGGGGGATATTTACCAAACGACAACTATTACGAAGATACAGATCGAAGTGATTTACATTTTCTTCATGATTGGAAAATCAATAACCAATGGTCAACTAACTTAGAGTACAACTACGCTTCCGATAAAGATTACTTCGCAGACTTCAATAACAACCCAAACACGCGAACAGATCTTAACTTACGTCGCGCATGGGAAATTAATTATCGCAATGGTATTCCTGGACTTAAGACTCAATTAAAGGTTGAAGACTTTCAAACGCTAGATCAAAGTATCAAAGATGCAGATAAGCCTTATGCACGTCTTCCACAGTTTTTATTAAATTATGTAGGTGGGAACCCTCAAGGCTTACAATATGAGTTTAATAACGACACTGCTTATTTTAAGAAATCCATCACCGATGGCTCTGCGTTAGAGTCAAGTGGTACACGTATTTATAATCAATTTGCCGTTCGCTATAACTACCTAACTCCATCGTGGTTTTATGCAATTCCAGAAATATCTGTAAGAAGCATTAATACTTTTTATGATCAAGACTCTAAAGAAGGTCGCGATCTTTCTATATCTGATGATTTAGAAAAATCAGTTGCGGTACCTCAATTTAGTTTTGCAACAGGCGTTACTTTTGAAAAAGAAGGTAAATATTTGCAGAGTATTTCCCCTCGTGCGTTTTATGCCTATTCTCCTTATAAAAAACAAGATGATCATCCTAACTTTGATTCCACCACCGCATCAATTAATTACGATCAACTTTTCAACCCTTATCGATTCTATGGACACGACCGCTTAGATGATAATAACTTCTTGTCTCTGGGTGTAACTTATAGCCTATTAGATACAGAGGGCTTAGAACGTATTAAAGCAAGTATTGGGCAAAGCTATTATTTTAGTGATCGACGTGTCACATTAAATCAGCAACCAGATGAGTTTGACACACAGCGCCATACTGGTCCAATTGTAAGTGTTTCAAGTCAATTGAATCAAAACTTTACCATAGCTGCAAATTCTGCTTGGATGTCAAATGGCGACAATGCTCAACGTGACTTCCAAGCCTACTATGCTGGAGAAAAAGGCAACTTATACAATGTAGGTTATTTCTATCGTAGCAATATTCAAGATCGTCAAAGTTCATACGACCAAGCTGTTGCATCGTTTATACAACCAATAAAAGATAATTGGCGTATTATGGGTCACGCTCAATATGACTTAGATAATAGTTTAATGCGAGAATACTTACTTGGTGTGAATTATGAATCTTGCTGTTGGGCAATTTCAGTTTATGGCAGATCTTACTACAATGATTTAGATGATCCAAACTCACCAGATGTTCATAGAAAACGTGCTGTTATGGCTGAGGTTACACTTAAAGGTCTAGGTGCACTCAACAATAAACTCGCCTCTCTTCTTGAAAATAGAGTTTTAGGTTTCAACAAAATTAATCAATCTTGGACACAACGTTAATGAAGATAAAATCTTTCCAACATATCTTTAAAGCGACTGTTCTCGCTACACTTATTTCTTCATCAATGCAAAGCTTTGCGCAACCTACGGATGAGGTTGTTGCAATAGTTGATAGTAGTGTCATTCTTAAAAGTGATTTAGAACAAGGGATTGCAGAAACAGAACATCAGTTAAAAGCACAAAATAAAACTGTGCCGCCCCAACAGTATTTACAGATGCAAGTGCTTGATCAGCTCATTATCCGTCAAGCCCAATTAGAACAGGTCAAACGTTTTGGCATTAAAGCTGATGAAAAGAGTTTAAATGCTGCAGTCTTAAAAATTGCAAATCAATCAGGTGCCAATACACTAGAAGCATTCCAACAAAAATTGGACGCGATTGCACCAGATACTTATGAAAATTTACGCAATAGGATTGCGGAAGATTTAGCAATTGGTCGCTTACGCCAACAACAAGTCATGTCTCGTATTAAAATCAGTGATCATGATGTTGAAAACTTTTTAAATTCACCAGAAGGCCAAGCTGCGCTTGGCACACAAGTCCATGTGATTCACATGCGTATTTCTGGTGAAAATAGCGAAGAAGTTAAAAAAGTTGCACAAGAAGTCAAACAAGCACTTGCAACTAATGATGATCCTAAAGCGATTAGTACCAAGCTTGCGACCAGTGCAATCAAGGTTGATGGTGCTGATATGGGATTCAGAGCACTATCAGACATTCCTACTGAACTTGCAGCACGCATAACACCATTACAAACGGGTCAGACCACAGAACTGATCAATGTCCGCGATGGCGTTCATGTTTTAAAACTTTTAGAACGCAAACAAAATGATCAAAAAGCACTTGTATCACAATATAAAACTCGACATATTTTGATTCAACCATCTGAAGTTGTCAGCTTAGATCGTGCAAAACAAATGATTGATAGTCTTTATAATCGTGCGACGGCGGGCGAAGATTTTGCGACCCTCGCTGCAACCTATTCAAATGATACAGGTTCAGCACGTGATGGTGGCAGTTTAGGCTGGGTAAGTCCAGGTGTTATGGTGCCTGAGTTTGAACAAGTCATGAAAGAAACATCAGTTGGGCAAATCAGTAAACCTTTCCAAAGTCAGTTTGGTTGGCACATTTTACAAGTGACTGATACTCGACAACAAGATATGACTAAAGAAGTGCAAGAACGTATGGCTCGTCAAATTTTAGGTGAGCGTTTGTTTGATACTGAAGTAGACGGTTGGATGCGTGAACTTCGAGCTAATGCTTATGTTGAAATTAAGGATGCAAATCTAGACACGAAAGCACCGAAATAATCCAAGTTAAAACTGCCGGCGATCGCCGGCAGTTTTATTTTAAATATATTCAAAATAAAAATAGCGGCAATTGCCGCTATTTTTATATTACAAATTAATTATTTGTAACGATCAACCATTTTCTCTAAAGAAATTGGGCGGATCTTATCTGCATTACCTGATGTACCAAATGAATTATAACGATCTACACAGATTTGCTTCATCGCTTCAACTGTTTCACCAAAGAATTTACGCGGATCAAATTCGCTTGGTTTTTCAGCCATCATACGACGCATCGCACCTGTAGATGCTAAACGCAAATCGGTGTCAATATTAATCTTACGTACGCCATGTTTGATTGCTTCCACGAGCTGCTCAACAGGAACACCGTAAGTTTCCTTAATATCACCACCATACTGGTTAATCACAGCCAACCACTCTTGTGGTACAGAGCTTGAACCATGCATTACAAGATGCGTATTTGGTAACGCAGCATGAATTTCTTTAATGCGATCAATTGCCAAGATATCGCCTGTAGGTGGACGAGTAAACTTGTACGCACCATGTGAAGTACCAACAGCAATTGCCAAAGCATCTACATTCGTATCAGCGACAAATTGAGTTGCTTCTTCAACAGAAGTGAGTAATTGAGAATGATCCAGCACACCTTCAGCACCAACACCATCTTCTTCACCAGCCATACCAGTTTCAAGGCTACCTAAGCAACCAATCTCACCTTCAACTGAAACACCACACGCATGTGCCATTGCGACAACACGACGAGTAACATCAACATTATAGTCATATGATGTTGGAGTCTTACCATCAGCACCCAATGAACCATCCATCATCACAGAGCTAAAGCCCAATTGAATAGAACGTTGACAGACATCAGGACTCGTCCCGTGATCTTGGTGCATTACCACAGGAATATGTGGCCATTCTTCAATAGCTGCCAAAATCAAATGACGTAAGAAAGGTGCACCTGCATATTTACGTGCACCTGCCGAAGCTTGCACAATAACAGGTGAATTCGTTGCATCAGCAGCGAGCATAATTGCACGCATTTGTTCTAAATTGTTTACGTTAAACGCTGGTACGCCGTAGTTATGTTCTGCAGCGTGATCCAAGAGCTGGCGCATTGAGATGAGTGCCATAATATCCTCCCAGGTAATGCGCCATATTCTACATGTTGATTTACTTCAATTCAGCAACTAATCACTGGATTTCCGAAAAAATCATGAATCATTTGTGTAATTTAGCAAATGAGGGGCTTTCAAAATAAAAAAAGACTGAATTAAGAAATAATTTAGTCTTTTTTAAATGCTATCTAAATATCAGAAAATATTGTTTAGGCTTAACAATATCCATCTAAACGTGTTAAAGGCAACTTTTTACCAATTGCTTTTTCAATTTCTGGCAAATAGAAAGCATCATCTTCCGATAAGAAACTAATACTCACACCTTGAGCACCAGCACGACCTGTACGACCAATGCGATGTACATAATCATCAGACTGCTCTGGCAAAGTAAAATTCACCACATGCGATACGCCGTCAACATGAATGCCACGACCAGCAACGTCTGTTGCGATCATAATGTTGTGCTTACCTTGTTTGAATTGGTCGAGCATCTTCAAGCGTTTATCCTGAGCGATTTCACCAGATAACATACCGACTTTATAACCATCACGCTTTAAGTGATCATATAAACGACGAACCTGATCTCGACGATTTGCGAAAATCATAACTTTATCAATTGGTTCATCACGCAAAATTTCTTGCAATAATTTGTACTTATCTTGTTTCGCAACCACATAAACTCGCTGCTCCACATCATTATTGGTTTTTTGCTCAGGCTCAATCTCAACCGTTACAGGTTCAAAGAGCCACTGACGAGCAAGATTAAGCACATCATAGCTAAAAGTTGCAGAAAACATTAAAGTTTGACGTTGTTCTTTGAAGGGTGAATAACGCACAATCCGTTTTACCGATGGAATAAAACCCATATCTAATAAACGATCGGCTTCATCAATCACAAGGAATTCGATCTTATCCAACCAAACTTCTTTTTGCTCGACAAAATCAATTAAACGGCCAGGCGTTGCAACGATAATATCAACAAAATTACTATCCAACATTTTCTTTTGCTTATCAAAATCCACACCACCAAGTAGAGTGACAAGATGTAAGTTTGAAAATTTTGTTAAAGCTTGTGCATCACTCTCAATCTGTAGTGCTAACTCACGTGTAGGAGCCAGAATCAGCGCACGTGGTTCGCCACGAAAACGTTTTTCTTGTAGCGGATTATTTAATAGATCATTGATCACACTAATCAAAAAGGCTGCTGTTTTACCTGTACCAGTTTGCGCTCGACCAATGGCATCATGCCCTGCTAATGTATATTTCAAAACCTTTTGTTGAATTGGGGTCATTTGTGTAAAACCCAAAGCATCAATTGCCTTCTTCAACTGCGGATGTAAATTTAAGGTTTCAAAACCAGATGTCATATATGCTCTCGAACCATCAATGATCAAAAGAAAGTGGTCATTATAAACAAAAACGCCCCAAATAACATTGGAGCGTTTTTATATTGCGTTAAAGCAACAAATTAGTCTAAAGGCTGAACGTTTTCAGCTTGGAAACCTTTTTGTCCTTGAACTACGCTGAATTCAACGCGTTGGCCGTCACGTAAAGAACGGTGACCGTCACCCATAATTGCGCGGAAATGAACAAATACGTCATCACCACCATTACGTTGAATAAAACCAAAGCCTTTAGTGTCATTAAACCACTTTACTACGCCTTGTTCACGAGCTGTCATAAGTCAATCCTCAGATATTGAAAGATAAGGACCTTCCGGTGTTGCAAACAGCAGAGCCAACAAGGTTTTAAAATATTTATAATTTCAAAGCTTGTAATCATTCTGTAAAACTATCAACAATTTCCGGTTACATCCATTTGTTATAGGTTTTTTAACGATCTTATCGTATAGCATACATCCTAAAACGCATCGAGCTTAACATGGGTTCATGATAATTAATAGATTTATTTTGAGTTATTTCCAATGTTTCTATCTGTTTTTTTCAATAATTTAGCAGTTTTCAAGCGCTTTTTTTAGTATAAAAATGCACTGCTTTATTGCCATAAAACGAGAAACAATTTTAGATAAAATTAATCAGAAAAGAAAATCAAAGCGATTCATTTGCATTCAACGCTATTGAGCTAGTTATTAGGTTTAAAAAACATTCACAACCATTTTTAAGATTAAAAGCTCAAAAGAGAAAAACCGAATTAATATAACTTCCCAAATAATTTAGAGTAAATCCTCAGTAATCACCATATAAATTTGTTAAAATTATATCGAACTCAATTTATTAAAACTTTATGACCCAAATATCCGCATGCCCTGAAGTGATTGATGCACTTGGGCAACCCTGTCCAATGCCACTATTGATGTTGAAACGTGCTCTAAAAAAAGCTGAAGGATCTAAACAGTATTTATTGAAATCATCTGATCCACATAGTGAAATTGATGTAACACGATATTGCCAAATCCAGCAACTTCAATGCCAGACACAAAAAATTTCAGAGAATGAGTATCACTATTTAATTGAATCTATGTAATTCTTTGCTAAACTCTAGCTAAAGATAAACTAGATAACTTTACATTTTTATACTCAAATTTCCTTAGTGATGAAGAACATTCGCATTAAGATGAAATTGTTGACTTAAATACCATCCTATAAGGAGACTCCATGACTACTGACAGCAGCAATCAATTGATGCCCCTGTCATTGTCTGCGCCAGGTGTAAATCTTGGTGCATATATCAGTACTGTCAATCAAATTCCAATTCTAACGGCCGAGCAAGAAAAAGAACTTGCTGAACGTTATTATTATGACCAAGATCTTGATGCTGCCAAACTATTGGTAATGTCACACCTACGTTTTGTCGTACATATTGCACGTAGCTATGCAGGTTACGGATTGCCACAAGGCGATCTTATTCAAGAAGGTAACCTTGGATTAATGAAAGCGGTCAAACGCTTCGATCCAAATATGGGTGTTCGCTTAGTTTCTTTTGCAGTGCACTGGATTAAAGCTGAAATTCATGAATATGTGATTCGTAACTGGCGTATTGTCAAAATCGCAACGACCAAAGCACAACGTAAATTATTCTTTAATTTACGTAGTCTTAAAAAATCAAGCAAACGACTCACATTAGAAGAAGCGAAATCAATTGCCAATGATTTGAATGTGACAGCAGAGCAAGTGCTCGAAATGGAAGGTCGCCTAACAGCTTATGATGCTGCTTTTGAAGCTCAAGGTGATGATGATGACGATACCCCACATACAGCTCCTGCACTTTATCTTGAAGATAATCGATACGACCCAGCTCGACTGATTGAAGAAGAAGATTATGAAGAGCAAAGTAGTTCTGCCTTGCACGAGGCAATGGAACAGCTTGATGATCGCTCTCGTAATATCTTGCAACGCCGCTGGTTAGATGATGATAAATCGACTTTGCATGAACTGGCCGCAGAATATAACGTTTCAGCAGAACGTATTCGACAGCTTGAAAAGAATGCAATGGAAAAAATCAAAACTGCCATGTCTGCAAGCTAAAATCGAATCAAACACAAGGGCTTTAATGCCCTTTTGTTTTATCTGGCTTTGTTTAAGCACTCGAATATGTTAAGTTTGTTCATCAAATTTCCAGTTCCATTATCATTATGTGGATAGCTATCTCGGCGCTTAATCTTGCGCTTGCAGTTATGTTGGGTGCTTTTGGTGCTCATGGACTCAAATCTTTTGCAACCCTAGAACAACTCGCTTGGTGGGGTACAGCAACTCAATACTTTTTCTATCATGCAATTGGTTTGCTTATCTTAGGCGTCCTGCATAAAACCACAGCAACATTTCCAATAAAAATTCCTTTTATTTTGATCCAAATTGGTATAATCTTTTTCTGCGGTTCGTTGTACATTATGGCGCTCGGTCTACCGCGTATTTTAGGTGCGATTACACCGATTGGCGGTGCGTTTATGATAGCGGGCTGGCTGTTACTCGCATGGCAAGCAATCAAGCATGCGAAATAAGGATTAATCATGCACATCTATTTAAATGGCGAGTCAATCGACACGTCTTGTGAAAACCTACAGCAATTGATTCAGAATTTAGCCTTAGAAGGCAAACGTTTTGCTGTAGAGAAGAACCAGCAGATTATTCCGAAAAGTAGACTTGAGCAAACGAAAATTGCTCCTGAAGATCGTATTGAAATTATTCAAGCTGTTGGTGGCGGCTAATCGGCTAAAAATGGAGTAAGCCCATGCAAGATTCCCCTTTAATTATTGGTTCTCGTACTTTCCAATCTCGTTTATTGGTCGGAACTGGTAAATATAAAGATCTCAATGAAACTGATTTAGCCATTCAAGCCAGTGGTGCTGAAATTGTCACAGTGGCAATTCGTCGTGTCAACATCGGTCAGCATGCCGATCAACCAAATCTACTTTCCGTGATTCCACCTGAGAAATACACAATCCTGCCAAATACCGCAGGTTGCTTTGATGCAGATAGCGCAATTCGGACTTGTATGCTAGCTCGTGAACTGCTTGATGGTCACAATTTGGTGAAGTTAGAAGTCCTTGGTGATGAAAAAACTTTATATCCAAATGTCACTGCAACACTTAAAGCGGCGCAAACCTTGATTGATGATGGCTTTGAAATCATGGTCTATACCTCAGACGACCCTATTGTTGCGCAAGAACTTGAAAGTATGGGCTGTGTTGCCATCATGCCTTTAGGTAGCTTGATCGGTTCTGGTCTTGGTATTTTGAATCCACATACTATTTCCATCATCAAAGAAAATGCCAAAGTCCCTGTTTTAGTGGATGCAGGTGTGGGTACTGCCAGTGATGCTGCAATTGCTATGGAATTGGGTTGCGACGGCGTATTAATGAATACAGCGATTGCGGCTGCTCAAAATCCAATTTTAATGGCTTCAGCGATGAAGAAAGCGGTTGAAGCAGGTCGTGAAGCATTTTTAGCAGGTCGTATGCCACGTAAGCGTATGGCCAATGCAAGCTCACCTGAAACAGGATATTTTTTCAAGTAAGAGAAAGAAGGGACTAAATAAGTTCCTTCTCTATTTGTATTAATCACTATTTGCTTAATGCAATAATTATATGGATAAGACCAAATTCTTTAAAAACCACTCATTTGTACAATAATTTTTGAGATAAAATGATTTATTGTTCCTAGAATTATCAATAAGTTATCAATCTAAATTTTAAGAACTAGATAGAAGAATACTGACTTTTTACTTATAGTTTTTTAGTAAAACCATAGCGATAAGATCTTTTTTTACACAAAAAGATTCTGTATTTTTAAATAAAATACTTTTAAAAACATTATTTTAATTTTTATGGTATTTTTAAAGTAATTCGTTCATCAAAAAAATTTAAAAAAATACAGTGCTTAGGTATAGAATACGGCGCTTGTTTAACCTTAAACCACATATAGGTTTATAAGGCTTTTATATGTTTAATGTATTGTCTCGCTTGAGCTTAGTCAGCAAAATTATTATTGCTATTTTTTTAGGGATTGGCGTAGCTTTGCTTTTTCCTAACTTTACACCTTATTTGAGTTTATTAGGTGAATTGTTTATTAAAGCATTAAAGTCGGTTGCCCCGATTCTTGTTTTTGTTTTAGTGCTCGCTTCGATTGCTAATTTCAAAGTTGGGCAAAACTCAAACTTAAAACCTGTTATGATTTTGTATGTGGTTGGAATGCTACTCGCAGCATTTAGTGCTGTTGTAGCAAGTATTGCCTTCCCAAGTCAGCTATTTCTTAATTTATCAACTCAACCAGCTCTACAAGCACCCGGTAGTTTGGCTGAAATTTTAAAGAACTTATTATTAAGCTTTATTGCCAATCCTGTACAAGCGATTAGTGAAGCCAACTTTATTGGTATTTTGGCCTGGGCAATCGGCTTAGGTTTAGCATTACGTCATAGTTCTGAGACTACGAAACAAGTGCTTACTGATGTAGCTGATGCAGTGAATAAAATTATTCACACCGTGATTGGTTTTGCCCCCGTGGGAATTTTTGGCTTAGTCGCAGTCACTTTTGCGGATGCAGGTTTAACAACCTTATCTAGCTATGCACATTTGTTAATTGTACTAATTGGAACAATGCTTTTTGTTGCATTAGTCATTAATCCAATCCTAGTCGCATTGACGATGCGAGCAAACCCTTACCCATTAGTGTTCAAATGTTTAAAAGAAAGTGGAATCACAGCATTTTTCACGCGTAGTTCTGCTGCCAATATTCCTGTGAATCTGGATTTAGCGCAACGCTTAGGTGTAAACGAAGCAACCGCAAGTGTATCTATTCCACTTGGAGCAACAGTCAATATGGCAGGTGCAGCGGTTACAATTACAGTATTAACGCTTGCTACTGTTCATACATTAGATATTCATGTTGATTTAAGCACGATGATTATCCTTTCAGTCGTTGCAACCGTTTCAGCATGTGGTGCATCAGGTGTTGCAGGTGGGTCATTACTGCTTATCCCTGTTGCTTGTAGTTTATTTGGTATATCATCTGAAATTGCGATGCAAGTAGTTGCGATTGGTATGATTATCAGTGTATTACAGGATTCGACTGAAACTGCGCTGAATTCGTCAACTGACGTTTTATTTACTGCTGCTGTAGATTTCCGAAACCGAAAAAACTAGTAGATTGTTATGCCCTTACAGCGTTTACCAAACTGGATTCAACTTGGTGCTTTTTTACTCGCACTAAATGCTGGTATGGTTAACGTATTGGGGCTATTTACTGTTCTACATCAATCAGTTTCACACATGACTGGCAACGTCAGCATGCTGGCAATGAGTTTGCTACAATGGCAACCAGAGCATTTTATTTATCTCAGTTTAGTAGTTTTATGCTTCGTGATTGGATCGTTTTACAGCGGTCTCATTCTTGGGGATAGCAATGTCTCTTTTGGTCATCATTACGGTTTCCCACTTAGTTTAGTTGCTGCATTTCTATTTTTAACTTGGCTTTTGTTACCTTACTTCCCGCGCTATGGTTTGTTATGGGCATGTGTCGCCATGGGCGTACAAAATGCGATGGTCAGTCACTATAAAGGTGCAATTATCCGTACAACACATTTATCAGGCGTTTTAACGGATATTGGTTTAACCTTAGGTTATAAAGTTCGTGGTCTAAAAATAGAAAATAGGCGTATTTTTTTACACTTGCTCATCTTTCTAGGATTTTTTATCGGTGGGCTTATTGCGAGTTTGCTTTATCCTTATTTAAAATTACAAACTTTTCTAATACCAGCAAGTTTAAGTCTGACCATGAGTATAGCTTACTGGGTAATTTACTTTCGCTCTTCATCAAACTCGAATTCGGATTGAATTATGGTTAAAAATGCATTACAAGCTCAGTTACTCAAAGCGGGTTTGGTCGACAATAAAAAAGCCAAAAAATTAACCAAACAGGTGCAACATGAGCAACGCACTGGACAACATGATGATGCCTCATTAAAAGCTGAAATCGATCGAGTGAATCAAGAGAAATTAGCCAAAGACCAAGCACTGAATTTAGAAAAACAAAAGGTTTTAGAAGAAAAGGCCCTTAAAGCTTCAATTATTCAAATGATCAAGCAACATAAAATTTTGCAAACAGAGGGTGATGTTACCTATCAATTCATTGATGAGGGGAAAATCAAAAAGGTTTATCTTTCACAACAAGTTTATAATGCGTTAGTGACGGGTTCTTTAGTTATTGCTAAAGATCAAGATAAATATGCTTATCTCCCTAAAGCTCTTGCAGAAAAAATTGATCAGAAAATGCAAGGATTTATTCTGGTTAACAATAATACTGAGAAAAATGATCAAGCAACTGATGAAGAAGATCCATACGCGGCTTATGTCATTCCAGATGATTTAATGTGGTAAATCACACCTCATTAATGTAATACAATCTTACAGATCGTATTCAAAATGTGATCAACTCATCATAATATCTTTTAACACCTTACAATTAACAAAGTGAAAATTGTAGGTGTTATGATTTGAATTATTTAAGTTTTATTAGCGAAATTAGAAGTGAATTAAGCCAATACCCTTGGTTAGAAATGCTCATTTCATTCGCAATTTTGATTTTTCTAGCGGCTTTAGCAAATTTTATTGCCAAAAGAATTATTGTGCGTGGTATCCGCCATATCATTACAAAGCTTAAGTCACCCCATCAATCAATTTTTGCCCAACACAGCGTTACACGTCGATTTGCAAATATCGTTCCTGCGATAGTCATCATGAATGGGATCAGTGCAGTTCCCCATCTTCCATTAAAAGTAATTACATTAATACAAATGGGAGCGCAGGCATTTATTTTTCTCACGCTTGCTTTATCAATTAGTGAAGCACTGAATATTTTTAACTTATTGTATCAACGCAATCCAAAATCGAGAAATAAACCCATCAAAGGTTATTTACAGCTGATCAAACTGATTTTATTCGTTGTCTGTGGTCTTATGATTTTAGGTACTTTTCTTAAAAAAGATGTGTTTACTTTACTCGCAGGCTTCGGTGCAATGGCAGCAGTTCTCATGCTGGTCTTCCAAAATACGATCCTCTCTTTAGTCGCAAGTGTACAAATTGCCTCTTATGATATGGTTCGCATTGGAGACTGGATTGAGATGCCCTCTTTAAATGCGGATGGCGATGTGATTGATATATCTCTGCATACAGTGACCGTACAAAATTTCGATAAAACACTGACCACCATTCCGACCAACAAACTTGTCACTGATACATTTAGAAACTGGCGTGGTATGAGTAATTCAGGCTGCCGTCGTATTAAACGTTCAATATTTCTTGATCAAAGTAGTGTTCACTTTATGACTGATAGTGAACAGCGAAAATTAAAAGACTTTTTACTTTTAGACCATTATCTTGATGCAAAACAAGATGAAATTAATAAGTTTAATGATCATTTAAGCAATCAATCAGAATGCAACCAACGTCGTTTAACCAATGTAGGAACATTCCGTGCTTATGTAGAGTTCTATTTACGCCAACATCAAGGTATTGCGCAGAATCAAACTATTTTAGTTCGTCAACTACAACCCACTAGTGAAGGTCTACCTTTAGAAATTTATGCATTTACAAATACGACAGCATGGGCATCTTACGAAGCAATTCAATCTGATATCTTCGATCATTTGATTGCAATTATTCCTGAATTTGGTTTGAGAATTTATCAAGCACCGTCAGGATATGATTTTAAAAACTATTTACCTGTTAAAGATGCTCAAATCTAATGTGAACTAAGCTTTAAGGCTTTACATTTTTTACTACTAAAGCCTTAAACCTAATTTCCCAAAATTTTCTATGAAACCTTAAAATGTGTAGATAATGCAGTTTTATTCTTATCGGTTGAGTATCTAAAAAATTTTTGCAATAAACTAAGATAAGGAATCAGAAAGTACACATGCGCTTTATCTATGGTTGAATAAGGCACACCTAATTAATGTTTCTGTTTAAAGGCTTCTAGGGTTAACCAGCCGTTTGCGGAATGCCTTTTGACCAGATTGTAATAAATCTCAATATAGTCAAACAAGACAGCATTCGCCTCTTTTCGAGTGGCAAACACACTACCATGTATCACATGACCTTTCAATGTATGATAGAAGCTTTCTGTCACTGCATTATCCCAACATGAGCAGTGCACTGCGCAAAGCTGCGTGACATACTTTGAATACAGTTATTCGTTAAAAAAGCATTTAGCCATTTTTACATCTCCAAAGTTAGCATGAAGTTAGCTTTAGAGGGACTATGTGTACATTATTTTGGCTAGGGTCACTTATGGATTGGCATCTTGGTTAATCATTCTATATATGCAAATAAGAGTATATAAGCCGTTCAAACAGAATGTGTATCTCCCTTTACAACCTAGATAACGAAGTTATTCAATCTTCATAATACATCGCACGCTTCTTTGAAAATTTCTCAAGTTGCTTCAGAAAACCTTCAAAGTAATTCTTCTCCTTATCTTCAGTACGGTAGCCTGCATATAATGTGCGTCTCAATCCTTGCGGCGACACACAGTCTAAACGACGGCTGACAACCCATCCCTTTTGTTCATATTCATTAACGACCCAATCAGGTAAAGCAGCAATACCACGCCCACTGGCAACCAACTGAATTAACATCTGCGTTAAATCAGTCGTTCGAATATGCTTAGGTTGAATATTTGCTGGAATGAATAAATGCGCCATGATATCTAAACGATGTTTATCAACTGGATAAGTAATCAACGTTTGTTCAGCCAAATCTTCAACTAGGATTATTTCTTTACGCACCAATGGATGTGTCGTTGAGAGTACTAACCGTGACTCGTATTCAAAAATCGGAAAGTATTCAATCCCTTTGAGTGCAATTGGATCAGCAGTGATTAATAAATCAAACTCGGCATTTTGCAATAATTCATGCGGATTAGACTCAAAACCCGCTGCAAAATCTAAATCGACATCTGGATATTGCTGGCGATATTGATTTAATAAAGGCATCAGCCAGTCAAAACAACTATGACATTCAGATGAAAAAATAATTCTCCCCGTTTGTCCATGCACGATACGAGTAATATCCGTTTGTGCTATCTGAACCTGAGGCAACACATCATCTGCTAGTCGAAGCAATCGCTCGCCGACATTGGAAAAACTTACTGGACGACTACGGCGATTAACAACTTCTACACCATACCAATGATCAAGTTCTTTTAATTGATGCGAAATTGCTGAAGGAGTTAGGCATAGATCTGTCGCAGCAGCAACCAATGAACCATGCTCACGTAGTGCAATTAATGTTTTTAAATGACGAAGTTCTAACACAACGATCACCACAATTGAATTTAATTCATCCTATCATGTTATTCATGAGTGTGTCTCACTATGAATTTTATTTTATTATTGTTTATGCTTCCATACCATCTCGATTCGATTTAACTCAGGGCTATAAGCTGGAATAAAATACAGATTCGTCGAAAAGTTAGTTTGAAGTAGCTCTCTGTAATCAGTCATCTTTTTACTTCTATGAATCGAGGCATTATCAACAATAAGAACTAATCGAAGGTTATACGTCTGTTTTACTTGTTGAGCTATTCCAGTTAAATAGGCATAAAACCAAGTGCTTGTAACTGACTCTTGTAAGCAACTTGTCACCAGTTTCCCCGTTGAAAGCAAACACCCCATGACATTAACTCGTTTTAATCTTATTGCATCAACCGCATGAACATCACCTATCTTTGTCCACGCATAGCGGTTATCAGGTGTAGATGAAAACCCTGTTTCATCTACATAACCTAATATAATTTCACCACGTGCCGCTTGCTCTCGTAATTCTTCAATCTGCTGTGTTGCTTGTTCAAATGCAATCGGATCTCTTTTTTTTAAGCTATGACGGGTATGCTTGAAGACCATACCTGAATCACGTAAAAACTTACGAATGGTTTCAACAGACACGGACACTTCGTATTCTTCATGTAGTTTGACTCAGATTTGTTCTGCATTTATTATCCTGAGTTTATTTCTTAATAAACTTAGAAATGCAAAAATGTCGATTTAATGATTCAAACCAATAAAGGGACAATTAAACGCCCTGTATATACGCCTACTCAACAATCAACGCTTTATCAAAATTTTGCGCGTTTAATTGAAACTTTACCAAGAAGCTAATTTTTAATAAATTATATAAAATTCAGTTATCATAATTTTAAATAAATGTGAATTAGTTTAAATTCATATTATAGAGTTATAAATCACCTTATAATTACTGTATTTTATTTAAATTAGTTTAATTAATTCATATATTTAACTGAAAAAATAATGGATAAACTGTAAATTTAAGAATCAATTAAATAAATAATGTTATTTTTTTCTATGATGTTTATTTAATACCATGTAAAATTCGTGCCAAAATTGCATGATGGAATGCAAATAATGCTCAGCTCATATTAGCAGAGAGCGAATGCGAGGCTTGTATGTCAAAAAAAGAAGATATTATTAACACAGCATTAAAACTTTTTAACTCGCATAGCTACAATTCGATTGGGGTTGATCGAATTATTAGTGAGTCAGGCGTTGCAAAAATGACATTCTATAAATATTTTCCATCGAAGGAAAAGCTTATTGAGGAATGTTTACTTCAACGTAATATTAACCTTCAAATCTCATTGAATGAAACATTAGCTCAATGTGATCAATCAAATTATTTAGAGCAAATTGAATCGATATTCAAATGGTACAATGCCTGGTTCCAAAGCGAAGACTTTAACGGCTGTATGTTCCAAAAAGCATTTGAAGAAGTGATTAAAATTTACCCTTCGACTCTTGAACCTGCGACACAATATAAAATATGGCTAACGGCCTTGATCCAAAACTTACTGACTCATTTAGATATTCGAAGCCCGACACACTTAGCTACATTAATCGTAAGTATTTTAGATGGAATCACCATCCAAGCGCATGTAAATAAAAACTCTGTTGAAATGAGTGAGTATTGGACTCGCGTAGAACATTTAATTAATTTTGAAAAGCAAATAACATCCTAAAATTCTCAGAAAGCTGAGTTAAAACAAATAATATGAAATTGAAAGTATAAAAAAATAAAGCGTGATTTATAGTTATTATTGTGGCTCACGCTTGCGTCTGAGTTGGAAAAAGAATAATAAAAATATTACCCTCTGGCGGTCGTACAAATTGCACATCCCGATCCTTCTTATTAAGACAGATCTTTCTGTCTTGTTCTTTATTATATACATTTTTCCTTAAAGCACAAATAAAATTTTAAAAATTTTTATATTTATTAATTAAATTAATTACATAATTTTATTATTTATAAAATTTTAACAATTTCTAACATTGCTAAAAATATCTAAACTCTCAAATTTTAAAGTCTAAGCGTTATTAATGAGAAATATAACTTTCACTGATATAGATATTCACAAAAAACCATTGTATTTTTCAAGTTTTAATACATTTTTATGTTTTTCTCACCTTATACTAAGTTCGGCTTGAATGTAGTGAGAAAAGTATGCAAAAGGATATAGAGATCAACGTGATGAGAGAGTCTGCAAGCTCTATTGTCAATGTACTTAAGTCTTTGGCAAACACAGATCGCTTAATTATTTTATGTCATTTAGCCAAACAAGAATTAAATGTGTCTCAAATTGAAGAAGCTACTCATATCCTACAACCTACCCTGTCACAACAGCTTATGATGTTAAGAAAAAGTAATGTAGTTTCTACACGTCGGGATGGAAAGCAAATCTTTTATTCAATTAGTGACCCTAAGTTACAGGTTGTTTTAACAACGCTTTATGAAAATTATTGTCCTAATATCTGAATTTTACTAAAGAAAGATTATTAGAGAATTATTGAAATTCTTAATTCTCTAAAAAAGGTTAAATTTTAAGTTCTCTTTCGCCCTTTGCTCAAAATTCTGTTGAAAATATTCAGTTTGATACAGCGGTTCTGTCTGATAAAAATGTGCTAGAACTTGTTTTCTTTTAATCAAATAAATATCTGGATATACCCAAGCATATTCCTGCTGAATCTGCTGTTCATATTCCGTAAAACGCTCAGGTGAAGCTGCTAGAATCGCCAAATCAATATCTAGTAAAAACTGTAAATCTAGTTCATTCGTTGCTTCATGCTTTTGCGTGACAAGAATCCATCGCTTAATCTTTTGAACAATATCAAATGATAAATCTTGAGCCAAATACTGCTCGAACAGCTCAGCACTTTTAAGTTCATTATCTTTGGCTTGTGGGTCATAAACTGCATCATGGAACCAGAGCGCCAATGCTACAGCATCCGCATCAATTAAATCAGCTCGAATCGAGTCAACTAGAACTAGACATTCATACAAATGTTGTAGCGTATGATAAGCCCGCTGCTTTTCACTGTAGGCAGCAATCAACTTATTAAAAACTTTCAGCGGCTCTGAAAAATGATAATGCTGATGCAGCTCAAACCATGATTTTTCTAATGTAGATAAATACTGCGGCATTGCTCATCCTCATTGGATTTCTTTATTCAGCCACTTTGCCAGTAATTCAGCATCTTTACGTTCTAGAAAAAGCTGATACAAGGTACAGGAGCCAAACTCATGTTTTAGTTCTTGCTGGCGTACAGGGTGATTACCAAATCGAAAACGTCTGGTTCCATCACGATCTAAAGGTAGCGCATATACCCCATAACTCCGCGGTTCTGTCAATTGCCCTTTAATCTGGACTTGATCAGACGATATCGCGTGTTTTAATAAATGTGCTTTGGTTAACATCCCACCCTGCCTAAGGTAAATCTAAGCTGCGTGTTGCTCATCTCGCTTAAAGACCAATTCTTTATTCGATGAACTTTCAGCATCAAAGTAATACCCTTCACTATCAAATGCTTTTAATTGTTCTACTTGGCTTAATTTATTTTCAATCAAGTATCTTGCCATTAGACCACGCGCTTTTTTCGCATAGAAACTGATGACTTTATATTTTCCGTTCTTCTGATCCAAGAATACAGGCTTGATAATTTCTGCCTGAATTTTCTTTTCATTCACAGATTTATAATATTCGTCAGAGGCTAAATTTACCAACACTTTTGCATCAATTTCAGCTAAATCTTGGTTAATTTGATCGGTGATAATACTGCCCCAGAATTCATATAGATTATGGCCACGGGTATTTTTCAATTTAGTGCCCATTTCCAAACGGTACGGCATCATCAAGTCTAACGGACGCAATAAACCATAAAGACCAGACAACATACGTAAATGCTGTTGGGCAAAATCAATATCTTGGTCTTTTAAGTGATAAGCATCTAAACCCGTGTACACATCACCTTTAAATGCAAACAAAGCTTGACGTGCATTGGAAAAATCAAAATCTGCATTCCAGTCACGAAAACGCTCTACATTTAAATTGGCAATTTTTTCACTCACGGTCATCAACGATGCAATTTCTGTCGCAGAAAGCTTGCGACAAACATCAATCAATTGTTGTGATTGCGCCAACAAACGTGGTTGGGTATGTGTATCTGTAGGAAGTGCTGTGGTGTAATCGAGTGTTTTAGCAGGAGAAATTAAAGCAAGCATAATCAATCAAAAATAAATTTATCTTGGTGAAACTATATCAGTTGATAATTTTTAATGCCAATTCGTGTTCTCGTTCAGTTTTATCGGTAAAATAGTAGATTCTTCCATTATCCATTGCGTATCTTATGTCTGAGCAAGTATTCATCCAAGGTCCTGTTGGTCAAATTGAAATGTTTGTAGATCAACCCCAAGGTGAAATCACAGGTTTTGCTGTCGTCTGCCATCCACATCCTTTGCAAGGTGGTACACCGCATCATAAAGTTCCTGTACTACTGGCTCAGATTTTTAATGAGATGGGATGTATGGTTTACCGTCCTAGCTTCCGTGGCTTAGCTGGCAGTGAAGGTACACATGATCAAGGTCATGGTGAAACAGATGACATTATGGCAGTGATTGAATATGCCCGTGAGAAGCATGCAGGTTTAACCTTCTATGCAGGTGGTTTTAGCTTTGGTTCACATGTACTGGCAAAATGCCAAGCACAACTCAGCGAAGAATTACGTCCGAAGCAATTAGTGCTATGTGGCTTGCCAACAGGCTCAGTGATTGACTTACGCCACTACACAACCCCAGCAATTGATGGCAATATCTTATTTATACACGGCGAACAAGATGACATCACCTTGCTTTCAGATATGATTGCTTGGGCAAAACCACAAAAACATCCGATCACGATTTTGCCAGGTGCAAACCATTTCTTTACAGGTTATCTAAAACAGTTACGCCAAGTGATTGCTCGCTTTTTAAAACTGTAGACTTAAATAGAAAAACAGGACATTGACAGTGAAAAAGGATTTTTACATCATCAATCTAAAAAAAACACTTTATATTGCACATGAATTGCACAAACGAGGATTTGAATCTTTATATGTTGAACCCTCTCTATCTCCTTCTGGTTGTTATTGGAGATGTTCTTTTTTGAATAGCCATAAAAATGCATCTGCCATTATTATTTCTAGCTGGATTCAAAAAAAATAGAGATATCCGCAAAACAGAAATCACTCAAGATATTACTGAACTGACTGAGCTATTTATTCAACAACATCAAGAGTTTTTAAACCAATGCAAAAATAAGAATTCTGTCTATATTGAGTGGTATCAAAATATGCTTAATGGTTTAACTATTGAAGAGCTGCCTTATGCATATTCAGATTTCCACCATGAACGCAATTATTGGATGACAACAAAAGATCAAAAAATACCCATTTTCAAATAATAAAATCAAATATTAACCATTGAAACATATAATAAAATATTCATTCGATTACTAAAATAAATACTCCTAACGCCCCATTTCTGCTTTATCAATATCGATAAAATGAGCATTCGGATTTTTTAATAATGAAATTAAATAAAAAACAGGGACTTTTTTAAAGCAAACTATTGAATATTGGCAACAACAAGGCACGATTACGCCCGATGTTGCCAATGATTTAAATCAAAGTTCTTCGATTCGACCTTTTGACTGGGAACGTTTGGCAAAATACTCATTCTGGATTTTCATGATTTACGCCGTGATTGCGATTGCTGCAATGACAGCCGATAAGTTCTTAATGGAACTGATCGAAAAAATCTTTATTGACTGTAAAATCATCCCTTGTCTGATTTTTGCTGCAGTTGCGGTAGCCAACGTAGGCCAACACTATGGTAAGCCTGTGCTATTCATAATTAACACACCGCAAATGTATAAACACGGCTTTGAGTTTTATCAAGCAGAAAATGGTGTTTGGCTAACAATACATGTACCAACACAATATTTATCACTGATTGATCAGACCAAGACAGGATCATCGGTCTGATCTCAGGATTAATTCGTTACTTCACACTTTCCAGTGCAGTCACCAGTAACTTCCAGCATTTATCTACAGTATCTACTTTCACACGCTCACCTGGTGCATGCGCCCCTTGAATATCAGGGCCAAACGACACCATCTGTAAATCAGGATAATGTTCCGCAATAATGCCACATTCCAAACCTGCATGAATGACTTTTAGATTAGGTTCAATATCAAATGCAGATTGATAAGCCTGTTGTAAGCACTTTAATGCAGCCGATTCTGGATTCGGTGTCCAACCTGATACTAAAGGCGTTAATTCAGATTGAATTTCAAAACTGGCAAAGTGCTGTTGAATCTTTTGAGCAAATGCTACTGCTTCTTGATTCACCATCGAACGAACCATAACTAAGGTTTTCGCTTCATCTTTGGTCAATTTGACCACACCAATATTATTCGAAGTCTCAACCACATCAGCTAAAGCGCTACTCCACTGGGCAGTCCCGTATGGACAACTTGCCAATGCTTGCAACCAAGCTTGCTGTTGCTGCAATGTTATAACTTCATTTATCGGGTTAGCATTTTGCTGTAAGCTGATCTGTAGCTGATCATCAATGTTCTGTAACTTTTGTTGCCATTCAGTTTGTGCCACAGCAACGGCATTTTCCAACGCGGGTAATTGCTCTGCTTTAATTGCAATGGTTGCCACAGCTTCACGCGGGATGGCATTTCGTGCAGATCCACCGAAAAACTCAACCAGTCGGCCATTGGATGGTGCCAAATAATCATTGAGGAAATGGGCTAGAATGACATTGGCATTCCCACGACCTAAATGAATATCAACCCCAGAGTGACCACCTTTCAAAGCTGATACCAGTAAATCTACAAAGATTAAATCACTTGGAGCTGTTTCATATTCAAGTGTCTGTCCCACTTCTAGGTCAATACTGCCTGCACAGCCAAGATACAGCTCACCCCATTCTTCGGTATCAATATTGAAAAGCCACTGTCCAGTTAACACACCTGACTCAAGCAAACGAGCACCACTCATTCCTGCTTCTTCATCAATGGTCAACAGGACTTCAATCGGCCCATGAGCAATATCATTTGATTCTAATACCGCCATTGCAAGTGCAACGCCAATGCCATTGTCTGCACCAAGCGTGGTATTTTCAGCAATCAGCCAACCATCTTTTAAGACTGGTTGAATTGGATCTTTAAAAAAATCATGCTGGGTACCACGATTGGCTTGTGTCACCATATCCAGATGGCCTTGCAAAATCACACCAGCAGCCTGTTCTTTACCCGTAGTTGCCACTTTTCGAATAATTAGGTTACCAATGTTATCGACATAGGTTTCCAAATTGCGCTGTTCTGCCCAATCTTTTAAATGCTGTCTTAACCGTTGTTCATGTTTAGATGGTCGAGGAATTGTACATAAGGTCTCAAAATGTCGCCAAACTACTTGTGGAGATAATTTAGAAAAATCGACCTGTATCATGCACCAATACTCTCAAATAAAGTGTTTAAACAAATATACACCATACACCTAAATGGCGATGCTTAAATCACTTTATTTAAGATTTTATTGACAAAATCGTCTTAGCTTTTCCATACAAATTGAGAAAAGCTATGCTCTGCTTTTAAGCTATTTTCTACGGCTTGAGCCAACTGTCGGATAATACTTTGCGTTTCTATTCGTTCAAACCAAGCTTGTTTTTTCTGTGAATTGGCAGAGATTTCACAGAGAATAATGTTCTAATTGTTTATAGAGTAGCGCTGCAACATATTCTTGCGTGATATAGCATTCATTTGGTAGATGATAATTACCCAATGTTTAGGACAATCTGCTATAAATTGCAATGTTTTCATGGTATTCCCTCTATTTTTATTTTTTTAGCTGGATCGCAGCATAAAATCGACTCGTACGGTAAGAATGATTATATATACAATTGTCTTTAATTGATTAGACGATTGTCTTACTTATTTTACTAAATTGATAAATTTAGACCTAATTAGATATGTACATGGTCAAACTCATCATTTTCATTATTTATACGTTTTATGTTTGCACCTAACAACTTATTTTTATGTATAAACAAATAAAAAATGCAGCATTTAGCTATTCTAAATACTGCATTTCTCAATTCGTTTACTGATTTACGACTTGTAAATCTAAACCTGCTGAGTTTGCTAGCTCAGTAAAGGTTGGAAAACTAGTTGCAACCGTTTCCGTACCATGAATCGTGATGTTACCTGAAGTACGTAAACCTGCGATACTGAAACTCATGGCAATACGATGGTCATGGTGAGATTCAATTTCACCGCCAGCAAAGATTGCCGACCAGTCACCTGACTTGCCTTTACCTTCAATGATGATGCCATCTTCTGTTGGCGTACAATCAATGCCCATGATTTTCAAGCCATCAGCCATGACTTGAATACGGTCAGACTCTTTGACACGAAGTTCAGCTGCACCCGTTAATACGGTTTGACCTTCTGCACATGCAGCCGCAATGAATAATGCTGGGAATTCATCAATTGCTAAAGGTACTTGATCTTCAGGCATATGAATGCCCTTCAATGTTCTTGAACCTTTGATATGAATATCTGCAATCGGTTCACCGCCTGCAATACGTTCATTCTCAACAGTCAGATCAGCGCCCATTTGCTTGAGAATTTCGATCACGCCTGTACGGGTTGGGTTGATGCCCACTGCTTCAAGGACAACATCTGCACCTTCTGTAATAGCCGCACCCACCATAAAGAATGCCGCAGATGAAATATCAGAAGGCACTTGAATATCTGTGCCAACTAATTTACCACCACCCACAAGCGAGATTTTATTTCCTTCAGTTTTTACATCATAACCGAAAGCACGAAGCATACGTTCAGTATGATCACGGGTCGGTTCAGGTTCCGTCACTGAAGTTTCACCAGCAGCCCATAAGCCTGCCAATAAAATTCCTGATTTCACCTGAGCTGATGCCATTGGTAAATCGTATTGAATCCCTTTAAGGGCTTGACTACCCGTGATACTCACTGGTGGCGTACCTTTTTCACCTGTGGTTTGGATTTGTGCACCCATTTCACGAAGCGGCTTAGCAATACGCTCCATTGGACGTTTCGACAATGACGCATCACCTGTCATCACCGAGTCAAATTTTTGTGCAGACAACATACCTGATAGCAAACGCATGCTAGTACCAGAGTTACCCATATACAACGCGCTCGCTGGTGCTTTTAAGCCTTGCATACCCACGCCATGAATCGTGACTTCACCATTCTTAGGCCCTTCAATGCTCACGCCCATATCACGGAAAGCCTGCAAAGTTGCAAGTGCATCTTCACCTTCCAAGAAGCCTGTCACATGCGTTGTGCCTTCAGCAATCGCACCAAACATAATTGAGCGATGTGACACAGACTTGTCACCCGGTACGGTGAATTTACCTGTAAATGTTTTCTTTCCCGGTAAAATGGTAAATTGCTGTGTCACCTTGTTTTTCTCCATCAAAGGTTTTTTGGCCAACATATGGTTAAAGTGCTGACGTGCTGCTTGAGCATGCCCGAGCAGTCCCATCAACGCTTGCGAATCTTCCTGTGCAATCAATTTCTTTAAAATCGACAATTGCTGTTCAAAGCCATCAACAGCATTTAAAATTGCCGTTTTATTGGCAAAGAAAATGTCATGCCACATCTGTGGGTCACTAGCCGCAATACGCGAGAAGTCACGAAAACCTCCAGCAGCATAGCGGAAAATATCTAAATTATCTTCACGATTTGCCAGTTGCTCAACCAGATTGAATGCCATCAAATGCGGTAAATGACTGGTATGTGCCAACACTTCATCGTGCTTAGTGACATCCATGCAAATCACTTCTGCTTTTGCCGCAGACCAAAGTTGAATCAGTTTTTCAACCGCCCAATCGGCACTGGTCGGAAGTGGTGTCAAAATCACTTTATGATTGACGAATAAATCAACTTTGCCCGCATGTACACCTGTATGTTCTGCACCTGCAATCGGATGACCCGGTACAAAACCGACTGGTAAATTTTCACCAAATACCACTTTAGCAGCTTCAACCACATTGCCTTTGGTACTACCGACATCGGTAATGATGACATTGTCTGCAAGATAAGGCTTGATCTGTTCTAGCACTTTTTGTGTCGCACGAACAGGCAAAGCTAAAACAATTAAATCGGCATCCTGAACTGCTTCTTCTGGTGTTGCATAACCGTCTTGAATAAGACCGAGTGCCTTGGCATCTTCTAATGTTTTCTTTGAGCGTGTTGAAGCCACAATTTGAGATGCAAGTCGTTCAGCCACAATCACACGAGCAAGACTCGACCCAATCAGTCCAAGCCCAATAAATGCAACTTTCTTAAATAATGGTTGAGACATAAAACATATTTGCCTATGTAAAAATCTTCCCTAACCCCTCTTTAAAAAGAGGGGAAACTCCTCCCTTTTTGAAGGGAGACTGCTGGGAGGGATTCAAAATACAATAAATAGAACTATAAAACAGCAATAGGATATGAACCCAATACTCGCAATTCTTTTACATTAGGTCGAATTTCATCTAATGCTGCGGCTACATTTTCTTGATCAATATGCCCTTCCAAATCAATGAAGAAAACATAGGCCCATTTCTCAGGAAGCGCAGGACGAGTTTCAATACTAGTCAAACTAATTTTATGTTTGGCAAATGGCGCAAGAATCTCCAACAAAGCACCTGCACGGTCATGCGCAGAGATTAATAGAGAGGTTTTATCATTACCACTTTGAGGAATCTTTTCACGACCAATCACAAGGAAACGAGTGGTATTTTCAGGGTTATCTTCGATATTGCTATGTAAAATCTCAAGATTGTACATGCTTGCTGCAATATCAGATGCAATCGCAGCAGAATGCCATTCATTACGAATACGGCGTGCTGCTTCAGCATTTGAATTCAACGCGACACGCTCTACGCCCGGATAATGCGCATCTAACCATTTACGGCATTGTGCCAAGGTTTGTTGATGTGCATAAATCTGCTTAATGCTGTCTTTACGGGTATTTTCAGATACAAGGAATTGATGATGAATACGTAGTTCAACTTCACCAATCACATTGACTGTCGACGATTTAAAGCAATCGAGAGTATGGTTCACAATCCCTTCTGATGAGTTCTCAACGGGAACGACACCATAATGTGCGCTGCCTGCTTCAACTTCACGGAACACTTCATCAATCGTTGGCAATGGACGTACAACAGCATCTTTACCAAAATGCTTTAACACAGCCGAGTGGGTATAAGTGCCTTCAGGCCCAAGGAATGCAATACTTTGTGGTGCTTCAAGTGCCAAACATGCTGACATAATTTCACGGAACAAACGCGCCATGGTTGCATCAGATAAAGGACCTTGGTTACGCTCCATGACTTTACGTAACACCTGAGCTTCACGTTCTGGACGATAAAACAGCGGATTTTCTTCGGATGCAAACTTCGCTTTGGCTACCGCTTCTGCAAGCGTTGCACGGCGATTAAGTAACTCTTGGATTTGTTGATCAACACTATCAATATCGTTACGAATTTGTTCTAAATTAAGTGAATTCGATGTGTTTTGTCCATCGTTTACCATTGGAATGCAACCTCAGCAAAATCATCTATAAGAATGGATTACAATTCATCTGTGAATTGATTATCCGAGCTAGTATAACAACACTTTAAACTATTAAACACGCTGAGTTTTAACTCTTTTTATTACCAAACTTTATTGATAATGATTTTCATTATATATTGCTAGCAAAATTTTAATGTTCGCAAATAAATTATGATTAAACAATTTGGTATTTTGACTTTTTCTCTGCTCATTGGCACAACATTGTCTTTTGCACAACCAATGCTGATGACCACAGTGGGTACACATGAACATGGTCGAAGTCCAACACCAGACGCTGAATCCTTGCAGAAGCAGAATAACTTCTATCAAAACTTTAATCAGCAACGTTCAAAGCATTTCTTGTTCTGGAATTATCAACATCCAGCAGAGCAGCATTTAACTAATCTCTATGCCAGTTTACCCAAAGCGATTATGTTGGCAGGTTGTATAGATCATAAAAGTTGTTCCGCATTATTTGATAAGCCAGCCAATCCTTGATCTTAAAAACATCACTACAAATAAAAAGACTGAATCAAGTTTCTTGATTCAGTCTGAAATCATCTACTAAATAGAGATGATTTTTGTGCTTAAGACTTACCAATCAATCCACGTGCAACGATTTCTTTCATAATTTCGTTGGTACCACCATAAATACGTTGGATACGCGCATCAACGAAGAAACGTGAAATTGGATATTCTGTCATATAGCCATAGCCACCAAATAATTGAAGTAAATTATCGGCTACTTTCATTTGCATATCGGTACTAAAGCTCTTTAATGCCGCTGCGGTTTCTACATCCAATTTGCCTTCATTATACAAAGCAACGTTTTGGTTATAGAAAGCGGCTGTTGCTAATTCATCAATTTTTGCTTGAGCCAATACAAAACGTGTATTTTGAAATTGAGCAATTGCTTGACCAAATGCCTGACGCTCTTTCACATATTGGGTCGCAAGATCAATTGAGCCACGAATTGCTCCCAAAGAGGTCGCTGCGATTGCAGTACGCTCACGTGGTAATTCCTGCATCAAGTAAGCAAAACCTGAACCTGCATTGCCCAATAACTGGTCTTTAGGTACTTTCACATTATCAAAGAACAATTCAGAGGTATCTTGTGAATGCAGACCTATTTTGTCTAAGTTCGTGCCCTTTTTAAAGCCTTCCAAATGTGTATCAACCAATAATAAAGACACACCTTTAGCACGTGCTTGTGGATCAGTTTTGACTGCTAGAACCACAACGTCAGCATGCTGACCATTTGAAATAAAGGTTTTTGAACCGTTTAACAGATAATGATCATCTTGCAAAATTGCATTAGTACGCATTGCCTGTAAATCAGAACCAGCTCCTGGCTCAGTCATACCAATCGCACCAACAACTTCGCCAGAAACCATTTTTGGCAACCAGTACTGCTTTTGTTCTTCAGTTCCGATATGTTGAATATACGGTGCCGCAATTTCAGAATGACAAGAAATCGCTGTTGATAATGCGCAATAACCCGCACGTGCAGATTCTTCAACTAACATTAATGAATAATGGGTTGGTACACCATAACCACCATATTCTTCTGGTACATCTACACAGAGAAAGCCATTTTCACCCAATGAAGACCAAACTGAACGTGGCATAATGCCTTCGCGTTCCCACTGATCATAATGAGGTGCAATTTGCTCGCTCATAAAACGTTTAAAGTTATCACGGAAGAGTTCCAAATCTGCATCGTAAGCTAACATCATTATTTCCTTTCGCTTTCATTGTTTTTAAAAATTCGATTTGCAGCCATGCTAATGATTTTTAGATTGGATGTCATGTTCCGTTTACATCAAATCACTAGACTGATTCGGTCAATAATTTTATTTGCACTCTGCATAAGCAAACGCTAATTGTTTATTGATTAGACAGCTCCTCATATTTTTTTACGCTAAATACGTCACTTTTATGTCATATTCCTTTTATTGTTGGCGAAGATTTCTCATACGATCATGAATACAAAACGAAATATTTATAAAACTGTAGAACATCCCTTTGCTCAGTATGTTCGTATCTTGGGTAAAGGGAAAACAGGTTCTCGTTCGCTCAGTTATGAAGAAGCCTATCAAGCATTTAGCATGATTTTAAAAGATGAAGTCTTGGATGTTCAGTTGGGTGCATTCTTAATGCTTTTACGTGTTAAGGAAGAATCTGTCGATGAATTGGCTGGTTTTGTTCAAGCAACACGTGATCAACTCAATTTTCAGCCACTTGATGTCGATCTTGACTGGTCATCATATGCAGGCAAGCGTAAGCACTATCCGTGGTTTTTATTGGCGGCATTAACACTGGCTCATCATGGCTATAGAATTGTGATGCACGGCGCATCGGGTCATACCATTAACCGTGTTTATACGGAACAAGTTTTACAATACTTAGGCTATTCTATTTGTGAGAATGAGCAAGATGTCCGTAAACAACTAGATCAACATAATTTTGCATTTTTGCCACTTGAAGCCATTTCACCAATTCTGAGTGAATTGATCTCACTCCGCAATGTGATGGGCTTACGTTCTCCAATTCATACGCTTGCTCGTCTAATTAATCCGTTTAACGCCAAAGCCACTTTACAAGCAATTTTCCACCCTGCTTATCGGACTTCACATCAACACACCGCTTTTCGATTGGGCTATCAAAATAGTGCTGTGATCAAAGGTGAAGGTGGTGAGTTTGAGCGTAATCCTGATGCCAAAACCTTAATTTGTGGGATTAAAAATGGTGAGCTATATGAACATGAGCTACCAAAATTAACACCTGACCGTAGTCCGATTGAAGAAGAGCTTGATTTTGCAGTATTCAAAGCAGTTTGGCTCGGTGAGCAAAAGCATGAATATGGCGAAATGGCAGTGATCGAAACCATGGGAATCGCTTTGTATACCATGGGTGCTGTGAATAGTTATGATGAAGCAATGATTAAAGCGAAAGCGCTTTGGGACAATCGTTTTTAAACCAAAAAATAAATAAGGTGATTTTTTAAATCACCTTTTCTACAAAACTATATCTTTTTGATCCTAAAAATAAAATATATAAAGAGCAACCATTAAATTATTCGTTAAAGTAATCAGTATTTTATTTAAAGACATTACATCAATAATAGACAGCGTAATAAAAAGCGATGACTTTATTAAAATCATCGCTTTAAATACTACTTATATTAACTAAACAAAACGAATCGGCTTAAATTCAGGTTCATTTTTGTGATGGTCGTCATCACACTCTTCACCGTCTTTTTTAGTGCCACGGTCGATATAACCACTGCGCTGTTCTTTTGGTAAATTTTCCATTTCCCATGCATACACGGCTTGCATACAGGTTTCACGCTGTTCTTTAGTGAGTGCAACGCCATTTGGCCATTTACCAATTTCAACAGCAGTACGGAGACGCTCAACAATTTCAGGATTTAAAATAGCGAGCATTTGTTCAATATTCATGAGTCATCCTGTTGAAAAGATTCAAAATCTTGATTCCACCCTAATTTGGTACGGCATGCCATATAAAAATCATAACCTGGTGGATGTAATAAGCTTAGTTTAAACGGATGTTTACGAATATGCACTGTATCACCTACATTTAATGCAACACTATGTTGACCATCGGCACTCACCATCGGTAAGACACGATTTTCACGGATGGTGATCTTAATCTCACTTTGTCCACCGACAACGATTGGACGTGATGACAAAGTATGTGGGTGCATTGGTACAAGTGCGATCGCATCCATACTTGGATGCAAAATTGGCCCACCGCCTGAAAGCGAATAAGCGGTCGAGCCTGTTGGTGTTGAGACAATTAAACCATCACTGTGCTGACGATAGACATATTGCCCATCAATACTCAGCTCAAAATCAATCATATGAACCGATTTACCTGAGTGTAACACCACATCATTCAAGGCAATTGCATCATAAATGGTTTCGTTATTGGTGCGAACTTCCATTTCTAGCAAGAAACGTCGATCGAGTTGAAATTGACCTTGTAGTACCTGATCCAGTTTAAAAATTGCTTCTGCCGGCTTAATATCAGTTAAGAATCCGAGTCGACCACGGTTAATCCCGATAACAGGTGTATTGTATCGGACTAAAGCACGTGCCGCATGAAGTAAAGAGCCATCTCCACCCACAACGATCACCAAATCCACCACTTCACCTAATAAATTACGGCTCACGGTTTGACCATAACTATAGGGTACGAGTTTGGCTGTTTCCTGATCAAAAACGGGATTTAAGCCTAAAGTGATCAAATGATCATGGATTAAACATAACGTTTCTACTACAGAATTCTTATCTGGTCGCCCAATTAGACCAATATTTCGAAAGGATTTATGTGAAATTTGCACGAATAACTCAGCTCCACCGCGACTATTGACTATCATATCATTAACAATCAAATTTTCGTTGATGATTGATTAAAAAGTATAAAAATGTCCATTCGTTGTTTTTTTATACGATTAATATCAACACCTTCTGAAAGTTTTTATTGCATGTTGCTATTTATTCACAGTTTTATGATTGCAAAATGACAATAAGCTATCGCATCATTACTCACATTGTTTCGGTTTTAACGCAAGTCTATGAAGTGTGAACGTGGTATTGGTTTTCTAGCACTAATTTTTTCAATTTTAGTGATTGGTGTGTTTATTGCCTTTAGTATCTATCTGATCCGTTTGGATAATATTATTCGCAATAAATTTGAAGGTCAGCGTTGGGATATTCCTGCCAAGGTATTTGCTCGTCCATTAGAAATCTATGCGAATGCACCCATTACTCAAGATAATTTTGTCCAAGAATTAAAATTACTGGGCTATAAAAATACCACGAACTATGAAAAGTCAGGAAGTTACATCATTCAAGGCAACCAAATGTATGTTCATACACGTGGTTTTGACTATGGTGATAGTAATGAACCTGAACAGGTGCTTGAGATTGCTTTCAATCAAGGTCAAGTCGGTGAAATTCGTTCCACTAAACCTTCGAACACTGGTATTGCTCGTTTAGAACCCCTATTAATCGGTGGTATCTATCCACAACATAATGAAGACCGTGTTCTCATTAAACTAAATAAAGTACCAAAAACACTAATTGAAGCATTAATTTCAACAGAAGACCGAAATTTTTATCACCATCATGGTGTTTCTATTCGAGGTACAGCACGTGCCTTAGTCAGTAATGCAACTGGTGGTCGACGTCAAGGTGGCTCGACATTAACCCAACAATTAGTTAAAAATTTCTATCTTTCACCAGAAAAAACGCTCAAACGTAAAGTCAATGAAGCTCTTATGGCGTTGTTGATTGAGCTGCATTACAGCAAAGATGAAATTCTAGAAGCCTATTTAAATGAAGTAAATTTAGGTCAAAATGGTAATTACTCAATTAACGGTTATGGCTTAGCTTCACAATTCTATTTTGGTTTGCCTCTGAGTGAATTAAATATTTCCCAACAAGCCTTTTTGGTTGGTTTAGTACAGGGTCCAACTTTATATAACCCTTGGCGTAATCCTGAAGCGGCAAAAAAACGCCGTGATGTTGTATTAAACAATATGATGGTGATGGGCTATTTATCCGAAACAGAATATCAAGATGAAATCTCACGTCCTTTAAATATTGTGAGTAAACCAACTTTAGGGCCTGCAAAATTCCCAGATTTCCTTGATATCGTACGTCGTCAATTACGTACAGAATATCAAGAAAGTGATATTACCAATCAAGGCTTGAAAATTTTCACAACGCTTGACCCGATTGCACAGACACAAGTTCAAAATGCTTTTAAAGACTCTGTTGAACGTTTAGCAAAAGCAAATCCAGCACGTTTGAAAAACTTACAAGGCGCTGTGCTTGTAGCTCATCCTGAGAATGGTGAATTGGTTGCTGCTGTTGGTTCAACCCAAGATTTTACTGGCTTTAACCGTACACTAGACGCTAAACGTCAAGTCGGTTCGTTGTTAAAACCTATTATTTATCTAAATGCGATCGAATCCGGACGTTATACGTGGGCGAGTCCGATTGAAGATAGTGCCGTTAATATTCCAGTTGAGGGCGATAAGAGTTGGACACCAAAAAATTATAGTGGTGGTGAACACGGTGTTGTACCTATGCAACAAGCCTTGGCAAATTCATATAACCTATCTGCTGTTCGTTTAGGAAATGAATTTGGATTATCAGCATTTTCAAATAAGCTAAAACAATTTGGTGTCAGTTCAAATATCCCAGCTTATCCATCTATCTATTTGGGTGCAGTAAATATGTCTCCAATGGAAGTACTTGGAATTTATGGTAATTTTGCAACAGGTGGTTTCAAATATCCTCCTCGCTCTATTCGTACTGTTGTTGATGCAAAAGGACATTTGCTTGAACGTTATAGCTTAAATGTTCAACAAACGATTGATCCTGCTGCTGCCTATATTTTGAACTACGGTTTACAACAAGTTATGCGTTCAGGTACTGGACGATCAGCTTATGGCAGCTTACCTGAAACCTTAAATTTAGCTGGTAAATCTGGCACTACCAATGATACACGCGATTCATGGTTCGCTGGTTATTCAGGCAATCATGTCGCTGTCGTCTGGTTAGGTCTGGACGATAATAAAGTTACTGGTCTCACAGGTTCATCAGGTGCATTACCTGTCTGGACCAATGTAATGAAACAGCTTCGTCAAGAACCCGTCAATTTTCGTCAAACTGACAATGTAGAATGGCAATGGATAGACAGCGCAACTGGTGATTTATCGGCGCAGGGTTGTGATGGCGCAATGTATATTCCCCTACTTCGACAAACTGTACCTCGTCGTGCAACCCTATGCGGCCAATCACATTATGAAGTTGAACCAACCAATATCCCATCCGAGGAAGACACTCAGGGGGATCATTATGGTGATGGCAATACCAATTATATTCGAGAAAGTGAAAATCAAATGGACACCGATTTATCCAATCATAATTCTACACGTGTGATTTCGAGCGGTAGTTATAGCGGTGAAAACTAAGTTACAAGGATGATTGGACATGATGAAGAAAATAACGATTGTGATTGGTGTATTGCTGCTTGCAGGTTGTAATTCAGCACCGCCTCCAAATAAAAAAGTGGTAATAAAATTGGGAGAACCACCAAGTACGTCAAACACGCAGAAAAAGAAAACTACTCCGCCCGCGTCGAATGTAAAAATTACGCCGTATGAGCAGAAAGAAATAAAGCGTCAAAAGGTAACAGTGGTTGTTCCTGAGCAAAAAGTACAGCAAAAGTTCAATGATGGGAGTCAATTACCAGCATTTAGAACATTAATGCAAAAAACCCAAGTCGCTTATAAGCAACAGCAACTTGCGGAAGCAGAACGTTATGCTCTTCAAGCTCAACGTATTGCTCCCCAAGCGACCGAAACTTATTTGTATTTGGCACTGATTGCAGACCAACGCAAACAATATGCAAATGCGGAAGCTTTGGCACGTCGAGGTTTAAGCTATGCGCAAAGTAACTCGATGAAAAAACAACTTTGGTTTATTGTGCTCCGAGCAAGTGAAGCACGTAATCACCCTGTAAAAGCCCAAGAAGCTAAAAAAGCAATTCAAGCGTTATAAAAAGTTTGATCAATCAATTGAACTAAATTGACGAATCCCAGCAAGCCCATAAGCATGATGTTTTTGGGCTTGTTCTAAATCTTCAGGTGCGACACCACCTAAAGCAAAAACTGGAATATCACTCTGCTGAGCTAATGCAGCAAAGTCATTCCAACCCAATACTTTTGCATTTGGATGTGTTTCAGTCGCTTTCACAGGACTCAAAAATACGGCATCACAACCTATATGTTGTGCATGTTGTAATGAAACAGCATCATGACAGGCTGCAATAAAACGTTTACCAACAATCAATTCACCTTTTTTAAGTGCCATTAATTGTGATTGTTTAAGATGAATTGTCTTCACTCTAGACTGTAGAACCATGTTGATATTTTGATAAATATCAGTATTGATTATAATTTTTTGTAATTTTTCATCAGTTAAAACCTCTAACTGCTGTTCAATCTGTTCAATTTCAGCTGTTTGGATGCGCCAATACATTTGAAAATTATGATGTGGTAGTGCATCAATTTGATCACTGATCTTAATCAAATGAGACCAGATTAATCGTTCCAGAATTACAGCATTTGCCTTCGGAAAGTTTAAACTCGCTAGTTGATCGCGTTGATACCAAGTCCAAGGTTGATGAATTTGATTGAGCATTTCCTCAGGTACGTGTGCATGAAAAAGATGTAAATTAACAATAACATCTTCATATTCATGACGAATAATATCAAACGGATGCCACTCTTTTAAACCAATACCTACTTCCTCATAAATCTCTCTACGACAAGCTTGTTCAGGTGATTCCCCTAATTCGACTTTTCCACCAGGAAATTCATGTTTATTACCTTGATGTTGATCTGCTTGTCGCCAACCCACTAACACTTTAGATTTATGCAGTAAAATTGCAATCGCAACATCAACTATAGCTTTTGCCATAACAATCTAATATCTCTATTTTTTTCACAATAATTTTAATGAATTTAACAACGATTTCACATGCTAAAAACATCAATAATCAATGATTTTGTAAATTCTTGAAATTTACGTTGACAGGTCTATTCGATAATGATTATCATTTAAATCAATAGAAAACACACCACGGAGCATAACAAATGAACGCACCATTTAACCTATTTACACGTAGCACAGATGCAGCTCAATCATTGCCAATGTTGCATTCCAATAATCTTTTTGCCTTAGGTCGGGAAATACGCATAATGCATGTGGGTGAAGAATACCGCTTGCGTTTAACACGTAATAATCGTCTGATTTTAACGAAGTAATATAATAACAACCGCATAATAATAAACGTGGAAATAGCAGTATGTCAGCGCGTACTGCTTTTTTTGTTTGATCAAACAAGTGGGACAACCTCTTTAAAACAAATGAAGATGAGGTGAATCTGAAGATCAATAATTTGCTTAACTTAAAGGAACAACACGCAATACTTCTTCTAACGTGGTTGCACCTTCAATGACTTTGCGTGCACCTGCAATCCGCAGTGGCTCAACACCTTCTTTCTTGGATTGTGCTTTCAGATCATTCAGTGTGCCATGAGCACTAATAATAGACTTCAACTCTAAACTTACTGGCATAAATTCATAAATACCTACACGGCCTTTATAACCTGTATGGCGACATGCTTCGCATCCAACTGCTTTATACATCGTCGTTGGCATATCCATCATATAATCAAAAGTAAGATGCTCCCACTCTTGTTCATTAATTGCCGTTTCTTGCTTACAAAGTGGGCAGAGTCGGCGCACCAAACGTTGTGCTAGAACACCTAAAATCGTTGCTGCAGTTAAAAATGGTTGTACGCCTAAATCATGCAAACGGGTCAGACTTGAAGGTGCATCATTAGTATGCAAAGTTGAAAGAACCAAATGTCCTGTTAATGCTGCTTGAATCGCCATATTTGCGGTGTCATGGTCACGAATCTCTCCCACCATGATAATGTCAGGATCTTGACGCATCAGTGCGCGAACACCATCGGCGAAACCAAGTTCGATATTTGGATTCACCTGCATCTGGTTAAAACTTGGTTCCAACATTTCAATCGGATCTTCAATGGTACAGACATTCACTTGTTCAGTTGCTAATTGCTTTAAAGACGAATATAGCGTTGTGGTTTTACCTGAACCTGTTGGCCCCGTCACCAAGATAATACCGTGGCTATGCTGTGTCAGTTGCTGCCAACTGTGTAATAAATGCCCTTCAAATCCTAATTGCTGAAAACTACGCACTAATACTTCAGGATCAAAAATACGCATGACCAACTTTTCACCAAAAGCAGTTGGCAACGTAGAAAGACGTAATTCCGTTTCTTGACCTTTCGGTGTACGTGTTTTTAAACGTCCATCTTGTGGTTTACGCTTTTCCGCAACATTCATACGACCTAAGATTTTAATACGGGAAATCACTGCTGTAAGCGTATTGGCTGGCATATTATAAATTGTATGCAATACACCATCGATACGGAAACGTACCTTGCCTTTGTCTTTGCGAGGCTCCAAATGAATATCACTTGCACCCTGCTCAAAAGCAAATTGCAATACCCAATCAACCAGTTTCACAATATGCTGGTCATTGGCATCAGGGTTTTGTGTATCGCCTAATTGCAGTAAAGCTTCGACCCCCTTATTGTCACGGTCAAAAGCACTTGTGCCTTGAGAAGAGCTCACCGCTCGACTAACTTGATAATATTCAATCAAATAACGTTGTAGCTGTTCTGGATTTAATAGTACAGCTTCAACTTTTTTTGGGCTCAAACTTCTTTCTAAATTATTTTTCCATTCCATCATAAATGGCTGATCTGTACCGATTAAAATACGATCAGAGTGAACTTCTACTGCCAAAATATGATTTCGAGCTGCAAACTCTTGAGACATAACACTGGTTAATGCCGTCACATCAGCCTTTAGAGGATCAATGACAAACAAAGGAACATGCGATTTTTCAGCTAACCATAGACATAGACGATTGAGTGTTAAAATGGTTTCTGGATTTAATTGATCTTTCAGATTAAATTTTGCAACCCATTGTAAAGGATGCCACTTCAATTCATCTTTTTGACGATGTGTTGTTTGTACTAGTAATTTATCCCGTTCAGTGATTCGTCCATCTTTTTGTAATTGTTCTAAGCACCAAAAAATATCGATTTGAAAATTAAACGTCATTGTTATACCCCAAGTTATTTCTATAATATAACAGAGATTTATTAAAATCTCCCAGATCATTTCATGACTCAAGAATGATTAAATGCACTTTAAAAAACATATAGATAACTTAGCCATAAAAGTAAAAAGGGTTAAGATAGAGCGATGCATTTATGTAATTTTAAAGTATATAAATTCAACTCAATTTTGCCTAAACAATAACGATGATCCTCTAAGCGAAAGGATACGACATGACTGATTTACTTGATTTATCAATACAAAATACGGCTTTAAGTCAGTTAATCATGATTTTTGCTGTATCGCTCGGTTGTGGATTATTGATCGGTTTAGAACGAGAACAAAGCAAAGCTAAACGTAAGACCAAAACCTTTGCTGGTTTTAGAACCTTTGCAATTAGCTCTCTTTTAGGAACACTGTGCTTTTTATTTAATTTAGAAATAGGAATTACGGGGGCAATTTTAATTGGTGCTATAAGTATTGCATCACTTAAAAATCAACCTGATGATCCTGGTGTGACTACTGAACTTGCACTCATAATGACCTATTTCATTGGTGCTGTTTGCATATGGAATATCAATTTAGCTGCTGGGCTTGCAGTGACGCTGACCATTCTACTTTTTGCGAAACAATCACTTCACGGGCTCGCAAACCAGTGGATTAATGAAAGTGAATTAAGGGATGGCGTGCTACTACTGGCTTTAATACTGATTGCACTGCCCTTAGTGCCTAACCAAGCTTTTTGGGGACCTGTATTAAATCCCTATACAATTTTGAAATTATTAAGCCTCATACTATTTGTACAAGCATTAGCACATTTTGCCAAAAGACTTTTATCATCAAAAAATGCACTCGTCTTTTCTGCTTTGGCATCTGGTTTTGTCTCAAGCACAGCAACTATCGCAAATCTGGGTATGGAAGTTCGTAACAACGGTGCGAACTCTCATGTAAATGCTGGTGCTGCCTTGATGTCCTGCGTATCTACGCTTATTCAAATGCTCATTATTGTTGCAAGCATTAGCTTGGCTTGGTTCAAAATCATATTTTTGCCAACTATCATTTCTACCATCGTTCTATCTATTTGGGCTTTATATTTGATGCGGACATCTATTGGCGATGGTGAAACAATCGTAACCAATGATAGCAGCCGCATGTTCAGCTTCAAAAATGCCATCATTATTACTTTTGCCTTATCAGCAATTCAAGCCGCGGTATATGCTCTCAGCCTTTGGCTTGGTAGTTCAGGTCTGATTTTAGGTACATTAATCGCATCTCTTTTTGAAATACATGCGGCAATTGCTGCAATCGTTGTCCAAGCAGAGCCTGATACCGTTCAAGCAACAACACTTATGATTGCATTAATGATCGGACTTGCTGCTCATGCTTTAGCGAAAAGTATCAACGCTGCGCTAACAGGAGGATATAAATTTGCTCTTGCTTTTATTCCAGCCCAAATCATACATATGACTGTGTTAATTATCATGTTCTGGATGCAACAACACTAATATTAATGCTAATTGAGAGTTTCAAGGTTTAATATGTTGATCTTTTCATCGTCAACATTAAAACTCACATCGAACGTGGAAAACTTCATTTTATAAATTCGACTCGCATCATCATGATAAGCAGGCCGTGGATCTAAAGATAAAACTTGTTCTAACTCGTCAAAGATTCTCGGCTGAGTGTCATTCTCTTGAATGAACTTGTGCTTAATCGATTGTGCTAATTCGCTCCATAGAACACGCTTTCGAATCGGCTCGTCTTGCGCATAGCCACTGACTGAATCCATCACAGCATCTGAATAATGGATATAAGGTTTAATATCCAAAATTGGAGTTTTATTGAGTAAATCACTTCCCATCACATACATTCGAACACTCTTAGCACATTTTTCAACACGTAAAAAGCGAACGACCGACAGACCTATAGGAGATGGACGATACATACTCCTCGTTGCAAATACTCCAATTTTTTGATTACCACCTAATCTAGGTGGACGTACTTGTGGACGGAATTTAGACATTTGATTCAAGGAGTTATCAGTATTTTTATTATCATGGAATTGCCACAATAACCATAAATGACTGAAGTCTTCAATTCCCTCAAATGCCGAAAGATCATTATAAGGTTCTGACAACTCTATATAGGACTCCACCTGCACCAAATTTGGCTGTCTTGGAATACCAAATTTCTCCTGATAAGGAGAATGCATATAACCGATGATCGGCATGACCACAGAATTGCTCATCACTTTTTCTTATAAACACAATTAAATATATTCAGTTTATAGAGAATGATTTTAGATTAGAATAGCAATCTGTTTCTTTTAACTGTGATCGAGACCTTTAATGGCTGCTTTTAACGTTGAACGCATTACTCATGTTCACCACTGGAATGACACGCTTTTCAGTTTTAAAACCACGCGCGATACAAGCTTACGTTTTAAAAATGGTCAGTTTGTGATGATCGGACTTGAAGTGAATGGTAAGCCTTTAATGCGTGCGTATTCGATTGCGAGTGCGAATTATGAAGAAGAACTCGAATTCTTCTCAATTAAAGTACAAGATGGTCCACTCACTTCTATCTTACAAAAAGTACAAGTGGGCGACGAAATCCTTATTTCTAAAAAACCTACAGGTACTCTTGTACATGATGATTTATTGCCAGGTAAAAACCTATATCTGTTATCTTCAGGTACAGGACTAGCACCATTCTTGGCTTTATTACGTGATCCTGAAACATATGAAAAATTTGAAAAAGTGATCATGGTTCACGGTACGCGTTATGTATCAGAGCTTGCATACCAAGATTTAATCTTAAATGAACTACCAAACCATGAGTTCTTTGAAGAATTGGGTATCAAAGATAAATTAATCTACTATCCAACAGTGACTCGTGAACCTTTCCACACCCAAGGTCGCGTTACAACCGCAATTGAATCTGGTCAATTATTTGAAAAAATTGGTTTGCCACGTTTCAATCGTGAAACTGACCGTGCAATGCTTTGTGGTAGCCCTGCTTTCCTAAAAGACGTGGCTGCTTTACTTGACCAACATGGTTTGGTTGAATCCCCTCGTATGGGTGTAATGGGTGATTATGTTATTGAACGTGCATTTGTTGAAAAATAAACGTCAATAACGATATAAAAGAAACCGAGATGATCCCTCGGTTTCTTTTTATCTCTCTGTACACGACAAATTTCATAGGGCCCTTGTCCTATCAGGCTTTTTCTTCCTTAAAATTGCGAGCACTTTCTTAAATTCTTCTTTTTTCCAAAACCAATCAAACGTAGAATAGCCATCTGAACATAGTGCAAACCGTAGCGAAATAAACTTACTGAAAGTCGTCCATGCTTCTTTATTTTTATCACTTTTTTCCGATCATGTTGCCATTCACCTGTTAAATAGCACCAACATAAAACGATAGCTAGCACTGCTATCAATTCCTTGACTCGTCTAGGGTCTGTTAAACGAGTATTTTCAAGATTGAATCCACGTCCTTTGAGACAACTAAATAAGGTTTCGATTTCCCAGCGTAATGCATAATCACGAATAGCTGAAGCATTAAACATAGGAGAAACAACAAGTAAAAGTTCTCCATCTTCTAATCGTAGCGCACTAATATACAGTTTCACTCGACCGACCCAAATACGTCGTTTACGACATTCAGTTTGACCAACTTGAAGATGACGAAATAAATCACTAAATTTATGATTCTTGGCTAAGTGATTGGTCACAATAAAGTGTTTTTAACACGTATACAAAAGTTAATGTCATTTTCAATTAACAGCTCTGTTTTACAATTAATGCCAGCATAATCAGTGTAAAACATTTTGCATGTGACTTGTTCCACTTTAGATATTTGTTTAAGATGAGATGTAAATCATTGAAATATTTCATCATATTGGTCGTTAGAAAACAAGTATTATGCCATTATTTCAATGAGTTATCTTTTTTTGTCGTGTACAAAGAAAAAAGCCCATTGGCATGAGCTTTTTAAATAGTTACTTTAATTATTCATGTATGTATCACTGAATGCTTAACTCATCGTCTTTAGCAATTACGACTGAGGTAACAATTGGAATACCTAAGATCACAGGAACTACAATAATCCACAAATCTGTGGTTAATTTGCTTGAGAAGAAGAACTGAATAACGATAGCAGCCAAGATAAGTACTGAAAGGAGGACAGCCATAAAGCGAATCGCAAATTTAAGAAGCATTTCTAATCCTATGTGATTGTAATGGTTAATTTGAGTATACGCCTTGTATCACGTTTTATGCATTGATTTTTCACTGTAAAAGTTGTATTTCAAATGAATTTTTAAATAATTGCCTAGTGTAGTGTCTTGCTCTTCCTCTATGAAACAAATAGAACTTTAAGTGGGTACACTCCTCTCCATTACCAATCCGTAGCCTGTTAACTACTCGCTTAGGTTTCCCATCTTTTGTATCAAACCGACTCGTTCAACATACATCTAAAATGTCTCTCACTTATATCAGTTTTATCTCCTAAACACTTGTGGGGAAAAGACAGAAATTTTCTATCCTACTAATAGTTATTTGAATACAAAACTAAGATCTCATTCGCAGTTTCTATAAAAAATGAGATAATACCCCTAAGTTTTAAATATTATTAAATACCTTTCATATTAATTTAATATAATTAACTTATTATAACTCTCCAAATAGAAAGATTGATCAAATAGGCATTTTCGGATCAATAACCAATCAAAAGAAATAAATATTAATAAAACCTATTGAATTTTAATTTAAAAAAAATCATTATGTATCAATATTGTTAATTAATGTAATAATAAGTTAGAAGATGCCTCACTCAGCAATAAAATTCAAAAATGAAAAAGATTACTCATTTTTCTCCCAAACTGAGAATATCGGAAATCAATCTGAATTTATAGAACTTCATTTAGAAAAAATGAGTCATAAATCTACACTTTGGATGGATGCTGCGGTCATTGCAACATTTTCTTTTGGTTTCTTTAATAGCTTAAATAATGAGCTTAGAAACAAAATAATTGATTCATTAATGCTCATCAAAGCGAATCAACTCGAACCAATTCTCTTCCAAAGTTCAAATATAGTTGATGATAAAGGATTCTCACTTCATCACACCTTGATGTATGAATTAAACAATTTAAACGCTATAAAATTTTTATTTAATAAAGACTGGAATATTCATGAATTTAATAACGCATGCCAAATAATCATGAGAGAATTAACAGCATTTGAAATGAATCTAAGTAATCAAATTTCAAATTTACTAAACAATAATTTAATTTGTAATTTACTTATTTGTACAGTAGATGTTAACTTCGATACCATTTACACCATTCGTTAATATCAACCATTTGGATTGCTAATGATCAGTTAAAATAATTCGTTAGCAATTTCATTTATCATATTATTTGTTAAGAAAAAATTAATAACAAATCTTATTTAAAATAAACTATTTTCGAAATTAAATTGGGAATTTAATTATCCTTTTGCGAACAAAACCACATTCGCTCTTTTCATCTCTAAAGCTAATTTTCTGATATGCTACTGAACTAGCTGAATTAGAATTTCATCAGAGGATAAGTGTAATGCTGAGTTGGTTTGAAAAATTAGTTGATCCTTACCCAACGAAAGATTTAAACAAACCATTACCGACTACTTTTTTTGCTTTTGTTTGGCAATCAACGAAAGGAGTCAGACCATTCCTCTTTTTACTTATTGCTTGTACAGCTGCTGCAGCGTGCTTTGAGGCATTATTCTTTTCTTATATTGGTAAACTAGTTGATTGGCTCACTAAAAGTCAGCCTAATACCTTTTTAGAAACGAATCATGAAAATCTAACTATTCTCATAAGTATTTTATTCGCAAATATTTTCTTCGTAAGTTTGCAATCTATCGTCAAACACCAAGTGTTATTTAGTAATTTTCCAATGCGTATGCGCTGGTTATTCCATAACTTATTGTTGCAACAAACCTTAGATTTTTTCCACACTGACTTCGCTGGCCGCTTGTCTGCCAAAGTTATGCAAACTGCATTAGCAGTTCGTGAATTTTGGATGATCCTTGGTGACATGTTGGTTTATGTACTGATTTACTTTATTACGATTAGCTTTGTATTAGGCTCTATTTCGCCTGTTTTAATCGTCCCATTACTTTTATGGCTGATCTTATTTATCGCGATTGCCAGTTATTTCATTCCTCGTCTTGGTAAAGTTTCACAACAACAGGCAGATGCGCGCGCTATTATGACTGGACGCGTTACCGATGCTTATACCAATATTCAAACTGTGAAATTGTTTGCACATGCTGGTCGTGAAAGTCAGTATGCAAAAGAGTCCATGCAAGAATTTATGGTCACTGTTTATAAACAGATGCGCTTAGCTGTGAAATACCAAATCAGCATTCGTTTACTCAGTGCTTTTCTCTTTATTGGCGTGATTGGTAGTTCTGTTTGGTTATGGACCCAAGGTCAAGCTGCTATTGGTGTAATTGCAGCAACCACGGCGATGGTTTTAAAACTCGATAGCCTAGCAGAATTCATCATGTGGCACATCACCATGCTGTTTGAAAATGTTGGTACCATTCAAGATGGTATGAAAACTCTAGGTAAGCCTATCCAGATTCAAGATAAAAAAGATGCAACTGAACTAAAAGTTCAACAGGGTGAAATTCGTTTTGAAGATGTTAGTTTTGCTTATAATCAAAAAAATGTAATTGATCATTTTAATCTTACGATTAAGCCTGGTGAGAAAATAGGTATTGTTGGTCGTTCTGGTGCGGGTAAATCTACCCTTATTCAGCTACTTTTGCATTTTTATGATATTAATCAGGGTCGTATCTTGATTGATGGACAAAACATCCATGATGTTACACAAGATAGTTTACGTGCAAATATTGCACTGGTCACTCAAGATACTTCTCTATTACATCGTACGGTAGCTGAAAATATCAAATATGGTCGCCCTAATGCGACTGAAGCAGAGATTCAGCTTGCTATCAAAAAAGCTAAAGCAGAAGAATTTATTCCACAATTGACTGATCAGAAAGGACGTGTTGGATTTGATGCTTATGTCGGCGAGCGTGGCGTAAAACTTTCTGGCGGCCAACGTCAACGTATTGCTATTTCTAGAGTTTTCTTGAAAGACGCACCTATTCTTATTTTAGACGAAGCAACAAGTGCGCTTGACTCAGAAGTTGAAGCCGCGATTCAAAGCAGTTTAAATGACTTAATGGTTGGCAAAACAGTCATTGCAATTGCACACCGTTTATCTACTATTGCTCAAATGGATCGTCTCATTGTACTTGATCAAGGCAAAATTGCTGAACAAGGTACACATGAGCAGCTTATTGCAAATGATGGCTTGTATGCACAATTATGGAAACGCCAAACAGGTGGTTTTTTAGTTGAGGAGCGAGCAGTTGCTCAGGACACAGAATAATGTTGTATTTAGAAGACTTAAATATTGGAGATCGCTTCATTAGTCGTGACTATGAAATCACGCTTGAAGAAGTGAAACAATTTGCAAGCCAGTATGACCCCCAACCATTTCATTTAGATGAGCAAGCAGCTGAGCAACATCCTATTTTTCAAGGTTTAGCTGCCAGCGGCTGGCATACCTCAGCAATCACAATGCGTTTGTGGACCGAATGTTTTCCCATCGCAGGTGGTTTACTGGGTTCAGAATCTAGTCTTCGTTGGCCTCGCCCTACCCGTGTTGGTGATAAGATTCATGTAGAAATTGAAATTACGGCAATCGTGCCGTCTAAAACCAAAACCGATCGCGGTATCGTCAGTTACGTTACGCAAGCTTTGAACCAACATGGCGATGTGCTATTAATATCAACAACCAAAATAATGGTCTTTAGAAAAGCAGCTTAATTTTGGAGATTGGATGACTCTTTTGTCCAACAATTTTTATGATTGATTATTTTATTTCGTGTAAAGATGTTTCAGACATAAATGTTTAAAAGATATTGGCAAAATTGATGAGCGCCACGGAAAGCACATGCAAACAACTTCAACTCGTCAAGATCAAGGTATACCAGGCGTCTATGGCTTATTGCTATTAGATGTTGTTTCACGCTGGGGATATAGCGATGAAACCTTATTTGCTCCTTTTCATTTAACCAGTGAGCAATTAGCTGACCCAAATTATCGAATTCCTACGCCTATTGCGAATGAATTAGTTAAACATTCCTTGCGTTTAACAGGTGAAAGTACATTAGGATTTCACCTAGGTACGCAAATGCGTATTTCTATTCACGGTTTTATTGGTTATGCCATTATGACTGCGCATGACATTACCGATGCGATTGCACTTGCAAGCCGTTTCATTCAATTACGCTTACCTTTTTTACAACTTTACTTTTCTACTTTTGGATCTAAAGCAACCTTACAACTACAATGTGATATTGAAGTTGAACCATTACGTACTGAAATTATCTTAGGTTTAACGATTGGTATTATGACCATGGCCAAAGCCTTGACAGGAATTGAAGACTTAAAGAGTGAAGTTGATTTAGATTTCCCTGAGCCTGCGGGCTTTGATAAATATCGTGATAAATTAACCAGTACAGTACGTTTTAATCAGCCGCATTTAATTTCGAGTTTTGATAAAAAATACCTCGGTTTAAAAATGGTCAATGCAGATCCAATTGCCAGCCAAATTGCAATTAATCAGTGTGAAACTGAACTTTCTGCTTTAGGCGAACGTCGTCGCCTTGCAATGCGTGTACGTGATATTTTAACCAATTCAGAACAGCATTATTTAAGCATCGAGAGTGTTGCTGAGCTTCTGCATATGTCAGATCGCACTCTCAAACGTCAACTAGCAGCTGAAGGTACATCCTTCTCTACCTTGGTAGATGAAGTACGCTATCGTCATGCAACATCTTTACTATCTAGAACAGATTATAGTTTAGAACAAATTGCTGATGAATTAGGGTATTCTGATGTAGCAAATTTTAGCCGTGCATTTAAGCGCTGGAGTGGACGCAGTCCGAGTAACTGGCGTAAAGACCCTTATTTGTAATATTGCAAAGTGCTTCATTTATAAACACTTTTGTTTTAACTAAAAAACCTGTATAAAGCCAAATAAAATGATACGACAGATTGTTTAAGGAGTTGTCATGAATCATCCAGCAGATTTAAAATATGCACGAACACACGAATGGGTAAGAATCGAAGGTGATTTAGTTGTTACTGGAATCAGTGACCATGCACAGGATGAGTTGGGCGATTTAGTCTATGTGGAAACACCAGAAGTAGGCAGCCATGTGACTGCAACTGAACAGGCGGGTATTGTTGAATCAGTCAAAACTGCTTCTGACATTCATGCCCCTGTTTCAGGCACAGTCGTTGAAGTAAACACTGCGCTTGAAGATGATCCTGATTTTGTTAATGAAGAGCCTTATGGTAAAGGTTGGATTTATAAAATCAAACCAGACAATATGGCTGATGTTGAAAAGCTACTTTCACATAGTGAATATGAATCAGGTTTGTAATTTTAAATAAATTCAAACATTAAAAAGCCCAGTTAAGAACTGGGCTTTTTATTTATGCTTAATTAATTAATTAATTAAGCAACATAATCAACCTGAATACCATCTACTTCTGAAACCAAATTCTCAAAAGAGAAAATTTCATCAAGTTGAGCCTGTGTGAGTAAACCTCGCTCTAGCACAACCTCCTGAATCGTTTTATTCTCTGCAATACATTGCTTACCAATTTCATCGCACAAAGCATGACCTAATAATGGATCGAGCAAAGTAATAATCCCTACACTAAGCATGACCGCATCATGGCATGCTTGTTCATGTGCTTTGATTCCACGTACACATTTTTCATCCAAACTTTGAATCGCATGGGTTAATAGCTCAATTGACTCATTGAGGGAAATTGCAATCACAGGCTCCATGACATTTAACTGTAACTGTCCTGCTTCTGCTGCAAATGTAATCGTAAGATCGTTACCAATCACCTTAAATGCAATCTGATTTACAACTTCTGGAATAACTGGATTTACTTTTGCAGGCATAATTGATGAGCCAGCTTGTAATTCAGGTAATTGGATTTCACCCAAACCAGTACGAGGTCCTGAACTTAGCAAACGTAAATCATTGCTAATCTTTGAAAGTTTACATGCAAGACGTTTTAAGGCACTCGATAAAATAATAAAGACGCCACAATCACTGGTTGCTTCAACATAGTCTTCAGCACCAACTAAATTTAAACCTGTAATTTGTTTCAAACACGAAACTACTTTTACAGCATAGCCTTTAGGTGTATTTACACCAGTACCAATTGCAGTTGCACCTAAATTTACTTCAAGCAACAACTCGCGTGTACGTTTAATCAGGCGGACATCTTCTTTTAATAAAGTTGCAAATGCATGAAATTCTTGCCCAAGTGTCATCGGCACCGCATCTTGAAGTTGGGTACGCCCCATTTTTAAAATATAGCGAAACTCGATTGCTTTATTCTCAAATGAAGTAATCAATTTATCCATTTGTGTGAATAATGCATCTAGAGAACAATAAGTCGATAAACGAATCGCGGTAGGATACACATCATTCGTTGATTGTGATTTGTTGATATGATCATTCGGGTGAATAATGTCATATTGACCTTTTTGATGACCTAATGATTCAAGTGCGATATTGGCAATGACTTCATTCGTGTTCATATTAATCGACGTGCCTGCCCCACCTTGATAAATATCAATTGGAAATGAGTCTTGCCATTTTTGTGTTTCATTAATTAAGTCATCACAAGCTCGCTGAATCGCCAAGCTTTGAGTTTCTGTTAATTTATTAAAACTTAGATTCGCTTGAGCAGATGCTTTCTTCACTTGTGCTAACGCACGAATAAAGTGACTATTTTGTCCAACTTTTTGCGAAGAAATTTTGAAATTTTCAATTGCGCGTAAAGTATGAATTCCGTAATAACAATCTATTGGCACTTCTTTTGCGCCAAGTAAATCATGCTCTATTCTTATGGTTGCTGCTTGAACCGTGTCCACTTTCCATTTCTCTCAGACAATGCACCCTAATGGTGCAAAGAAATAATATGGAAGATTTCAAATAAATTTTCATTAGCAGAATTGCTTAACATTACGAGCTTTTTATAATGTAATTTCTCTGCATTGTTGCTTGTGTAACAACATGTGTTGTCATTTCATTCTATTTTCCTGTTCAAAAATGCCTGTTATTACTATCAATTTTTACCGCCGCAATAATTTGAAACATATAGCCTATTTTTAAGCCGCAAATATCTTTCTTTTATTTAAAAAAAAGTGAGCTTTTTTAGATTTAAAAATTAAGATTCATACGCTTAATTTAAATTACATAAAACACACAAACAATATACAAAAACAAAACAGTATTTTAAAAATCATTCGTGCTTGAATCTGTGGCCTTATCAGTCTTGTTAGAGTAGTGAATCATTTTTGTCTATTCAGATGGGATTGCACAGTTATGGATATGTAAGGACAGGCATCCATTATGAATTTTTCGAATCCCACTGTTGTTGTGTTCGTGGTGTATATTATCGCCATGCTTGGTATCGGTTTATACGCCTATTTTTCTACCAAAAACCTTGATGATTATATTCTTGGAGGACGAAGCCTAGGTAGTTTCGTTACCGCTTTATCTGCGGGTGCATCCGATATGAGTGGCTGGCTACTCATGGGTTTACCTGGGGCAATCTATTTGACAGGCTTATCTGAATCATGGATTGCAATTGGCTTAATCATTGGTGCATGGCTCAACTGGTATCTCGTGGCTGGACGTTTACGCGTTCATACTGAGGTTCAGAATAATGCGCTTACGTTACCAGATTATTTCACTGGTCGTTTTGATGACCAGAAAAAGATCTTACGTGTAACTTCTGCATTGATTATTCTGATCTTTTTCGCGATTTATTGTGCTTCTGGCATGGTAGCTGGTGCACGTCTATTTGAAACATTATTCCACTTACCTTACCAAACCGCTTTATGGCTTGGTGCATTTGCAACTATCGGATATGTTTGTATCGGTGGCTTCTTGGCAATCAGTTGGACTGATACATTCCAAGCTGGTTTGATGATTTTTGCGTTATTGCTTTTACCTATCGTCACATACATGTCTTTGGGTGTAGGTGTCGAAGAATTTACAGCAATTGTTGAGAGTGCACGCCCACATGCTTATGATTTTGTTTCAAATTTAAGTATTGTTGGTATTCTTTCAGCAGCTGCTTGGGGTTTGGGTTATTTTGGACAACCTCACATTCTAGTTCGTTTTATGGCTGCCGATTCTGTTAAATCAATCCCTGCTGCTCGTCGTATCGGTATGACATGGATGATTTTATGCTTGGCAGGTGCAGTTGGTTCTGGTTTTGTCGGGATTGCTTATTTCCACCAACATCCTGAATTTGCCGCGGTTGTAACAGCTAACCCTGAAACAGTATTTATGGAACTCACTAAAATTTTATTCAACCCTTGGGTTGTTGGTGTGATCCTTGCTGCAATTTTATCAGCAGTCATGAGTACCTTAAGTTGTCAGTTATTGGTATGTTCAAGCGCATTAACTGAAGATTTATACAAAGGCTTGATCCGTAAAAATGCAACTCAAAAAGAGTTAGTTTGGATTGGTCGAGGAATGGTACTCGCTGTTGCAATGTTGGCGCTTGCTTTAGCTCAAAACCCCGATAGTAAAGTACTTGGCTTAGTTTCTTATGCTTGGGCTGGCTTCGGTGCTGCTTTCGGTCCATTGATTATCATGTCATTGTTCTGGAAACGTATGACGCTAAACGGCGCTTTAGCGGGTATGGTGATCGGTGCAGTTACAGTGATTGTTTGGAAAAATGTATTTGCTAGTACTGGTATTTATGAAATTATTCCTGGTTTCATTTTTGCCTTGATCAGTATTGTTGTGGTGAGCTTACTTGGTAAAGCACCTAACGCAACTGTGACTAGTCGTTTTGAACAAGCAGATGAAATCTATACGAGAGAAATGAAATAAAATTTCTGAGTAAAATTTAAGGGGGCTTTCGAGCCCCTTTGTTTTATTTAATCTTTTATTAAAATTTGGTTCTTGATTTAATTTTTATTTTAGAGCTGTCTTTCACCACCTGCATCACAGGATAACTACGTGTTTCCTTCACCCCAGGAAGTTGCCATAAAATTTGCCCTGCGATACGACGAAACTCCTCCATCCCTGCGCTACGCAATTTGATCAAAAAGTCAAAGCCACCACTCACCATATGACACTCAACAATTTCAGGATATTGCGTTACCGCATCAATAAAATCCTCGAGCACATTTGGGGTGGTTTTATCTAAAAGCACCTCAACAAACACAAGAAAACTCGCATTTAACTTATTCGGATTGAGTTTTGCCTCATATCCCAAGATAAATTCATCCTTCGTCAACTTTTGGACACGAGCCATCACGGCAGTCGGCGAAAGGTTCACTAATTCAGCCAATTTACTGTTGGAAATTCTTCCATCTGTTTGAAGAATATCCAGAATTTTCAGATCGGTACGATCTAATGTATAAATAGGGCCATTCAACTGAATTTTCCTCTAAAAAATAGGTAAATTATAGTGAGTTACTCGGGTTTTATTCTGTAATCATAAATTATCTAAACCTCTCTACTCAATATGTTCTAGAGATTGTTATTGGAATTTAGTATGAATACATTGGATACTCCTGCACAAATGGACACAGCTCACACAGACGGTTATATCACCGAATTTAAAGAAAAAAGTGAGTTTGAGCAACGCATTAATACAGCTTGGCGACGTGCTGAGCATGAAGCGGTTAAACAACTTGCAGAATCAGCAGATATTTCTCCTGATCTTGATCAAAAAATTTATGAATTAGCATTCAGTCTTGCACATAATTTACGTGAACGTAAAAGCTCGGCTGGAAAAGCAGGTATTGTTCAAGGTTTACTCCAAGAGTTCTCACTTTCTTCACAAGAAGGTGTGGCATTGATGTGTTTGGCAGAAGCATTACTTCGTATTCCAGATACAGCAACACGTGATTTATTAATTCGTGACAAGATCAACCAAGGCAACTGGAAAGAGCATTTAGGTCAAAGTAACCTGATGTTCGTAAACGCCGCTGCTTGGGGTTTAATGCTGACTGGCAAGTTAATGGAAACACCTAAACAAACCAGCTTATCAAGTATTTTAACAGGTCTTCTCGCTCGCAGTGGACGTGGCATCATTCGTAAAGCGGTTGATGTCGCGATGCGTATGATGGGCGAGCAATTCGTTACGGGTGAAACCATCGAAGAAGCACTTGAGCATGCAAAACCATTTGAACACAAAGGTTTCCGCTATTCATACGATATGCTCGGTGAAGCTGCGCTAACTGACCATGATGCTGAGCGTTATTATAACGATTACACTCAAGCGATTCATGCGATTGGTAAAGCATCAAACGGGCGTGGTGTTTATGAAGGTCCTGGTATCTCGATTAAGCTCTCTGCTTTGCACCCACGTTACCAACGTGCGCAAATTGATCGTGTACATCATGAGCTTTACAACAAAGTTTTCGAACTTGCATGCTTAGCAAAACAATATGACATCGGCTTAAACATCGATGCTGAAGAATCTGAACGTTTAGAAATTTCCCTCGAATTGCTTGAGCGTTTATGTTTCGAACCAAAACTTGCGAATTGGAAAGGAATTGGTTTCGTTATTCAAGCTTATCAAAAACGTTGTTTCTACGTGGTAGATTATATCGTTGATCTTGCAAAACGTAGTAACAAACGCCTGATGATCCGTTTAGTGAAAGGTGCATATTGGGATAGCGAAATCAAGAAAGCGCAAATTGACGGCATGACGGATTACCCTGTGTTTACCCGTAAAGTTCACACTGATTTGTCATACATTGCTTGTGCGAAGAAGCTTCTTGCCGCACCAGATCAAGTCTATCCGCAATTTGCAACGCACAATGCACAATCACTTGCAACGATTTATACACTTGCAGACCCAAGCAAATATTATCCAGGTCAATATGAGTTCCAATGCCTACACGGTATGGGCGAACCTTTGTATGAGCAAGTTGTAGGTTCAAAAGCAGACAATAAACTTGGTGTGCCATGCCGCGTCTATGCGCCAGTGGGTAACCATGAAACCTTATTGGCTTACTTAGTCCGTCGTTTACTTGAAAATGGTGCAAATACCTCATTCGTAAACCGTATTGCTGATAAGACGTTAAAAGTTGAAGACTTGATTCAGTCTCCAATCAAAGATATTCAAACTGCTGCGAAAGATGAAGGTCAGATTGGCTTAAAACATCCTGCGATTCCACTTCCGCATGATCTTTACCCATTACGTCCGAACTCAAGTGGTTTTGATTTAAATAACGACACACCACTCGCAGCTCTGGATGCGACTGCGCAAAAGCTGCGTCACCAAATTTGGAAAAGTGCGCCTTTACTTGGATTTGAATCAACAGTTCACGATCAAAGTAATGCGATTGCAATTACAAACCCTGCACAAAATAGTGAAATTGTCGGTCATATCAATGAAGCGACTAGCGCGGATGTACAACTGGCATTAGAAGCAGCGGTACAAGCTGAACAAAGCTGGGCTGCAACTGATAAAGTTGAACGTGCAGCTTGCTTAAAACGCGCTGCAGATTTGATGGAAGCTCGCATCCAAGAATTGATGGTATTACTTTGCCGTGAAAGTGGTAAAACTTATGCCAATGCGATTGCAGAAGTTCGTGAAGCCGTTGATTTCTTACGTTACTACGCAACACAAATCGAAAACTTGCCTGCAAATGCACAAGTAAAGCCATTAGGTACAGTCTTGTGTATTAGCCCATGGAACTTCCCTCTTGCGATTTTCTCTGGTCAAATTGCTGCTGCATTGGTCAGTGGTAACTGTGTGATTGCCAAACCAGCAGAACAAACACCACTCATTGCAGCGCAAGCCGTTCAAATGCTTTGGGAAGCTGGTGTGCCACACGCCGTTGTTCAACTTCTGCCGGGTCGTGGTGAAACTGTTGGTGCTCAACTTAGCCAAGATGATCGCATTCAAGGCATTATGTTTACGGGTTCGACAGAAGTTGCAAAAATCTTGCAAAAAACTGTGGCAAAACGTTTATCTCCAAATGGTCAACCAATCCCGCTCATCGCGGAAACAGGTGGTCAAAATGCGATGATCGTCGATTCTTCTGCACTCACTGAACAAGTGGTTCTCGATGTCGTCAGTTCAGCATTTGACAGTGCTGGTCAACGTTGTTCTGCACTTCGTATCTTATGTGTACAAGAAGACAGTGCTGCAACTGTGATTAAAATGTTGAAAGGTGCAATGCAGCAGTTGATCGTAGGCAACCCTGCAATCTTAAAAACTGACATTGGCCCTGTTATCGATATTGAAGCCAAACAAACCATCGATACGCACATTCAAAAGATGAAATCTAAGGGCTACCCTGTTCATCAATTGATGTTTAACGATGCTGTAAGCCAACAGACACTTGCACAAGGTACATTTGTTCCGCCAACAGCGATTGAATTACCAAACCTTGATGACTTAGAGCGCGAAGTTTTTGGTCCTGTTTTGCACATCATTACCTATAAATATGGTGAACTTGAGCAATTGATCGATCGCATCAATGCAAAAGGCTATGGCTTAACCATGGGTCTACACACACGTATTGATGAAACGATTAATACTGTCATCCAACGTGCAGAAGTGGGCAACTTATATATCAACCGCAACATCGTTGGTGCTGTGGTAGGCGTGCAACCATTTGGTGGTGAAGGCCTATCTGGTACTGGTCCTAAAGCTGGTGGTCCACTGTATATGTACCGCTTAATGGAACATTGTTCAGAGAAAGTTTTAGCAACACCTTTTGCGGTTAAAGCTGAAATCTCTCAATTTGATGCTTTATCAAATGTTGCTTACCAGAACTTGTTGACTTGGGCTAAACAAAATATGCCTCACGCAATTCCGACAATTCCAGCATTTAGTGTTGGTAAATTCTACGAGTTGCAAGGCCCAACAGGTGAAAGCAATCAATACATTATCTTGCCTCGTCATCGTGTGCTTTCGATTGCCAATGATGAAGCGAGCCAGTTACAACAGTTATTAGCGATTTTCTCCGTCAGTAGTACTGCTGCTGTGTTGAAAGACAATGCATTCTTAGTAAAACACAAAGCGTCTTTACCAAAAGATGTCTTAGATGCGATCACTGTGATTTCAAGTGTTGAAAATGATACGTTTGATGCAGTGCTTCATCATGGTTCTGTTGAACAGTTACAAGATTTGCAAACTAAAGTTGCTGCCCGTTCAGGTGCGATTGTCGGGATTACCCAGTTACAAGCAAATGAACAAATTCCTTTAGAACGTCTTGTTATCGAACGTGCAATCAGTGTGAATACGGCTGCAGCAGGTGGTAATGCGAGTTTAATGACTTTATCTGAAGACTAATTTAAGTCTTCAATCTCCTAGCCCGAATCATGTTTAAATGGTTCGGGTTTTTATTTTCTAATTTTAAGACAAATGGTTTTTACAAAAATTTCCACACCATCATGTAATGAAACCAATTCGTTTAAATCAGGGATAATCATAATTTCCCTGCACCTTTAACTGCTTTTTTGATACCATTCGGCTTTAGATTTCAGCTGTAGCTTTCTTTTTATGACCGTATCTTATCAACAGCAACTTCAAGAGAAAGTTGAACGCATTACCACACAATTCGCTCCGTTCAATCCCCCAACTTTAGAAGTGTTTCAATCACCTGAACAACACTTTCGTATGCGCGCAGAGTTTCGTATCTGGCATACCGAAAATGATTTGTTCTATGCCATGTTTGAACGTGCTGAAGATGGTAAACAAAAAGAAGTTATACGAGTTGATGAGTTTCCTATCGCAGATCAAAGCATCAATGATTTGATGCCACGTTTATTAGAAGAATTAAAAGCAACTCCTATTTTATCGCAACGTATTTTTGAAGCTGATTTCCTCGCCACATTGAGCGGAGAAATGTTGGTGACTTTAATTTATCATCGCCGTTTAGATGCAGATTGGGAAATCGCTGCGAAAGCTTTAGCAGAAAAGCTGAATATTAAAATTATGGGGCGTAGCCGTGGCCAAAAAGTGATTATTGGTGACGACTACGTGGTTGAACAACTCAATGTTCATGGTCGTACTTTTAAATACAAACAAATTGAAAGTAGCTTTACACAACCCAATGCACAAGTGTGCCAACATATGTTGGAGTGGGCTTGTGATGCTGCTGAAAGCTCTGAGAAAGACCTATTAGAATTGTACTGTGGTAATGGTAACTTTACTCTACCACTCTCTTTGAAATTTAAACGTGTCCTTGCAACTGAACTTGCTAAATCTTCAGTCTACGCAGCGCAATGGAACATTGAGCAAAACCAGATTGAAAATATACAGGTAGCTCGCTTATCAGCTGAAGAATTCACTCAAGCCTATCAAGGTGAACGTGAATTTAGACGTTTGCAGGAAGCTGAGATCGACATTCAAAGCTACGACTTTGACACGGTATTTGTCGATCCACCGCGTGCAGGCATTGATGATGAAACATTGAAATTACTACAGGGTTTTGAGCGTATTCTTTATATTTCATGCAACCCAGATACCTTACATGATAATTTAAAAACACTCAGTCAAACACATCGTATTATAAAATTTGCGATGTTCGATCAATTCCCTTTTACCCATCATGTGGAATCTGGTGTATTGCTCGAAAAGATTTAAACAAATTATTGCAAAGTAACCATTAAAAATAGAGAGTTCTCATAACTCTCTATTTTTATTTAAAGTTTTTACTAGAAAAAATGATGTTTTTCAAAGATCAAGTCATTCAACTGTCATAATTTCGTTAGAAACAAAAAGAATCATCGAAAAAACTGAAGATCAACTGCTGCTTTTATCACTTAAGCTGACTTGTATTTTATTTTAAAGTGACTATATTTCGATCTATGTTAGGTTGTATATGAAGGCTCTATGAGTTTTTGGCAAAAATTGTTTAATGCAGATCAGCAATATAATGAACACAAGAACCAAACCTCTTGCGTTGAAAATGATTGTTCTTGCAAATCAAATGAACAACTACTGGATGCTTTAGTCAAAGCAACAGATGAAGATGTGATTAAAGGTATAAAGAAAGTTCTCATTTCCCGAGGCTATAGCCGCAAAGAGCTTCTTGCTCTTATCAAAACGCCAATTCAATAAAAATAAACGCTTCTCATCTTCTAATGCTTAGAAGATGAGAAGTTGATTAATTACAATTCTCTTGAGCAATTTCAGCAACGATTGGACCTAAATTAAAAGTCTTGTCATGACGTTTAGTTTTGGATAAATATAAACTTGAAATTGAACCATCAAGATACAACACATTATCAATTTTTAAATTTTGCTTGAAAAATTGTGCGAACTGATAAAAATTGACCCGTTGTTGTGAAATCACAAAGTACAACTGATTATTTCTAACACCGACTCCATTTCTTATTTTTAGAGAATTTGAATCTGCTAAAAATTGGCTATTTACTTGGCCTTTATAAACCAACATTGGTCCAGACTGCGTAGCAAACCGTGGCTTAAATCTCATGGATTTATAATCTGTCGTTGTTTTAATTACAGCATATTTATCATTCCATGCAAGCACGCCATTTGGTTGCATAAAAAAATTACCAAATCCTTGCGCTTCATTAAGTTCAACAATTTCTTTACCCTCCTCAACATATAAACCGACAGGTTGAAAATCAGGGTGATACATACCTGCGTTCATAGCAAAACTTAACTGTTCACATGTTGGAAGCATTTTTTGGATATGAGCAAATTTTTGATAATAACGAGCATTCTTTGGATCTTTTAGGAAAAGTCTGAGTTGCTGTAAATGGTCTACTTTAATTACATCGTATGAAATATTGTCTACTTTAATTATTTGATGCTGCATCGCATAAACATGAGACATACAAATACTGACCAATGAGGCTATAAACGATTTTTTTAGCATAATTTAATATTGTTCAAATCGACTAACCGCATTGTCCCACAATGTATTTCAACATAAAAAGAATAGATACAATCTCCACACATAATCGTATAAATGAGTCTTTAAATGCACTCGATAGATTCATATTTTTTGATTAAAATACATCTGTAAATACAATAGTCTTGTATGAGTATGCAGCAAACACAGCGACATTTCCCTCTCGGTGCGCACCTAATTGTTAAACACTTTGGCTATAGTCATCATGGTATTTATGCAGGTCGTGGACGAGTTATTCATTATTCAGGTTTTGCCCATATTTTAAAAAAACGTCCGATTGAAACAACCTCACTGCAACGTTTTGCACATGGCAAAACAATCCATATCAAGAATTATCTATCCCCTCGCTACAAGGCCAAAGCTGTAGTAAGACGTATGCGTTCACGTATGCATGAAAACCAGTATCATTTGATTATCAATAACTGCGAACATTTATGTACATGGGCAATTACAGGTGTTGAGTCCAGCACACAGGTTGAGCGTATGCAACGCCGTCTTGCGACCATTGGTTATATTAGTTCGATCATGAGTTATATGAATAGCATCATGTTAACGATTGCGACGGCTTGTTTTGCAATTGTTTTATACATCAAAATGATGCTACGCAGACAAGCGAAGAAATCTATGCCTGAATATTTATTGCCAGAAGAAAAACAGGCGAAAGATTAAAACGCGTAGGCTTTATCAGATTAATGATTTATCGTTTATGGCAGATTTGGCTTTAAAGCGGATCCGAGACTGGTTTTAGAAAATGTACCTGCTGAATATTTTCAGGTGCTTGCTTTCTCCAAAACCATCCCAACAGGTAGCGTTGTTTATGCCGAAGCTTTCAACGCAACAGCATAATATTGAATCAATACACCAAATTTACACCCAAAATTAAAAAAAGCTCAGGGATTAGTTCCATGAGCTTTTTTTATCAATCTAACGATTTGCTTGATATTACTTTGCAGCAGTTGCTTCAGTCGTAATATTCACAGTGATCTTATCTCCAACATTCGGCACGTAGTTACCGATACCAAATGCAGAGCGGTTAAAGCTTGTTGTTGCATTGAAGCCAATCGCAGGTACTTTCGCCATTGGATGCTCGCCTTGTTTATTCAGCACAGCATCCAATACCACCGGCTTAGTCACACCTTTAACGGTTAAATTACCTGTAATTTTGAAGTGTTTCTTGTCTTTGGTTTCTACTTTAGTACTTTTAAAAGTAATATTTGGATATTTCGCAGCATTAAACCAAGCTTCTTCCTGGAATTCTTTATCCAAAGCAACAACATTGGTATTTACGCTGCTTAAAGGGATCGTCACTTCTACAGATGAATTTGAAGGTTTTGCATTATCAACTTTAATTGTACCTTGAATATCAGTGAAGTTTGCACTCGGCGTAGAGAAACCAAAGTGATTCCAGCTAAATACTGTTGCTGTATGTGTTGGATCGATTTTATAGTCTACTGGCGCAGCTAATGTTACAGAACTTGCGATAGCAGCAGCTAAACCGAGGCTTAATGTTTTAAATTGCATTTTTCGTATCCTTGTTTGATATAAGCAATAGTCTATAGATCAAGTATTTTTATTCACTATTCTTTATAAAACGATATGTTTCATCCGTGCAACAATAAAAACGTTACAGCACATATCAAACACAATTATCATAAGACCATTAGGTAGTGGACAATTGATCTGAGGAATAACATGATCGATTGATAAATTTAGATTTAAATTCTTAAAGATAAACAACAAGGTAGAATATGACTCATACAGTTCAAGCTCTAAATACCCCAACCCCTTATCGTGTTACGCTTACGGATTCTTCGGGTCATACTTGGTATGCAGATGAACCAACAGATAAAGGTGGTCAAGATACAGCACCAAATCCAATTCAACTGCTACTTTCAGCTTTAGGTGCGTGCACAACCATTACACTGGAAATGTATGCAAACCATAAAGGAATTAAACTTGATCATGTTCAGGTTGATTTGGCTTTAAATCCTAGTGCTGAACCTGAAGCAGGTCAAAACAATATTGAACGTAAAATTATCTTAAAAGGTGAATTTACCGAAGATCAGCACAAACGATTACTCAAAGTAGCTGAAAGCTGTCCTGTGCATAAATTATTAACGTCGAATATTTCGATTCAAAGTGAATTGAATATAGGATAAGTACGCTTACTAAATTTCAATTAAATCTGTTTTCCATTCCAATGATTCACTCATAGAAACCATTATCGCCGAATTCACCATTTCGATGAATTCGGCAGGAATGTATGAATACAAGATTTCCCCATCAAAATGAATCCATAATTCAGGTGGTGGAGTATCGCATCCATCGATAAAACCACCTGTTTCACCCTCACCCAAACTGTCAAACATGGTTAAATGAACATTGAAAGCTAAAATTTTCCCTTCTAATTTTAATGATGATTTATTTATATCTAGCTTAAGTCTATTTTGAATTACTTTATCAAAATAGGAATGTAATCGAGAAGTATAGTGATCAATGCTCTTTTTATGATCTTTTATCTTTGAACTTTCGTGGAGAAAACGAATCAAAAAACCATATTCAGCATGTTGCCAAAATCTTTCATCTACGTTCAAATTAAAAAAGTATAAAGATTTGACATTATTTAATATTTCATCAAAAGCATGAAGTTCGAACTCCTTTCTCATCAGAATAACTCAATCTTTTAAGTTTCAATAAAGTACCACTGATCAGCATAAATGTTTATTAAAAGTAGCGGAAATTGCCCGATTCATAAGTTGTTAACGTCGAATATTTCGATTCAGAGTAAGTTAAGTATAGGTTGAGTCTAAGCTGAATATTTGTAAGAACTTTATAGCCAACCCTCATTTCGTGCAACATCTAAAGCATCAGATCGAAGTCGCTCTAATTCCTCATAATTACGATCATCCAATTTTGGTTTTACTTTTTCAAACTTTTCTTTAAGTAAATCCAAACTTCTCATCAGCATTACAAAAATTAGTTTTTGACGACCTAAATCATCTGTTGTATTAAATACACTAGGATCTATCTTTAAACGAAAATCCATACTTCTTTTTTTTACAGAATATTTGACTCGCTCACCAAAATCATTTGGTCCCATCATTACCGTAATACAATCCCAACTTTCTAAAGGCAAATCATATGATTTATTTTTTAACTCTTTCTTAAGTATTTCTTCCACATAATTTCGAGCTAATTGTAATCGAGTAAGTTGCTCTTCATTTAATACTTCTTTACTTGATTCACTACTCATCCATATTTGCATATTAAGCCCTTATTGATTCCATTTAATCGTCATAAAAAAGCGCCCTAATCAGGACGCTTTTTTATACCACTTAATTTGATTAAGCAGTCAATTCTTTAACCGCAGTTACAACTGCTTCAGTAGTGATACCGAAGAATTGGAACAAGTCTTTGGCTGGTGCAGATTCGCCGTAAGTGGTCATACCAATCACTTTGCCGTCTAAACCAACAAACTTCCACCAGTAATCCACATGAGCCGCTTCAACCGCTACACGGGCACGAATATGTGCAGGTAATACAGCTTCACGGTAAGCAGCATCTTGCTTCATAAACTCTTCAGCACATGGCATAGACACTACACGCACACCCTCAAGCTGTGCATATGCTTCCATCGCCAATGAAACTTCTGAACCTGTAGCAATAATGATAGCTTTCAACTCACCTTTTTCTTCTGCAAGTACATAACCACCTTTTGCAGCATTTTGAATTTGAGCTTCATTACGTGCTTGGAATGGCAAGTTTTGACGAGAGAAAATTAATGCGGTTGGACCATCTTTACGTTGTAACGCAGATTTCCAAGAAATTGCAGCTTCAACTGTATCGCATGGACGCCAAGTATTTAAGTTTGGCGTACCGCGTAACGATGCAATTTGTTCGATTGGTTGATGCGTTGGACCATCTTCACCCAAGCCGATCGAATCATGTGTATAAACATGAATCACACGTTGCTTCATCAATGCCGACATACGTACAGCATTACGTGCATATTCCATAAACATTAAGAATGTTGCAACGTAAGGAACAAAACCACCGTGTAAAGCTACACCATTTGCGATTGCGGTCATACCGAATTCACGAACACCGTAATACACGTAGTTACCCGCTGGATTTTCTTGTACGCCTTGGCAACCTTTCCAAAGTGTTAAGTTAGAGCCAGCCAAGTCAGCAGAACCACCTAATAATTCAGGGAGTAATGGACCGAATGCCTGTAAAGTATTTTGGCTGGCTTTACGAGTTGCAATCGTTTCTGCTTTTGCATTGGTTTCAGCAATAAATGCATCAGCTTGTGCAGCAAATTCAGCAGGTAAATCACCATTGATACGACGTAATAATTCCGCTGCTTCAGTTGGATATTTTGCTTGGTATTGAGCAAATAATTCATTCCAAGCGGCTTCAGAAGTTTGACCCTTAGCTTTTGCATCCCAAGCTGCATACACATCTTCTGGAATAACAAACGCTTCTTCTTTCCAACCTAATGCTTCACGTGTTAAAGCGATTTCGTCTTTACCAAGTGGCGCGCCGTGGCAGTCTTCTTTACCTTGTTTATTCGGAGAACCTAAACCAATAATCGTTTTACAGATAATGATCGTTGGTTTATTACTTTCAGCTTTCGCTTCAACAGTTGCTTGACGAATCGCATCAGCGTCATGCCCGTCTACACGAAGCACTTGCCAGCCATAAGCTTTGAAACGTTGCTCAGTATCATCACTAAACCAACCTTCCACTTCACCATCAATTGAAATCCCGTTGTCATCGTAGTAAGCAATCAACTTACCAAGACCTAAAGTACCTGCAAGTGAACATACTTCGTGCGAAATACCTTCCATCAAGCAACCATCACCCAAGAAGCAGTAAGTGAAGTGATCAACAACGTTTAAACCATCTTTGTTAAATTGTGCAGCTAAAGTTTTTTCAGCTAAAGCGAAACCAACTGCATTAGCAATGCCCTGACCCAATGGACCAGTTGTGGTCTCGATACCAGGTGCATAGCCATATTCTGGGTGACCTGGTGTTTTAGAATGTAATTGACGGAATTGTTTTAAATCTTCAATAGATAACTCATAACCTGTCAAATGCAATAATGCATATTGCAACATTGAGCCGTGACCATTTGACAATACAAAACGGTCGCGGTTCGCCCACTGTGGGTTGCTTGGGTTATGATTTAAAAATTCGCGCCAAACTACGTCAGCGATATCTGCCATCCCCATTGGAGCACCAGGATGCCCTGAGTTTGCTTGTTGCACAGCATCCATAGCCAAGACACGAATTGCATTTGCAATACGACGTTCATTTAAAGGGGTTGTCATAAGTCAGAATCCGATTAAATCAAATAAGATGAGAGAAGATGAGAAATCATCTTTCAAAAACTGCGACTATTGTCTTAAAAAAACAAGATGGGGTAAAGTGCAATACACGATTTTTCTTATATTTTGATCATTCAAATACAATTCTTTATATAAATGCTCACCATCTAAACAACCACTAAAATGCATTCACTCCAATATGAAAATTTACAATTCAGAAAAACTTTATTAATTAAAGCATTAATATTAGTTTTACTGATACACATATCAATAAAAACACAATGAAAATGAAATAAATTCATGCATTTTAGTCAGCTTATGCTAGTCCTATCCGCCAAGTCGATGTAACATACTCTGTCTTTTTGAAAATAACCATGATAGGACGTTCATGCGCGAGTATGCTGTTTTTACTTCAGAATCTGTAAGCGAAGGTCATCCAGACAAAATGGCTGACCAAATTAGTGATGCTATTTTAGATGCAATCCTAAAAGAAGACCCGTATGCGCGTGTCGCTTGTGAAACATTAGTAAAAACAGGTGCGGTTGTTCTTGCTGGTGAAATTACAACGACAGCAAATGTCGACTTTGAAGCAATTGTGCGTCAAACCGTAAATGGTATTGGCTACCATCACTCTGATTTAGGTTTTGATGGTTCAACTTGTGCCGTGATCAATATGATCGGTAAACAATCTCCTGAGATTGCACAAGGTGTTGACCGCCAGAAACCTGAAGATCAAGGTGCGGGTGACCAAGGCTTAATGTTCGGTTATGCAAGTCGTGAAACTGACGTACTCATGCCTGCCCCAATTTCTTATGCGCATCGTTTAATGGAGCGTCAAGCAGAATTACGCCGTTCAGGTGCTTTACCTTGGTTGCGCCCTGATGCAAAAAGCCAAGTAACATTTGCTTATGAAAATGGTATGCCAGTGCGTCTAGATGCTGTGGTACTTTCAACTCAGCACGATCCTGAAATTAGTCAAGCTAACTTAAAAGAAGCTGTGATTGAAGAAATCGTAAAACCGATTATTCCTGCTGAAATGTTCCATGCGGGTACAAAATTCCATATCAATCCAACAGGTATGTTTGTGATTGGTGGTCCTGTAGGTGACTGTGGTCTAACTGGTCGTAAGATTATTGTAGATACTTATGGCGGTATGGCACGTCATGGTGGCGGTGCTTTCTCTGGTAAAGATCCATCAAAAGTTGACCGTTCTGCGGCCTATGCAGGTCGTTATGTTGCAAAAAATATTGTTGCAGCCGGTTTAGCGGATAAATGTGAAATCCAAGTCAGTTATGCAATTGGTGTTGCTGAACCGACTTCGATTTCAATCAATACTTTCAATACAGGTAAAGTATCAGACGAATTAATCATTCAATTGGTTCGTGAGCACTTTGATTTACGTCCATACGGTATCACTCGTATGCTGAACCTAATTCAGCCAATGTATAAACAAACAGCTGCTTATGGTCACTTTGGTCGTGAAGGTTCAGATTCTGCATTTACTTGGGAAAAGACTGATAAAGTCGAAGTTCTTAAAGATGCTGCGGGACTATAAGTTTATCGCTCATAAAAAAGTTCGCAAATTGCGAACTTTTTTATTTGTTATTATTTATTAGATTCAGCACTATCTTGTTTAAACATTTCAAATAAAGAACTTGTCTGAGTTGTTTGATCTTCCTCATAATGTAATGAATATACATGTACCATCTTAATTACAAGTACAACTACAAAACATGCAGCCACACAGAACATCCATAAACCATAAGGACTTCTAATATGCTGAGAACCACAATAAGGGCATTCCTTATCTGTTGAAGCGACTACCTTGTCACAACATGCGCAATGATATTGATATAACATCATTCCTCCATCCACTTACTATTTACAACAATTTCTTTCGTCACACTTTTATCCTATGAGAAAAAAAATCAGAATTCAATCTAGTTTTAAAGGCAATTCATTCAAATTAACAATTCTCTTCGATACATTGTAAAGAAGATATACAAAGCTAGATTCAACTAACGCTCAGTATTATTTTGATCTTTCACATAATTTGTTAAAATATATCTTTCAAATCATAGATGACATTACTATGACTCAATTGATCAATAAAGGTGGATTTCGTGAACGAGCTAATCGAAGTCGTTCATATAAACAATCTGAAAATGAAATAACAAATCTCCCTCCTACCCACTATCAACCTCAGAGCAAAGAACAACAAACACCAGACAAAACAGAATCTAAACAAGAGCAAAGTGTAAAAAATAAAGCATAAAAAAGCACATCAACTAGGATGTGCTTTTTAAGCGTATCAACGACTAATTAACATCTTTGAATTCAATTTTCTTTTGATCAGGTTGAACTTCTCTCGCTTCGCCATCAATAATGGTTGAGTCACGATATTGACCACCACCTTGTTGTTGATTCTGCATGTCCTGCATTTGACGCATGAGATCAGCAAATGGATTCTGACCAGCAGCATTACCACCCATTCCACCCATCATTTGATCCATCATCGCCTGTTGACGCTTTGCCATTGCTTTCATCAACATATTTCTAAACGCTGTTTGAACTGCAGGAATTAAAACCAATACAGCCAATACATCAGAAATTAAACCAGGAATCATTAACAAGAAACCCGACATTGCAATTGCTAATTTTTTAGTAACAGCAGGATCAGCTCCAAGTTGACCTGTCATCTGCATTTGTTGCAATTGCGGCATAATATTAGATGTACTAGAACGAACGAGATTCAAACCCACGAAAAAAGTTATAACAAACCAAAAGAATACGTACCACATACTCCCAACAAGGTCGCCCACGCCGATCCATACTAATATCTCAGCAATTGCGCCAAACACTACGATAAGAAGTAGATTCATGTCAAAGTTTCGTCTATCTCAAAAATTAGAAAATAAATACAGTGATTATACTTTTGGTTAAAGCCAAAACGAAAAATATTACTGCGATATTATAATTGATGGGTACAAAAGTAGATTTATCAAGGTCTATCTTTCATTTAGATGAGAAAAGCTTTCAAATTGGTAGATACCAACTTGAAAGCAAGAACTTATTTCACCAATTAACCACAATTTGCACTAAGAATTTTTTTAGATTGCGGATCAATCATTACCGTCACTCGATTTTCACGGTAATCCATCGTTACGGGCTGATTTGGTCCTACACTTCGCACAATTTCGGACTTGGTTTTTTGCTTAATTTGCTGTTCGGTTAAACCAGACTGCCCTACAAGTTTTTGTGCTTCATCAGCAACACATTTACTTTGATTTGCACGGAAAAATGCCCATTCCTCAATCACTTGCCCATTAGGCAATTTACAATAACCAGCCTGACCGTTTGCCTCATTGCGAATCTCAAGCTGACCTCCTTGTTCAACGCAGTATTGGCTTGCAGGATTTGCCATACCAATTTTAGGTGGAGTAACATCCTTGCTGGGTGTTGAAGAACACGCTGTTAATGTAGTAAGTGCTAAAGCTAAAAATAGAATTTTCTTCATAATTTGAAATCTTGCAAAAATTTAAAGATAACAAATAAATCAAAAAATTATGTCTATTACTTGAAACAAAAACCCCAATTTCAGATCAACAATACATATATAGATAAGTCTATAAACAATCGGTTTTTTGTCATTTATAAGCTCCTCTAAATTCAAAATTATTGAATAATGATATATTCAACACGAATAGCCTCATCAATCAAATACTGATCCTTAATCACATAGAAATAAGGTTTGTGTTCAAGCCACTCATCGATTGCTAAAATGGCATTTGTATACCCAGTCAGAGCTGAGAAATCTTTTATTTCAATGGCATCCATAGGCTTATCCTTTTTTCTTAAGCCTAGCATAGAGTGAATATTTAGATATAGTTTAAAATTCAATCTTAATCGTCATTTTTATTGATGTTAGAAGGCTTTGTTGCACAAAGCTATTCTTGAAGGCTTCTTCAGCAATATAATTTCTAGTTGAAGAAGCCTGTGATTAAAACCTATCGTACAACTAATGTTTGAATTGGACAGCACCAAATTACTCCACCCTCTGTAGACGACAAAAGCATATTGATATTCCGAGCCGACAAATCTTTTTAGATCGAGATGCACATGCAGTCATTACTACTAGGAAGCATGCAAAGCTTTGGAAAAATAAGAAATTGAGATATTTAGAGAGAGGAATGAATTATTAAAAACAGTCAAACGGGTAGCTAAGTCACTTTCGAAAAAATGGTCTGGTTATCATCATCGAAGTTTAGTGGAAACCAAAATGCATTGCATCAAATTATTAGGTGATAAATTCACAGCAAGGAGTTTTCCTAGTCAGATGAATTAGATTCATGCACATGTATAAATTTTTAATAAATTCAAAAATTAGACCACCCTCATATCCAAGTTATCACTTGAATTTAGCTCAATTAGGGTAGCATTATCTTTCAAACCTTTGTGCAACAAAGCCAATATAAATTATAAAGTTGCAGTAATTCTAGAGTTATTTTTTTATATGAGAGAAAAACAGCTATAATTCCGAGCAAAATGCTTGGTTGAATCTTAGTAATTATATTTTTAAAATAATTCCTTATTTTTTATATGCCTTTTGCATCATGATTACTGAATTACTCTCTCCTGCTGGTTCACTTAAAAATATGCGTTATGCTTTTGCTTATGGAGCAGATGCAGTTTATGCAGGACAACCACGTTACAGTCTCCGTGTTCGTAATAATGAATTTGATCATGAAAATTTAAAAATCGGAATTGATGAAGCACATGCATTAGGCAAAAAATTCTATGTTGTTGCTAATATTCAGCCACATAACAGCAAACTTAAAAATTTTATTCGTGACATCGAGCCAATTATTGCGATGCAACCTGATGCATTAATTATGTCGGATCCAGGCTTAATTATGATGGTTCGTGAACATTTCCCTGACATGCCTATCCACCTTTCGGTACAAGCCAATGCGATTAATTGGGCAACTGTAAAATTCTGGAAAGACTATGGTTTAAGCCGAGTCATTCTTTCTCGTGAACTCGCATTAGAAGAAATTGAAGAAATACAGAAAAATGTACCAGAAATTGAACTTGAGGTTTTTGTACATGGTGCGCTATGCATGGCCTATTCAGGACGATGTTTACTCTCAGGTTATATGAATAAACGAGATGCAAATCAAGGCGCATGTACCAATGCCTGTCGTTGGGAATATAAAATTCACGAAGCACAAGAAGATGCCAATGGTGACGTGATTCCTGTTCAGCAGATAGAACCATCCAAACAATGCTGTTCCAATAAAGTTCAAGATGATCTAGTTCAAAGTGTTTTAGTACAACGTAATGATGAAGAAATGTTTGCGGCTGAAGAAGATGAACATGGTACTTATTTCATGAACTCGAAAGACTTACGTGCCATTCAACATGTTGATCGTTTGACTCATATGGGAATTGCTTCACTTAAAATTGAAGGACGAACAAAATCCTATTTTTACTGTGCTCGAACAGCTCAAATTTATCGTAAAGCAATTGATGATGCGCTATCAGGTCAACCATTTGACTCAAGTTTAATGGATCAACTTGAAGGTTTGGCAAATCGTGGTTACACAGAAGGATTTTTACGTCGCCATGTGCATAGCGATTACCAAAATTATGAGGATGGTTCATCACATTTCGACTATCAACAGTTTTGTGGTGAGATAATTGAGCGCAATGGCGACTATGTTCAAGTCGAAGTTAAAAATCGATTTTTAGTTGGCGATACACTTGAGCTCATGACTCCCAAAGGTAATCTTGTCTTCACTTTGACTGAAATGCGTGATTTAAAAGGTCATCCAATCGACAATGCAAAAGGTTCTGGACATATTGTGGAAATCCCACTTTCAGCAGATATCGATATTGCTTATGCCTTATTAATCCGTCATCTTCCACACGCCAAAACGCAGTTAAAAACTGATGCACTTGCATATTCGGCAGATTAAATATGGCGCTATTCATTACCACAGCATGTATCAACTGTGATATGTGCTTGCCAGAATGCCCGAATCAAGCGATTTATGAAGGTGCAAAAATCTACGAAATTGAGCCGCAACGTTGCACTGAATGTGTCGGCTTCTACGAATCACCCACATGTATTGCAGTTTGCCCTATTGATTGCATTAAACCTGATCCTTTACACATAGAGAGCAAGGATCAACTGCAAATTAAATTTAATAGCTTAAATTTATTAGGTAATTAGAGGCTTACACAATATAAGTGAATCACTCAATCGCATATCAATCGTCGATTATCATTTCTAAAAAGAAAGCAATATTTACAGACTTAGGCAAAACACTGGCACCAAACTTGCTTTTTAGTATTACGTTTTTAACAATTAGAGAAATTTGCTCAGCTTGTTGATTATCATAAGGCTTTTGAAACTGTCGCACCTCATGTTTGAATTCGCCCTCAAGATACACAAATCGTCTTTACTCGTACTAGAACACATGCTGAATTATTCAAGTAACATCAATACAAAAAGATTCAGCCGAAAAATTGAATTCTTTTAGCTAGCTCCAATAAATCATCACCATAAAAAAACACCCCAAACCAAAGTTTGAGGTGTGTTTAGAATTTTATTTAGCGAAACAAATTACGCAGCGTAAACTGGGAATTTAGCGCACACTGCTTCAACTTTCGCTTTCACATCAGCAATCACTTGTTCATTACCTTTACTGTCGATAATGTCGGCGATCCAACCTGCAAGGTCACGAACTTCATCTTCACCAAAACCACGAGTGGTTACAGCTGGCGTACCAATACGAATACCAGAAGTCACGAATGGAGAACGTGGGTCATTTGGAACAGCATTTTTATTTACTGTGATATGAGCAGCGCCTAACCATGCATCAGCATCTTTACCCGTTACATCTTCTTGTTTAATTAAAGATAATAAGAATAAATGGTTATCAGTACCACCAGATACAACATCATAACCACGAGCAATGAATACTTCAGCCATTGCTTGAGCATTCTTAACAACTTGCTGTTGGTAAGTTTTATATTCAGGTGCCATAGCTTCTTTAAAACAGATTGCTTTAGCAGCAATTGCGTGCATTAAAGGACCACCTTGGTTGCCTGGGAATACAGCTGATTGAAGTTTCTTCTCGATTTCTTCGTTTGCTTTCGCAAGAATTAAACCAGAACGTGGACCACGAAGTGTTTTATGTGTAGTCGTTGTCGTTACATCAGCAATTTGAACTGGATTTGGATAAACACCAGCAGCAACTAAACCAGCAACATGCGCCATATCAACAAAAAGGTAAGCACCAACTTTATCCGCGATATCACGGAAACGTTGCCAATCTACAACACGGCTATAAGCAGAGAAACCAGCTACGATCATACGTGGCTTATGTTCTAAAGCTAAACGCTCAACTTCTTCATAATCGATTTCACCTGTTTCAGGGTTTAAACCGTACTGGATCGCATTATAAGTTTTACCAGAGAAGCTAACTTTAGCACCGTGAGTCAAGTGACCACCGTGAGCCAAGCTCATACCTAATACTGTATCACCAGGATTAAGAAGCGCTAAGTAAACTGCTGAGTTTGCTTGTGAGCCTGCATGTGGTTGTACGTTTGCATAATCTGCTCCAAACAACTCTTTCGCACGGTCAATTGCAAGTTGCTCAATAACGTCAACATATTCACAACCGCCATAATAGCGTTTGCCCGGATAGCCTTCTGCATATTTGTTAGTAAGTTTCGAGCCTTGAGCTTCCATTACAGCTTTAGAGCAATAGTTTTCAGAAGCAATTAACTCGATGTGAGCTTCTTGGCGGTCGCCTTCCGAAGCAATCGCTTGAGCTAATTCTGGATCAAATTCAGCAATAGAGATATTGGCAAACATTAGCGGAGGGTCCTATAAATTAGGGCTTTTAAGCCGTGCTAAAGATTGGTGCGAATTATAGCATGAAGTTTACTATTACAGAGCTTGATATTTATTTAATTATTCGTGAATTTTAATCACATTTCACTAATAATTTTATTTGGCTGGAATTGATCTACTCTTTTTTGAGTCATTCAAAAATTATGATTAAAAGTATAAAGCCCAATCCTCAACACACAGAATTGGGCTTTTATAAAACTTAAATTCTTAATTACTAGTAGGCATTACTGATTTGACATCATTCACAATATTTTCAATATTAAGCACATATGCCGTTCCATGATCCCATTCAGGATTTGTTACATATCGAATAGTAGATCCCTTATTAGCTGCATCAAATACTAAAGCATCCGTTGCTTCTTTTGGTACAGTTGTATCTTTTGCTCCCTGATAAATAACAACAGGTTGATTAAGCTTGACTTGTGCAGGTTGAGAATCTTTTTCTAAAAACTCTTTCACCAAAGGTAAAGCCATAAAGTTTGTTTGGGTACGTGGGTAATTTTTCAAATCAACATTTGTTTTTAAATAATTTTGCATCCCGCTAACAAAATCATTGCCTAACGCACCTGAGCAGTTTGACTCAGCTTTACTCGCAATTAAGTCAGTTGGTGATTTAAATACATTTGAATAACTGAATGTTAAATTATTATTTCTTAGACCTGCAGTAATCAATGCAGTAAAAGTATCAAGTTGTGCATAAACTGGAATTTGAAAGTTTACAGGCGCATCTTTTACAGATAGCTCTCCATTTGTTAAAATTGCACCAAGATTAGATGCGGGTGCTACAGCAATTGTTCCTTTATAGTCTAATTTTGCGCGGCTCGCATATTGAGCTGCTCCTAATGCGGCTTGCCCACCTTGTGAATGCCCGACCGTCATCCATTGACGTGATGTCATTTTTCCTTGACTAGATAAATATGATCTGGCTGCCACTACAGCATCTGTAATAGAATATGCCTCACTTTTTACATTTAAAAATGGATGAAGTTCATGCCCACTCGGTTCACCAAGCCCTTCATAATCAGGTGCAACGACAATGTAACCTGCTGCCAAAAATTTACTAATCATTGCATAAACATATTCATTAGTCACATTAAGACTCGGCGCGCATATATCAGCCACACCGGTTGTTCCATGCGCCCAAGCGACAATTTTCCAACCATCCGCTGGCATCGTCCCTTTCGGAACAAAAACTAAACTTGTTGCCGTCGTTTCTTGACCATTTTGACCTAACATTTTATAAGTCATAACAGAGCTTTCTGACGCTACAAGACTAAAATCACTTTTTGTATATGCTGTTGGCATGCCAACAACAGGGTCTTTGATATTATTTTCAGGAATCTCAGGTTTAGGTACAAAAACTGTCGATTCATTATCGTCGCCACCACAAGCTGTCAAAAACAAAGTCGTGCTCAGCATTGCAACCGTTAATAGTTTAATTTTCATTTAGTTTTTCCTTAACTATCTTCTTTTTTGATTTTGTCCTTAGATGTTATTTTTCTAAGGCAATTACATCCATAACAATTACGCCTATTACAAAATTGTTTCAAGTATTTTTTTATATCCTTTTATATTTGCTTTTTATTTGCGCAATACACTACTAATTTATTTAAAATCCAATCAATCTAAGTATGATTAAGCACAGCTCATCCTAAATTTCTTGTAAGATAAAAAGTCTGAGAGACTATCCTACCCAATTAGGTTCAACTTTATGCAAGCCATTATTTTAGATACGGAAACACATACATTGAATGGTTTGCCTATAGAAATTGCTTATGCGCCAATTGAAATTGAGCATGGAAAGCTGAGCTTAGATAAGAAAAAGATTTTTGATCAGCTGTATCAAGTTGGTCAACCTATCTCTTATGCCGCGATGGCGGTGCATCACATATTAGAATCAGACCTAGCTGATCAACCTTTTTACAGTGAGTTTCAACTGCCTGAACAAACCCAATATATTATCGGTCATAACGTTGATTACGATATTACAGCTATTGCAAAGTGCGGCGTAGATACATCAAAAATTAAACCAATTTGCACTTTAGCACTTGCACGTCGTGTTTGGGAAAATGCGGAAGCACATAATATTTCAGCCTTAATTTATCTGATCTCCAAGGGCAGTGATAAAGCTAGAGAAATGCTCAAAGGTGCTCATAGAGCTGATGCTGACATTATTTTAACAGCTAATATTTTGATGCATATCATTCATCAATTAAACATTGAAAATATTGAACAGCTTTATATAGCTTCAGAAGAAGCTCGTATTCCAAAGAATATTACTTTTGGTAAACACAAAGGTACTGCGATTCAAGATCTTCCAACGGATTATATCCAATGGCTTTTACGCCAAGACGATCTTGATCTCTATTTACGTAAGGCATTGGAAACAAAATTAGTTAGATAAGCCCTCTTAGAAAATTTTTTAAATTATTTTCCAGTCATTCCAATCAAGACAATGATATTTAATAAATCGTTAATATTATTGTCATTTTTTAACTTTATCTTAATCCTCATGCTAGATCTTGGGCTTGTGGGGATTAAGAAATGTCTAATTTTTTCAAAACGGAACTCGGGCAAAATGCCCTGCAACAACGTGATAGTGCTTTAACTCCACGGCAGCGTCGTTTATTGCTTTTGATTGATCATGAAGATTTTCAAGAACTTGATCATGGATATAAAGAAAGAATAGCACCTACGGAATTAGTTCAACAACTGATTGATATGGGCTTATTAGCACATCAACAACCCGAATCCATACATATTGAAGAAGAAGTCACATCAGAAGAGAATCATACTTCTACGATAATCTCACGCATTCAACCAGATCAAAATAAAAACATATCTAATCCAGCAGAAAATCTTGAAGCAGAAATTATTACCTTAGAAAAACTTCCTTTTATTGAAATCCAACAAGTTATGATTCAAACCTTAACAACTTATTGTGGTTTGATGGCGAGACCATTAATACAAAAAATACAGATAATCAAAAACCTACAGCAATTAAAAGCTTGCCAAATGCAATGGATTACTTTTCTACAAGAATCACGAATTCCGCCAGCAGAATTGAATCAAACATTGAAGTTGATTAATTATTCAGTACAGCATTTGCAAACATAATTGAAATATTTTGGCAATTAAAGTTCAAAATCGTTGTTTTAATAAACAATAGACCATATTGCTTACGTCTTTATATTTACCTATATGTATTTTTTGCCTATGATGTGCCACACATGTATGCGCTCATAGCTCAACTGGATAGAGTACAGGTCTCCGAAGCCTGTGGCGTGGGTTCGAGTCCCGCTGAGCGCACCAAATTCGTTTTTCAATTCATATCAAAAGCATTGCACAATAAGAACTCTTAATTTAAGTTTATTATCATAAGTTCCCATGCTTTCCCAACTATTACCGTAATTGATGCGGTAAAGATTGCGGTAAACCTTAAATTACTCAAAAAAGTTACCGTAAAGATGCCAAAACAAATCGTTAGCTTTTCTCTATTATTAATTAGCTGTATTTATTTAATTACTTTTTTAATAAAAATTCTTCTTTTTCAAAATCAATTTATCGTTAAGTCTTAAGCTAGCAACAAAAGTCTTAAAAGCTACGCTCTATTGCTTACGATTATTTTGATAATCGTACCTATAGTTGATGCGATACTTAAAACTCTAAGAGTTTGATAATAAATAAAAAATTTAATATTTGACAATTTAAAAGTAGATCATTTTACAAAATTATCGAATTAATCGTTCTATTTCTAAAACGCCAGAAACCTATTTTTCTACTTGGTTTATTTTTTTATATCACTCAAAATAGTCGTTCTATTTAACAACGTGAGACGTTCATGACTGATGCTTTGGTGTTGAGCGATTTGTCCAAAACTTATCGTAATGGTTTTCAGGCGTTAAAAGGTATTGATTTGACCGTACCTGAAGGTGAATTTTATGCATTATTAGGTCCTAATGGTGCAGGTAAATCTACAACGATTAGTATCATTAGCTCTTTAACCAAAAAAACATCGGGTACAGTGGAAATCTTTGGGCATAACTTAGATACCCATCCATCCCATGCGAAACAATGTCTTGGTGTTGTTCCTCAAGAGTTTAACTTCGGTCAATTCGAAAAAACTTTCGATATTTTAGTGACACAAGCAGGTTATTACGGCATTCCTAAAAAACATGCTGAACAACGTGCTGAATATTATTTAGAAAAACTCGGTTTATGGGAAAAACGTAATATTCAATCACGTATGCTTTCAGGTGGTATGAAGCGTCGTTTGATGATTGCACGTGCCATGATGCATGAACCTAAGTTGCTTATATTAGATGAGCCGACTGCGGGTGTGGATATTGAGTTACGTCGTTCAATGTGGGATTTTCTCACTGAAATGAATGAAAAAGGTACATCAATTATTTTAACGACACATTATTTAGAAGAAGCTGAGATGCTTTGTCGTCGCATCGCAATTATTGATCGTGGTGTGATTAAAGAAGATACCACCATGAAAGGCTTTCTTAATCAGCTCAATGAAGAATCATTCATCTGTGACCTCGCTGAACCTATTGAAAATTTGCAACTGGATATCATCGGCTTCAAATTTAATTTAATTGATCCAATGACATTAGAAGTCACTATGGATAAAGCCCATAGCATGAATGATTTGTTTTTACTATTACAATCACAAAATATTCAAGTCAGCAGTATGCGCAATAAATCCAATCGTTTGGAAGAATTATTCGTGAAAATGGTCGAGAAGAATCTTGCTGGAGCGAATCAGTGAACTTTAATCAATTAAAAACAGCACTTTGGACTTTGGTTGTTAAAGAAATTCGCCGTTTCATGCGGATATGGCCACAAACTTTATTACCACCAGCAATCACAATGAGCCTATATTTTGTGATTTTTGGCAACTTAGTTGGCTCTCGTATTGGCGAAATGGGCGGCTTTAGCTATATGCAATTTATTGTGCCAGGCTTAATTATGATGGCGGTGATCACGAATAGCTACGCCAACGTTTCTTCAAGCTTCTTTAGTGCCAAATTTCAAAAAAGTATTGAAGAACTGATCATGAGCCCTGTGCCATTACATTTAATTCTTTGGGGCTATGTGATTGGTGGCGTATGTCGTGGTGTGTTGGTCGGTTTGATTGTGACCATCATGAGTTTATTCTTTACTCACTTAGAAATTTATAATCTATTCGTGACTATATATACTGTCATTATTACTTCACTATTATTCTCGCTTGGTGGTTTCATCAATGCGGTTTATGCGAAGTCATTTGATGATATCTCTATTATCCCGACTTTTGTATTGACTCCACTTACCTATTTAGGTGGTGTCTTTTATGCGATTAGTGCGCTTAGCCCATTTTGGCAAAATTTATCTTTAGTCAATCCAATTGTATATATGGTCAATGCTTTCCGTTTTGGCATTTTAGGGCACAGTGACGTCAATGTAACGTTCTCACTAAGTATCGTTACCCTATGCTGTGTTGCGCTCTATGCAGTTGCTTATCGTTTATTAGCTCGTGGTTCAGGAATGCGTGAATGAGTGTTGAACATTCTTTATTGGGTAAAGACACCCAATACCCTACTCAATATCAGCCAGAGGTTTTATTTCCAATTTCCCGTGCTGAGTCTCGTCAACAGTATTTGCATGTTGAAGGCATTACACAAGGTAAAGATTGGTGGCATGTATTTGAAATTTCATGGCTGAATCATCTTGGTTTACCACAAGTGGCGATTGGTCGTTTAACCTTACCCGCCAACTCTCCCAACTTAATTGAATCAAAGTCACTTAAACTTTATTTCAATAGCATGAACTTTACTCAGTTTGAGTCTCAACAAGCTTTTGTCGAAACGGTTGAACGTGACTTATCCAATGCGGCGGGTGGAAAAGTTGAACTAGAATTATTCCAAGTTGATGATTTAGAAATTTCTAAACCGCAGGGGATTTGTATTGATGATCTCATCCCTGAGCGTCTATCTGAGCATCCAGATTCAACTCTATTAAGGTTAGATCCTGCGACCCAAGAAAGTGTTGAAATTGAACTTTACTCTCATCTTTTAAGAAGTAATTGTCCAGTCACAGGACAACCAGATTGGGGTACGATTTTTATTCGTTTTCAAGGTAAAAAACCTTGTTATCGCAGCATATTAGCCTATATTATCTCGTACCGTCAGCACAATGGTTTCCATGAGCAATGTGTCGAGCAAATATTTGCTGATATTTGGCAATTGCTTCAACCTGAAAAGTTGATGGTCTATGCAACCTATACACGCCGTGGAGGCTTGGATATTAACCCATGCCGTGTATCAGACTTGTCATGGATGCCCGAGCCAATTCGCTTGGCGAGACAATAAAACGAATAAATTTGATATAGAGGAAATGTTTCAATGACCAGTTATTTCGGTATTCTTCCATCAGCAGGTTTGAGTCAGGATATTCAACTTGCACAGGCTAGCCGTAACAGTAAAGAACCACAATACCCTTTACGTGACAAAATCTCTTTACAATTGTCGGATGAATTACTAGACAACATGCTGATTAAGCTGGTTCAACAATTTCCGCCAAGTGATAAGCGTGACACTACCGAGAAGCTTGCAACCAAAATCCGTGGCATTGTTGAGACTTTACTTAAACAGTTATTAGGCAAGGCACCAAACGAGCAGGTTCTTGAATCGTTGTCGTTTATGGAAAAAAGCCTGTTTACTGACAATGAGGGTCAACAACGCATTGGTACGGTTCTGCCTGATACGCTGGTCGCTGACATGAAGAAAAGCTTTGCAGAAGTCGCTGCTGGAAATGGCAAGGCACAACGTGATGCATTAACTCAGCAATTTAAAACTTTTGCTGACGCATTGATTCACCACTTCATGACCGAATTTAACAAAACGCTGGGTCTGGGCATGATGAAACGTGGTGTTGCGAGCGTTGCAACCAGTGGTGTCGAAACAGCCGTTCATATTGTGATCAATAAGCTCATCCCAGGTTTGAGCCAAGGTGAACTTGAAGTATTTACAAAACATTTTGATCAGTTATTGGTTCAAAAGTAATTCGCCAAATGATGCAAAAGCGATGGTCATGGAACCATCGCTTTTTATTAGGTGCATGCAATATAACATTTAATATATAATATTGATTTATAATAATTATTTAATATAATTCATAGATAACAGATGATCATTCCAATTATAAACTGGATACTTATAAATCTCACATTTTCTAAATTTGCACGCTCTAAATCCGCATTTATGTTAGCATTCGCGAAGCCTTGATTTACCTGATTTAGAATCACATGTCCCCAAGCTCACAATACAAATTTTTACGTCAAGCACCTCGTGATGGCTTAAGTACAGCTGCACAGCCCTCTCGTTGGCAACAATTGCATATCGATCCTTGGCTTTGTTCTTTTTTGGTTTTAAATGCCTTACTTGGACTCACAGTATTATATAGTGCTTCTGCGCAAGATGTCGGTCTAGTCAGTAAGCAAGCAATGAGCTTTGGGATTGGCTTTATTGTTATGTTTAGTTTGGCTCAAATCCCCCCAAAGGTATATCAGGCATTTTCACCTTATTTTTATGTGTTTGGTGTACTTTCCTTAGTGGCAGTCGTCATTTTTGGCGAAGTCCGTATGGGAGCACAACGTTGGATTGATATCCCTGGCTTCGGCAGTGTGCAACCCAGTGAATTTATGAAGATTGGTATGCCAATGATGATTGCTTGGTTTCTATCACGAAAAGCATTACCTCCGAGCCTTTCACAAGTTGTACTGTCATTGATGTTGATTGTCGTACCTTTTCTACTTATTGCAGAACAGCCTGACTTAGGTACATCACTACTGGTTCTAGCCAGTGGTATTTTCGTACTATTTTTAAGTGGTTTATCTTGGCGACTCATCGCTGCAGCAGCAGGTCTAGCCGCAATTATTATTCCAATTGCTTGGGAATTTTTACTACATGATTATCAACGTCAGCGTGTTCTTACATTATTAGATCCTGAGGCAGATGCTCTTGGCACAGGTTGGAACATTATTCAGTCTAAAACTGCGATTGGCTCAGGAGGATTCTCAGGTAAAGGGTTCTTAGAAGGCACCCAATCTCATCTACATTTCTTACCTGAAGGCCATACCGACTTTATTATTGCCGCTTATTCTGAAGAATTTGGCTTAATTGGCGTGACACTGCTTATTATTCTTTATTGTGCAATTATCTTTAGAACATTCCAAATTGGATTGCAGAGCTTCCATAACTATGGTCGCTTGGTTGCAGGCGCATTTGGTTTGTCATTTTTTGTTTATGTATTTGTAAACGCTGGCATGGTCAGTGGTATTTTACCCGTAGTTGGTGTGCCTTTACCCTTCATGAGTTATGGTGGGACGGCAATTATTACCCTGATGTCTACTTTTGGACTGGTTATGTCTATTCATACACATCGATAATGAGGAATTTTATAAACATATGTTTCTTCCTAATTTAAATAAAACTTTTAAATTGCTTGGTTTGAGTGCCAGTTTATTTGTCAGCAGTAATTGGGCTCAAGCAAATGAATTTTATACACATCCGAATTACTTTGCTTTTAAGCAGAAAGCAATGTCAACTTATAATTTAACGAGTGAACAAATTGATGCAGCCATGAGTGGCGCTAAAGATTTACCTAATATTCTTAATATCATGACTCGCCCAGGCGAAAGTAAACCTTGGTATGAATATCGTTCAATGTTTCTTGTTGATGGCACTATTCAACGCGGGGCAAACTTTAAAAATCAATATCAAGATGCATTGAATCGTGCTGAACAGCAGTTTGGCGTACCTAAAGCAGTCATTCTGGGCATTTTAGGTGTAGAAACAGGTTATGGTGCGAATAAGGGCTCTTTCGTCACTAGAGATGCGCTTGCGACACTCGCTTTCGGTTATCCTCGTCGAGCAGACTATTTTAGTGATGAATTAGCCGCCTTGATCGCTTGGACGTACAAAGAAGGTTATCCAACAAATAGTATCGTTGGTTCATATGCAGGTGCTATTGGTTATCCGCAATTCATGCCAAGCAATATTCAAAAGTTGGGTGTAGATTATGATGGAAATGGTCACATTGATTTAAGAAATTCAGCAACAGATGCTATTGGCTCTATTGCTAACTATTTAGCTCAACATGGTTGGCAGCGCGATCGACCAATTGGGTTTCCAGCCCGTTACTTAGGCAACAACCCAGATAGTATTATTTCCAAGGATTTAACCCAACCTATTCCCTATGGAGAATTGAAAAGACTAGGGGTTTCGCCTGTTGACCCTTTGGTAAAAATTGATGATTTAGACTTAGTCAATGTCATTCAATTACAAGACCAATTTGGTCCAATTTACTACATTACTTATCCAAATTTCCAAGTGATTACGACTTATAATAAAAGTCGTATGTATGCAACAGCAGTATGGTTATTGGGCAACGAAGTAGCTAGTCGATAGACTAGCTTTTTTATAACATTCTGAAAAGTCAATAAAAAAATTAAACAAAAAGATCACATATTCAGCAAAAAATATATTTTGTTACAATATTGATTATTTATTAACCATAAACTGTAAGTTTTTACCCTTTTTGTAACTATTTATCGTTAAAGACTAGACACACTTCGTAAGCGATGAATATTATCCACTCAAGTAAAGTAATTGCAAAAGTGAATAATTAGACATGTGCACTATGTTTCAAAGTTGTTTTTTGAAATAGAAAAGCATGTTCTCTAGGAGTTTATACAATGCAGTTTTCGCTAAAATATATTCTAGCGCTGACGGCAGGCTTAAGTTTAAGCCCGTTACATGCGGAAATGGTACAATCGACATCAATGAATAATGATGTGGAGGGTTCTAATTTAGCTGCCCGCGTACTAAGCAAAGATTCTCAAAATTTTAATTCGCGTTTTTCAAACGTTAATAGTCTTTCAATCACTGAGCGTTCAGGTGACCAAATCCGTCGCCAAACGATTGCTGCAAAAATCGATATTCCTGAAGACGAGCCTTCAGTGATTGAAAAACTGAATACTGTTGCTTCGAACACAGTTCGTAAATTCAGCCAAAGTGGCGTTGCATCTTGGTATGGACGTCAGTTTCATGGTCGTAAAACAGCAAGCGGTGAAACATTCGATATGAATGGATTAACTGCAGCTCACCGTAGCCTTCCTTTAAACTGTTATATCCGTGTAACAAATAAAGACAACGGCAAGAGTGTTGTAGTAAAAGTAAATGATCGCGGTCCATTCCATGGTAACCGAGTACTAGATTTATCTTATGGTGCTGCAAAGCAACTTGGTATGTCTGGTTCTGGTACTAGTAATGTGAGCATCGAACGAGTTGATGGGCCAAGTTCTTAATAACTTAGTTTTACACTCTCCAAAAAAAGCCACCTAGTGTGGCTTTTTTTATTATGAGACTAAAGAATTTAGAAATTACAGTTATTCTTTGGAGCAACATCATATCCGCGAATGATTTTGACCCTTTTTATTTAATTCGTTATATTGAGCAAATAAAAATGAATAGAGTAAAGGAATTAACATGAAGTCAATTGATACGTGGTTTGATGAGTATAGTGACAGCCATCAAAATCAAACCAATAAAAAAATTCATTGGGTTTGTGTCCCAGCTATTCTTTTTTCAATTATTGGTATTTTGGCTCATTTTAGCACCCTACTCACCGCTTTGCTTCTTGTACTCACTTTAGTATTTTATGCTCGCTTAGATATTGTTTTGGCTGTTGCAATGGCTGCACTGTTAGCCGTTATGGCATGGCTCATTATTATTTTACCTGTAGGCGTAGGATTCTATATTGGTGTCTTTGTGATAGCTTGGATTGGCCAATTTTATGGTCACAAAGTTGAAGGGAAAAAGCCTTCTTTCTTTAAAGACTTACAATTCCTCCTCATTGGCCCTGTATGGTGCATGGACGCTTATTTAGCTAAAGTCCTACCCAAATGGAAATCTCGTCAGAAATTAGCGCTTACAAGCTGATTGAGAACATACAAATAGAATGAGTGATAAAGGGAAAATATCATTGATATATTTTCCCTTTATATTTTAACCATCCGTCAATATGTTTTCTTTGTGGATCATGATGGGTCCAATGAATCACACCGCCTTTTGGGTTATATTCATATTCACCAAAAAACTCAAGCTGATCACCTTTTTTAAGCCCGTCTATTCTTGGGGCTAAATCAATATTATGTGCAATCAAAACCGTTAAACCATTCTCAAGTTTAAGAATAATTTTCTGATGTTTTGAACCTTGATTGTCATCTGGTAAAACTGCTTTCACAATACCCTGCGCTTGAACTTGAATATTGCTTCTTTGCTGTTGATAAGCCTGCATGATCTTGTTTTGATCATCGACAGAAATATTAGTATCTGAAACTGAAGTTTGTGTGGTGCTGCTAGTAATTCTAGTATTTTGCTTTTCTTTAAAATCGAAATTCAAATAAGCTGCAAGCAACAAAATGATTACTACAAGAATTAGATTATTTATTTTAGTTTTCATCGCAAATTTCCTGACCAAATCCAGATAACAAAATGCCAATCAAGTTGATTGGCATTTAGGTGCTTATCGAACTAAATCCATCGCCATTTAAAACAAACGATTCATACCATTCAAAGCTGCTACACGATATGCTTCTGCCATCGTTGGATAGTTGAATGTCGTTTCAACGAAGTACTTCAACGTATTGTTTGGACTATGCATCACCACTTGCCCAATGTGAATAATCTCTGCCGCATTATTACCAAAGCAGTGAATACCTAGTACTTCTAAAGTATCGCGATGGAACAAGATTTTTAATTCACCGACAGTATCACCCGTAATTTGGGCGCGAGCTAGATGACGGAATGAAGCCTGACCTACTTCATAAGGTACTTTTTCTTCAGTTAATTGCTGCTCGTTCTTACCAATTGAAGAAATTTCTGGGATTGTATAAATACCTGTTGGTACATCTTTAATTGGCTTAACATTTTTCTCACCAACCATATTTGCACCTGCACAACGCCCTTGGTCATAAGCAGCCGATGCAAGTGATGGCCAACCAATAACATCCCCTGCAGCATAGATGTTATCAACTTCAGTTTGGTATTGATCATTGACCATCAGCTGACCACGGTTATTCGGTGTTAGACCGACATTTTCCAAACCAAGACCATCTGTATTACCAGAACGACCGTTGCACCATAAAATTGCATCAGCTTTGATTTTCTTACCGCTCAGCAAATGTAAAACCACATGATCATCAAAGGTTTCTAAGCGGTCAATTTGCTCATTATGTCGAATCAATACACCTTGCTCTCGCAAGTGATATGACAATGCATCTGCGATTTCATCATCAAGGTAGCTTAAAAGCTTTTGTTGAGTATTGATCAAGTCAACTTTATGGTCTAAACCAATGAAAATCGAAGCATATTCGCAACCGATCACACCAGCACCATAAATAATGATTTTTTGAATTGAATAATCCAAATCAAGAATTTTATCTGAATCAAATACACGCGGATGATTGAAATCTAAACCTTGTGGTTGATAAGGACGACTACCTGTTGCAATCACGATTTGCTTACAAATGATCGTATCTTTGATTCCGTCCTGACCAAAAATCAAAACCGTATTTTTATCTTGGATATACGCACGTCCATGAAAAACATCAATTTTGTTGCGATCATAGAAACGTGTATGCGTATCAACTTGCTGTTGAATTACCTTATGTGCATTACGTAGCACTTGTTTCATGGTGAATTGTTTCCACTCACCGACCTTTTGAAACATTGGGTCACGTTGATATCGAATAATACTTGATACTGTTTGACGTAATGCTTTACTCGGAATTGTTCCTACGTGAGCACAATTACCACCAAGTTGATCACGTATATCAACGATCGCTACACGTCTACCTGCTTTAGCTAGCTTCATTGCCGCGCCTTCACCAGCTGGGCCAGAACCGAGAATTACTGCATCAAATTTTACAACATTCCCACCAACGACCTCTTTCTTACGTGGCATTCAAAGCTCCTTTGTCTCTTCGCTATTTACTTCTATATATATGATAACTAATATGCTATGGCTTGATGTATTTCTCAACCATATATTTTTATATATTCACATTTTCAAAATGAATACCTAATTCATCCTATAAACCAATAAATTTGACTATAATAATCGAATATCTCAAGCAATAGGTTGTAGAAAATAATATGTCTGAACACCGTAAACCTGAACAGGGCATAAAACTTCGTGGCGCTGATAAAGTCGCAAGAATTCCTGTAAAAGTTATACCTACGGTTGAAGTGCCTCGTAAACCAGACTGGATTCGCGTCAAAATGACTGCACCTGAAGAGGTTCAGCGTATAAAAACAACTCTACGTTCGCAAAAACTCCATACTGTTTGTGAAGAAGCTGCCTGCCCTAACCTTCCAGAGTGTTTTGGTGGTGGTACTGCGACTTTTATGATTATGGGCGATATTTGTACTCGCCGTTGCCCGTTTTGTGACGTGGCACATGGTCGGCCAAATGTATTAGACCCTGATGAACCACGCCACATGGCTGAAACCATTTCTAACTTAGGTCTTAAGTATGCAGTGATTACTTCTGTAGACCGTGATGATCTATTAGATGGTGGTGCTCAACACTTTGTGGATTGTATTAAAGAAGCTCGCACACTCAGTCCAAAAACTTTATTAGAAATTTTAGTTCCAGATTTCCGTGGGCGTATGGATATTGCCTTACGCATCATGACCGAATGTCCACCTGATGTTTTCAATCATAATATCGAGACTGTTCCTCGCTTATACAAAGCAATGCGCCCAGGTTCTGACTATCAACATTCTTTAAATCTTTTAAAAATGTTTAAAGAATACTGTCCTGACGTACCAACGAAATGTGGTTTGATGGTGGGGATTGGTGAAACAGAAGAGGAAGTGATTGCTTTACTCGATGATCTTCGTGCGCACGACGTAGATTACGTGACTATTGGTCAATATCTACAACCTTCTAAACAGCATGCACCGATTGATCGTTTTGTTACACCAGAAGAGTTTGAGCGTTATGCTGAACATGGTCGTAAATTAGGTTTTAGAAATATTTGGTCAGCGCCGATGGTTCGTTCAAGCTACTTTGCGGACCGCCAGTATTATGGTGAACCTGTTCCAGCGGTACGCCGTAAAGTCGATCCTGCAAAAAAAATCACAGTACAAACTGTCGAAGCGTAAGCAATAAATATATTGAAATCGAGAGAGTTTTAAAATCTCTCGATTTTTTATTTTTGAGTTTTAAAGATTATATTTTTTCATAACAATTACTTTGATAATCTAGAGTTTCATAGCTGCCGTGAAATTAGTGTGAATAATTACAACTCAAAACTCAAATACGAAAAAATCACTTAAAAACACTAGTTTACTTTTAACCTTGCCCCACTTAATCTAATAAAAGTAATTATAAGATTTTTAAATTATTCATTTAAAAATAAAAGTCGAAATCTTTTTCTAAGGCTAGACCCCCATTACAGCAATCCAATCACAAGAAGCTCAGAGTTAATAAATAACAGGGAATCCTTCTCAAAAGCTTCTTATAACCAAAATATGTATCAGGATAAACGACTATGAATAAACGAGTATTAACTTTGACCGCAGCAACTCTGGGTAGCCTAATATTATTGGGTTGTAATAATGATTCTAACAACGATACAGAAACTACAAATACTCATACAGGTGACACATTAATCTTAACAAACAACGGTATGATCAGTTCAATTGATCGAATGATGCCAAATAAAATCGTGTCAAATCTTAAAATAACAGGTCTACAAACAGATGATGAACTCGTTGGAATCGATTATCGTCCGAAAGATGGAAAACTTTATGCAGTGGGTTTATTAGGAAATATCTATACCCTCAATCCATCTACAGGCGTTGCCACTTTTGTAAAAAAACTTGTTGCTGATCCAAATGATACGACTGACGGAAATGCCTCTTTTAGTAAAATTATGGGTGATGCCGATTTAATTACAGTTAATTTCAACCCAGTCGCAGATCGTCTACGAGTCATGACCAACACAGGACAGAACTTACGAATAAATGTTGATACTGGTGCCACAATTACAGATGGCACCCTTAGTTTAACTGCTAGTAGCCCAGCAGTCATTGCAGGAGCATACACCAATGCATTTGACGGTACTGGCTCAACCAAGCTCTATAGTATTGACCAAAATTCTGATCGAATTTATTTACAAAATGCGAATGCTGGAACATTGGGTGTTTCAGCTGTGTTGGGAGCAAATATAAACATTAATGGCGGTGGTGGATTTGACATCGATCCTGTGAGTAACGTCGGCTTCGCAGCGCTAAAACTCAATACTGGTGGTTATAAATTCTTTCAACTTAATCTAGCAAACGTAGGAACAAGCAATGATGCCATTTTTGCATCTGGTGACCTAAATAGTAACTTTAATAGCATGGGAATTCGCGGTATCGCATTAAAAAGAGCAAGTGATGCCACCGCTCAAGCTTATGGATTGACAGCCAATAATAAATTATTGAACTTTGCTTTGAATAATCCAAATGCGGTTATGGAAAAAACCATCACAGGTTTACTCGTTGATGAGAAATTTGTTGGAATTGATTACAGACTCAGAACTACTACGACCAATTCTGGAAAACTTTATGGTCTTACCAATAAAGCAAACTTGTATACTATAAATACAGATACAGGAATGGCTAACCTGATTACCTCACTCAAACCTGCGACGGGTAGTAGTTTCACAACATTAGATGGAACAAGTTTCGCAGTTGATTTCAACCCTACAGCAGATCGACTCCGCGTAATCAGCAATACTGGACAGAACTTAAGAATTAACGTCGACACTGGCGATACTATAAAAGATGGTGATATTAATGGGATTTCTGAGGCTAAAGTTACTGCTGCTGCATATACCAATAGTTTTGCCACACCAATTTCAACGCTTGCTACTGAACTATTTGATCTTGATCAAACAGGCAAAACTCTCACTAAACAGAATCCACCAAACGCAGGCACATTAAACCTGATCGGTAATTTAGGAGTCAACTTAGGTATAGATAATGGCTTTGATATTGCGGGTGGTGATAATGGCTTAGCTTTAGCAGCAGTCTCAGGTGCTTCTGGACCTTCTGTGTTATATCGCATAGATCTAAATAGTGACACGACTATTACAACTCCAAGAGCACGTTTAGCAATTAATGTGGATGGAACACCAAATCTAGCAGCTTCAACTATTGGTGGTAACACGACTCCACAAGTCATCGACCTAGCGATCTTACTTAAATAAGCTGAAATCAAAAAAAACCGCATCATTGATGCGGTTTTTTATTTTTGCCTATAAAATTTAAGCAATATGTTTTTGTACGATAATCGAACCAACCGAATATCCTGCACCAAATGAAGAGATCACAGCATATTCGCCATTATTGACTTGCTCACCTGTACGATGCATCGCAATAATTACGCCGGCAGAAGAAGTGTTAGCAAACTCATCTAAAATAATAGGTGCGCGTTCTAAATCAGCATCTTTACCAACAACCAATTTTAAAATCAGCTCATTCATATTGGCATTGGCTTGGTGCAACCAGAAACGCTTCACTTGTTCAGGAGTTAATTCAAGTTTTTCTAACTGTGCAGTAATAATTTTTGCAACCAATGGGCAAACTTCTTTAAAAACTTTACGACCATCTTGGCGGAACAATTTGTCATCAACCACAGCATCTTCACTGCGGTTTAAGAAACCAAAGTTATTACGAATGTTATTTGAGAATTGAGTAAATAAATGAATATCTAGGATTTCATAGCCTGATTTAGTTTCAGTCTCTTCGATAATTGAAGCCGTTGCAACATCACCGAAAATGAAATGTGCATCACGGGTACGGTAGTCTAAATGACCTGAGGTAATTTCAACATTGAGTAATAATACACGGCGTGCGCCACATTTCACTGCATCATAGGCTTGCTTCAAACCAAATGTTGCAGCAGAACAAGCCACATTCATGTCATAAGCATAACCTTGGATACCCAAAGCTGACTGAATTTCAATTGCAACCGCTGGGTAGGCACGTTGCATATTTGAACAAGCTAAGATAACAACATCGATGTCTTCTGCGGTAACACCTGCATTTTCCATCGCTTGTTTTGCAGCAATGACGCCCCACTCCGCTTGAAGTGAAAGTTCATCATTACTACGCTCTTGTAAACGTGGACGTAAGCGTTTTGGGTCAAGAATACCGGATTTTTCGACCACATAACGACGTTGGATGCCAGAAGCTTTTTCAATAAATTCTGGGCTTGAACCACGCAATGCTTCGATCTCGCCAGCAGCAATTTGCTCAGCATTTTCTTGATTAAATTGTTCTACATAAGCATTTAAACTTTCAACCAACTCTTCATTAGAAATAGATTCGGTTGGGTGAAATAACCCTGTACCTGTTATACGAATGCCCATGTAAAACTCCTGTAAAGAATGCTTATAACTTTCATTATTGCTCAGTTTAACCGATTGCTAATCGATCCCATAGTTTTTGCAATCTAGTTGGTGAAATTGGCATCTTTGTTTTCATCGGTTGAGAAAACAAGGAAATTCTAAGTTCTTCCAACATCAAATACAATTCTTTGATTTTAGGATCATTTTTAAATTTAAATACTTTGTCCATCCATGGATCAACATCGTCAATTGCAGCGAGGTCACGTTGTAGATTATTTGGCAAACGATCCAAACGCAATAGCAATGCTTTTAAAAACCGTGGGTATTCCTGCCAAATCGCAACAGGTTTACTGTAGACAAAGTTCGCCAACGACATTAAATCAAGTTGGTCTTCTATGTCATCCACACTTCGACCAAAGATATCCTGATCTAAAACCAATAACTCGCGACGAATTTGCTGCCATTGAGTAAAAATCTCAGTAATATCAATTAAAACTTTTTGACCATCTGCTAAGAATTGCTTTTTTACATCAGCCATTAGCTGATTAAATTCCGCTGTATCTTTAGGCAAGGTTTTTATTGAAACTTGTAAGGTTGCATAAACCAGCATTTGTTCCAACTTCGCCCGATCACCTAAAGGCGAATATGCCAAAGCTAATGGTTTGGAAATCTGTTTTTTCAATTGACGAATTAAATCCCCCAATTGCATGTGTAAAAGACGAATCACGCCTTCACGATGTTGCTTAATTGCTTCATCCTGATCATTAAAGGTTTGAATCACCACACCCGACTCATCTTTAACATCAAGTTCAGCAAAAACTTTACTTGGAACCAAAGCCTGATATTGCTTTACGACCACACCCGTGACTTTTTGAGATGCTTCAAATACAAAATTTTCAGGAAAAGTCTGGAACTCACCCTTTTGCTGCTTCACAGGACGATGAGTTTCGACACGACAACGCGCTTTGAGTTCGTATAAATCACGTCCTTGCGCAATGAGTTTGCCTTTTTCATCCATAACTTTAATAAAAGGCACCAGATACTGGTCAATACGTTCAAAAGAAAAATCTTTTTCAGTAATTTGCTCACCACGCAGAGCAAAAGCTAAATAACTAAATAAATGCTCACGTAAATGTACTGCATCAACACCTTGCATCAGTTTTTTCGCAGTATCTGGAATCGGGACTAAATTACGACGTTTGTCTTTAGGCAACGCCTTGAGCAAAGCCTCAATTAAATCCTGACGCCACCCAGGAATCCCCCATGACCATTGTTTTTCATCTACTTGTGGCAAAGCCTGCACAGGAATTTTAACCGTTGCACCATCTTCATCATGGCTTGGATCAAAACGATAGCTCGCAGCTAAACGCAATTGTCCATTATGTAAATAATCTGGGAATTGCTGTGTGGTTGGCCGATCATTCATCCATAACGCATCGTCTTCTACAAAAAGATAACGCGGATGATCTGGCTCTACTGTTGCACGCCAATCTTCAAAACTACGGCGGCTAGCAATTTCCTCTGGCACTTTTTCAGCATAAAATTGATAAATAGTTTCTTCATCGACCACTAAATCACGACGACGCAGTTTATCTTCAACTCGCTCAACTTCTTCAAGTTTAAGTAAGTTGTGTTTTAAAAATGGCGGTGTAATACCCAAATTACCAGTCGTTAAGGCATCCCGTAAAAAGATTTCATGTGCCGCGGCTTGATCAACTTTCTCAAAATTCACCATACGTTTTGGTTCAATAATTAAACCAAACAATGAAATTTGCGCATAGGCATTCACAATGCCTGCTTTTTTCGACCAATGTGGTTCGAAATAGTGATATTTCAATAGCTCACGTGCAGCTAATAAAATCCACTCAGGATCAATTTTTGCTAAAGTTCGTAAATACACTTGAGAAGTTTCCACCATCTCAAATGCCATCACCCAAGCAGTATTGGTCTTATGCAGTGTACTGGCAGGAAATACTTTGGCTTTCTGCTGACGTACCGCCATAAAGGTATTACGTTCATCGGTTTTATTGGCGATAAATGACAGTAAACCTGTTAACAAAGCACGATGTAAATTTTCATAATTGGCTGCCTTTTCATTAAAGCTCAGCTTTAATCCTTCAGCCAACTCAACTAATTGTTGATGGGTTTGCTTCCATTCCCGTAAACGTAACCAACTTAAAAAATGTTGACGCGCAAATTGACGGCGCTTGTTTTCAGACTGCGTATCAGGACTGGTTTGCAGCGTATTCCAAAGTTTTAAATAGAATAAAAAGTCTGAATCCGCTTCTTTGAATAAAGCATGCTTCTGATCAGCCTGCATCTGTTTATCGGCAGGTCGTTCTCGTGGATCTTGAATCGCCAAGGCACTGACAATAATCAATGTTTCTTTCAGCACACCAAAATGAGCGCCACCAATCAGCATACGAGCTAATCGTGGATCAATCGGCATGCGTGCCATCATTTGACCGACTTTAGTTAAATCATTCTTACGTTCGCTTAATGCACCTAACTCAATCAAGAGCTTGCGCCCATCATTCACCAAACGAAAATCAGGTGGCTCAATAAAGTCAAAATCTTCTAAACTACCTAAACCAAGACTTTGCATTTGTAAAATTACAGAAGCCAAGTTCGTCCGTTTGATCTCTGGTTCGGTAAACTCAGGACGACTTAAAAAATCTTCTTCACTGTATAGACGAATACACACACCCGCAGCAATACGACCACAACGACCCTTACGCTGATTGGCTGCTGCCTGTGAAATCGCTTCAATCGGTAAGCGTTGCACACGTGAACGGTAGTTATAACGTGAAATACGAGCAAAACCGCTATCAATCACATACCGAATATTAGGAACGGTTAATGCTGTTTCAGCAACGTTGGTTGCAATAATGATACGGCGACCTTTGCCGCTTGGACTGAAAATCTTTTGCTGCTCGGCGAGTGCCAAACGTGCATATAAAGGCAACACTTCAGTATGCCGAGGACCATATTTTTGTAAGGTTTCTTGTAATTCTCGGATTTCTTGCTCAGTGCTGGCAAAAATCAAGATATCAGCATGTTCTGGATGCCCTTTACTCTCAGCATCGGCAAAACACTCTTCGACCGCTTGTACAACAGCACGTGGTAAGTTCTCTTCAAAATCATCAAACTCATCATCATCACTACCAATAATACTGAGTTCCGAAATTGGACGATAACGTACTTCAACAGGGAAGCTGCGCCCTTCTACTTCAAAAATCGGTGCATCATTAAAGTATTGGCTAAAACGATTTACATCTAAAGTCGCTGACGTCACGATTACTTTTAAATCAGGACGCTTTGGTAATAACTGTTTGAGATAACCCATGATGAAATCGATATTCAGTGAACGCTCATGGGCTTCATCGATAATGATGGTATCGTATTTTGAAAGGAAGCGGTCGTTCGTCAGCTCAGCCAACAAAATACCATCCGTCATCAAACGCACGATAGAATCTTGCGATCCCTGCTCATTAAAACGGATTTTAAAGCCAATCGCCTCACCCAGTTTCTGCCCAACTTCTTCTGCAATACGTTGCGAGACACTACGAGCAGCTAAACGTCGCGGCTGAGTATGCCCAATCATCCCAGTGAGACCACGACCAGCAAGCATAGCAATTTGTGGTAACTGTGTGGTTTTACCCGAACCTGTTTCACCCGCCACAATAATCACTTGATGCTTTTGTATTGCGGCAATCAAACGATCTGCATACTGAGTAACAGGTAAATCTTGATTGAGTTTAATTTGGGGAATACGCGCTAAGCGTTGTTTGACTTTGTGGTTAGACTGTTGAAAAAGTTTTTCGATTTCTGCTGGTGGTGTTTTTTTATCTTTGCGCAGTCGATTTAAACGGTGACGGTCACGTGCCATAACCCATTGATCTACATTTAAATGACTCTGCACTGAACAGCTTTCCTAGAAAATAAACTAATCAGCTATTTTACGCCTTAAAGTGTTGCTATGCAAAGCAACCACTTTTAGTTCTTTTCAAAAACATGCACTATTCAATTGATACACAGGGGTACTTTTGCATTTTCTTATTTTTAAACCAAGCAAAACATAGGTAAAAATCTAAGTGTATATCTTGGTTTTGTCTATATTTTTTAGATTTTTTCAATTTTACCCTTGAATTTTAATACTATCGACTGCATGTTGTTATGCAAGTTAGTTTTAGGTATTCGTCATATTTGCTTCATCTTATTGGAGTCAAATAGGCTTATATCTTAGGGTGAAAATCGTTTTATATTGATTCATTCAATTTTCCGATTTTAGTCATGTAAAAATACTATTTCCCCAATAACTAAAAATTATTTATTCTTAACCTCGTAAACAAATAAGGCATTAGCCTCTCAATAAAACCTCAATCATGGAGACAATGATGAGCTTAATTAATACTGAAGTTAAACCATTTAAAGCTGATGCATTCCGTAACGGTGAATTCATTCAAGTCACTGATGCTGATCTTAAAGGCAAATGGTCTGTTCTTATTTTTATGCCTGCTGCATTTACTTTCAACTGTCCTACTGAAGTTGAAGATGCTGCTGAGAACTACGAAGAATTCAAAAAAGCTGGTGCAGAAGTTTATATCGTAACAACTGATACTCATTTCTCTCACAAAGTATGGCACGAAACTTCTCCTGCTGTAGGTAAAGCTCAATTCCCATTAGTTGGCGATCCTACACATCAATTAACACGTGCTTTTGATGTGCATATCGAAGAAGCTGGTTTAGCTTTACGTGGTACGTTCATCATCAACCCAGAAGGCGTAATTAAAACTGCTGAAATTCATGACAATGCAATTGCACGTGATGTTTCAGAAACTTTACGTAAGCTTAAAGCTGCTCAATTCGTAGCAAGCCACCCAGGCGAAGTTTGCCCTGCTAAATGGAAAGAAGGTGAAGCAACTCTTGCTCCATCGATCGATCTCGTTGGTAAAATCTAATTTTTAGATTTAACAATGTTGAAAAGAAACCACTCTAAAAGAGTGGTTTCTTTTTATTTGTCATTTGCTCACATTTTTGCGATACATCGATCTCGATTTAATAGTAAATTTTTTACAATTCTTATACTTATAAATTTATAACGAAATTCATTTATCAATTGTCAGCCTGCTTTACATGGAGTAATGTCAAATTATGAAACATAAAGAGTTTTTCGTATGTACTAAATGATCAAACTAAAATGGGGGAAAATATATGGAAAAAACTGTTGTTGTAACCTTTTGGAAATATGATATTTCTTCACGCTACTTAAAAATTTTTTACAGCAATGGCACAGCCGAGCTTTATCATCCTGTTCCAGAATTTATCTATGACAATTTGCTACGCACAACTGATAAGACTGCTTTTGTCCATAAATACCTTGAGTTTGATCTGCATTTTAAACGACTTTATCTTTTAGCCTCATAAATAAAAAAACCAGCCTAGATTAAGGTTGGTTTTTTTATTTAAATTGATTAAGCAGCTTCGACTTCAACTTGTTCAGCATACTTCTCTAATATTTTTTCTTTTGCGTCTGGATGAATATTAATTTTCTCCATATTGCCTTTGTAATGCTCTACTACTCGATCATCCATAATTTTTGACCACCATGAAGGAATAAAGGCTGGTAAAATCATCGCTCCATAGCCCGCTGGTAACTGTGGTGCATTTTCAAAATGACGTAGCGTTTGGAAGCTACGTGTTGGATTTGCATGATGATCTGAGTGACGCTGTAATTGATACAAGAACAAATTAGTCACTACATTGTTATTGTTCCAACTATGCTCAGGTAAAGTACGCTCATATTGACCATTGGCTTTCTTTTCACGTTTTAAACCATAATGCTCAATATAATTTACTGATTCAAACAAAGTAATTGCATAGGCAGCCTGTGTCACTTGGAACGGTGCTGAACGCACTCCAAATTTGCTAAACATAGCAGCATGGTACACGGCAGACATCGCCCAACCATGAATCAATTCATTCTCTTTACAGAAGAATGGCAATTTTTTACGCTCTAAACGATTTTTCTCAATTTCGATCGCAGATTTGAAACTACCAATCACTGTACGCGGTAAAAATTTCCAGAAAGTTTCACCAAGTCGAGATGATGCTGGATCTTCTGGCGTTGCAACACGGCGGTGATGACCATATGGATGCTCAATACGGAAGTGATTATAGCCCGATGGAGCTAATGCCAAATGTGATAAATAATGTTCGAGACGACCACTTTTATGACTCAATTCATGCGCCGTATTGATGGCAATACCATTCACCATCCCCACCAACGTACCCAATAACGCTTGATCTGCAAGTGATGTACCTTTACGACTTGCCAAATAAGTGCCGTAAATATTGGTCGCATATTGCAATGGAATAAAAAGTTTAACAATTCGAGAATAATATGGATCAGCTTCTAAATCTGCAATCGCATCAAGTGGTGGATTTTCTGTGTCCTCACCAATTAACTTATCCAGTGCAGGAATAACACCATGAATAAATAATGGGCCAAAAGAGGCAAAGAATTTTTTGGTTTTTTTCGGTCCAAATTGATAACCCGCTAAACCACTCATTGCAATGGTCGGTACTGCCAAACCCAATAACCACAAATGACGTTTTTTATCTTTAAAAGTTGTTGTTGCTTGCTCTACATCCAGTTGAGAATGCATATTCATTAGAAACTCCTCAATCAAACACAAAATGTTTTGCTTGAATTGATTGTGTTCTTATGCAGCCACTCTATATTATCATTTTAAGACTTGATATTATCATTATAAGACTTTAGTGGTTTTTTATTGTGCAAAGACAGCAAATCCCTGTTATTCCGTCTCGTTATTACTTGCGGTTGATCGAAATTCTGATTGGCACTCATCAATATGATAATGAGGTATTAAACGCATTTCATAACGAACTCTCTAAAACTGAACTTTTATCAATTCAACAAATTGAACAATTTATTGCACTTGGCCTGAGCCTACCTAACACAGAAGATTTGGCTTTTGAACTCGGTAAAAATCTAAAACTCAGTTCGCATAGTTTGGTTGGATATGCATTAATGACCAGTCCAAATTTAGAACATGCATTGAGATTAATCGCACAATATTTTCGGCTAATTATGCCAAGCTTTAAGCTATCGATTCAATTTCCAGCTAATCAACATAAGGTTGAGTTATTACTTGAACCAATCTTGCAAATGAATAAGCAATGTTTAGCATTTCATATTGAAGCAATTGCCGTTGGATTTTATTACAGCTTATTAGAACTTGCAGGACAACAATTACAACGTTACCAAATTTATTTAAGTATACCCGAGCCTGTTTATGCTGAACGCTATATACATCTCGTTAAAGCAAATTTTCATTTTAATTACACATGGACATCAGGTATACGCGTCGTGATTGATCAACAACAACTGGCACTACCCTTACCTTTGGCGGATGCTCATAGCCTAAAAGTGGTTGAACAACGTTGTCAGGAACAGATTCAAAAAATTTATCATCAAGGTGAAATTGTTGAATGGGTCAGCATGATGTTAAGACAAGCCCATCAGATTCCAACATTAACTGAATGCGCTCAAGTTCTAAATATTTCTACTAAAACTTTACAACGTTATTTGCAGCAACAAGGAGTTGAATTTCAAGCTTTGAAACAAAAAATTAGTACTGAGCGAGCAATTGATTTATTAGAAAATTCAAATTTTACCATCACCCATATTGCTTACGAATTAGGCTATTCGAACCCTGCCAACTTTACTCGTGCATTTAACAAAGTATTAGGTTGTAGTCCGCAGAGCTATCGCTTAAAACATCAAAATCAAAGGTATCTACTTCAAGACAACCAGACATAAACCTGCACCTACAGGTAAAACAGTACTCATATAATTTTCATCTGCTTTAATCAACTCAAGAAAATCTTTGACCTCAGCAGCATGCGAAATCACATTATCAACGATCAAAGTATTACCCGAGAACTGCAATAGACGTTTTAAATCATTCCAGTAACTCACATAGCAGCCACGCTCTGCATCTAACAAAATTAGATCATAGGATTGAGTCGTTTGTGCCAAATAATCTGAGGCATCGCCGACCCAAAAATCAATAAAACGCTCTAATCCAAATTCTTCAGCATATTTCTTGGCTTGAGCACTTCGGAAAGCATTGATCTCTAGGGTTTGAACTTTACCTCCGACCGATTTTGCAGCCTCAGCCAACCATAAGGTTGAATATCCCGTCGATGTTCCAATTTCTAAAATCTGCTTTGATTGCTGAGTACGTACTAACATCCCAAGTAACTTAGCAGATTCAGCTTCAATATTTCGGTAACGTCTTAAACGATCAGACTGCCGAGCATCATGTTGCTTAAATTCATCATATAAATCAGCAATACGTTGTAAAAAAACGGTGCTCGTCATGTCTTGTCTCCGTAATACTCAAAAGCAAAAGTTCAAATTTAAGTCGCTTGTATTAATTTAAAACGTGGAATAACTTGCCCATCTTCAAGTTCAACTGTTTCAACAAACATCGATAATGGACGCACCCACATTGAATAATCACCATATAAACATTGATATACAACAAGTTGTTCCTCAGTTTCGCTATGTCTAGCAACATTAAATACCTGATAAATTTGACCCTTGTAGTGTTGATAAATACCACGTTGTAATACCATTTGCTGCTTCCTTATATATGCTATGAAATAATTGCAGTTATATAACAAGTTCTATTTGATTCAAATTTTTATGCTCATATACGCACAAAAGTTCCACAAATATATATTAAAATTCAAAAATCCGATTAAATTTATAAAAACATACTGTTTTACCTATTTGTTAGTTTTGCGTACTATAGCTTCATCGAATGAATTTAGCTGACTTGAACTGCTTAGAATTTGGAGAAATACATGTTAGATCAAAATATTAAAACTCAATTAAAAGCTTACTTAGAACGTTTAGAAAGTCCAATCGAGTTAGTTGCGGCTTTAGATGAATCAGACAAAGCTGCAAAAATCAAAGAACTCGTGACTGAAATTGCAGAACTTTCTGACCAAGTTACGGCGCGTTTTGACGGTTCAAACGCTCGCCGTCCGAGTTTCGGTGTAGCTAAAGCAGGTGAACAACCACGTGTGTTCTTTGCTGGTTTACCGATGGGACATGAGTTTACCTCTTTGATCTTGGCTTTATTACAAGTATCAGGTTACGCGCCTAAAGTCTCTGATGAAGTCTTGAACCAGATCAAAGGCTTAAATTTAAAAGCAAACTTTGATGTGTTTGTTTCATTGAGCTGCCATAACTGTCCAGATGTGGTTCAAGCACTCAACTTGATTGCAATCTATAACCCGAATACAACGGCGACCATGATTGATGGTGGTTTCTTCCAAGAAGAAGTCGAAGAACGCAAAATCTTAGCTGTACCGATGGTGTTTCAAGACAATGAACATATTGGACAAGGTCGTATGACTTTGGAAGAAATCGTGGCGAAGCTAGATACCAACTCAGCTGAAAAAGATGCCGCAGCACTCAATGCCAAAGATGCTTTTGATGTATTGGTGATTGGTGGTGGCCCTGCAGGTGGTACAGCAGCGATTTATGCAGCACGTAAAGGGATCAAAACAGGTATCGTGGCTGAACGCTTTGGTGGTCAGGTCATGGATACCATGGACATTGAAAACTTCACCACGGTTCAAAAAACTGTAGGTCCAAAGTTTGCTCAAGATATGGAAGCACACGTACGTGAGTACGGTGTGGATATCATGAATTTACAACGTGTCAGCAAGATCACAGGTGCAGATCAGACAGCCAATGGTCTGGTTGAAGTTGAATTGGAAAATGGGGCTAAGCTTGAATCGAAAACCATTATTCTTTCAACAGGCGCACGTTGGAGAGAAATGAATGTACCGGGTGAAGCGGAATACCGTACCCGTGGTGTGGCGTACTGCCCACACTGTGATGGCCCATTATTCAAAGGCAAACGTGTTGCGGTGATTGGTGGCGGTAACTCTGGTGTAGAAGCAGCGATTGACCTTGCAGGAATTGTGGAGCATGTGACGTTGGTTGAGTTTGATACCAAGCTTCGTGCAGATCAAGTGTTGCAAGACAAATTAAACAGCTTGCCAAATACCACTGTGATTTTGAATGCGCTCAGTACTGAAGTGGTCGGAGATGGTGCTCAAGTGACGGCATTGAAATATAAAGATCGCGCGACTGATGTTGAACATACAGTTGAGCTCGCAGGAATCTTTGTGCAGATTGGTTTATTACCAAACACAGATTTCTTGAAGAACAGTGCGGTTGAACTCAGCAATCGTGGTGAGATTGTAATCAATGATCGTAATGAAACCAATGTCAAAGGTGTATTTGCTGCGGGTGACTGTACCACCGTGCCTTACAAGCAAATCATCATCGCGACAGGTGAAGGTGCCAAAGCGTCTCTATCCGCTTTTGATTATATGATTCGCTCTGATGTTTAAAATAATCTAAAAACATGTGCACGCATTTACATTTCAAAAATGTAAGTGCGTGTTTTTACAAGTTATCAACAAATTTTCAACTTTATTATTCATACAGTTTATGTTTATATTTTCGCTATCCATACCTATTGGATGCCACGAAGAAAAGGAAACATGAAAATGAATAAATTACTTGTTGCATTAGGTCTCGCTGCTACTGTTGCACTTGTAGGCTGTAATAAAGATAAAGCGCCTGAAACTGGGGCAACTACTGGCGAACATTTAGAAAACGCTGCTGAACAAGCTGGCGCTGATGTGAAAAATGCTGCTGATGCTGCAACAAGCAATGTAGCTACAGCAGTTGATACTGCTGCTGATCAAATCGATGCTGCTGCTGATCATACTGCTCATGCAACTGCTGAAGCTGCTGCAAAAACTGAAGCCGCTGCACGTGATGCAACTGCTAAAGTTGCTGGTGCAGTTGAAAGCGGCGCTGCTGATGTAAAAGAAAAAGCGCAACAATAATCTTTTAATTATAAAAAAGCCTCTGATCACAGAGGCTTTTTTAATGCAGAGAAAACTAACCGAGTAATCCTTCATCACGCATTGCAATTTGAACCGACTGACGTTCAGCGACTTTATTACGCAAAGCGATAATATGAATATATGGTGTTAAATCGTGTTCAATATGATTTGACCAATTTGTAAGTACAAATAAATACGCATCTGCTGGACCAAAATTATCATCCACTAAATAATCATATTCTGATTCAGCTAAATAATTGTCGATATATTTCAGTAAACGATCTACCTCAGCATATGCTTTGGTTTTTTCATCATCCGTTAACTTACCACTAAAGAAAACTGCATAAGCATCATGCAACTCAGAATTTAAATAACCTAACCATTCAAGGACTTTGGCACGCCCCATGCCCGATGGTGGGATTAAATCCTGTTTAGGATCGTGTTGTGCCAGAAACGGTAAAATTGCAACGTTCTCAGTTAAGATTAAACCAGGATTAATCTCTAAAGCTGGAACATAACCTTTCGGGTTAATTTCATAATAATCTACCCCTTTCGAGGTTTTATGTGTTTTTAGATCAACGCGTTCTAAATCAAAATCTACATTTATTTCATTTAAAATAATGTGTGCTGCCAATGAGCAAGCACCAGGTGAGTAATACAACTTCATAATTGATCCTTGTTATCTAACTCTTATGTTCTAAAATGCTTTACCATAATTTGCAAAATGTGTTTCCACAAATTTGTCAAAAAAAGTAAAAAATACTGAATGATCTGACTATTAGTGAAATTACATGATTTTGCAAGTAGTCTTATGTCAACTTTTTATTATCATCGTATATATCCTGCTCAAATAGATCATTTTTTTGAGGAGAATAGATTACTTCTATCCTCCTCTTTTTGCATAGATCACACTTTATCTTTTCTCGAGCGCTTGGAAAAACTTGCAAGACCCAAAAGACCTAAGATCGATAACCATCCAAAACTCCCCGATGAAGTATTTGACGGTGAAGGTTTATTCTCGGCATCACTCATATCAAGATCAACAATTACAGGATCATGAT